>NZ_JBPXRQ010000003.1:0-207298 GCF_051842895.1 Cytobacillus sp. Hm23
GGTTTGTCGTTCAAACATTTTTAAGTGTTTGATCTTTTGGGTTCTATAATCGTGTATCTTTGATGTTAGGGTCCCACAGTTTGGGCAAGTGTGACCTATCACTGGAATCTCCACATGAAAACAAAATTTATCTTCTATAAACTCTGTATACTTGATAACCACTTCTTCAAATCCTGGTAAAACTATGTTAGAATTCATAATGCACGTATCCCCATTTCATACTTGTTTCTCGACAACTCAAGTATAAAAGAATGGGTGATATCGTGCTCTTTTTTATGCACTCAAATTGTGTATAAACCCCAACATTTATTATAGAACCCATTTTCGTTGCTTCAATGCTATAGAAAAGGCCTCTCAACAGTTAAAGGTTTACCGTTAAGAAGCCTGTTATTTTTACAACCTTCAATTCTCGTTATAGGGGTTGTTTTTAATACCTCAACATGCAACATCTAGAGCCCTGATCTCCTTTTATCATCTAACACTCTTCAGGTGTGCCCTCATTCGTTGATGTACGGAACGATGAACCACAGCCACAATTGGCGATGGCGTTCGGATTATCGATCGTAAAGCCCCCACCCATTAAAGACTGTTTGTAATCAATTTTTACTCCCTTTAATATTGGTGCGCTTTCCTCGTCAACGACCATTTGAATCCCGTGTTGTTCAAATTGGATATCACCTTCGGCTACTTCATGTTCAAAGCCCATGCCATACGATAGTCCACTACATCCGCCACCTTGGACTCCAATGCGAAGAAGAGCTCCTTCTTCTTCATTTTCTTTCTTCATCGCATTGATTTGATGTGCTGCTGATTCAGTTATTTCTAAAATATCACTCATTCATCTTCCCTCCAATCTGAGATTTTACTTGTCTAGCTTTGCATTATAGCCGCCCAAGTCGATTCAACTCTAAACTTCAATGTGTAGAAAGTTGACTATTGTACTTTATTTTTCTTTTAGTATACCTTTCCCCTTTTGGCTATACAAATAATTAGCCCTATCATAACATGGGATTATAAAGGTAGAAATTGATATATCTTCTAGTAGTAATACGTGCCCATACATATAGTTTCAGCAGGTCCTGTCATTAGGACATTCCCTTCATTTGTCCATGTGATGCGTAAATCCCCACCTGCTAAATGTACAAGTGTTTCTTTGTTACGTATCGTCTTGTTATTTAATACAGATGCGACTACTGCTGCGCATGCACCTGTTCCACAAGCTTGAGTAATACCTGATCCTCTTTCCCAAACTCGGAAATGAAGTTCGTGATCATTAACGACTTCAACATATTCAACATTAATTCCTTCTGGGAACCTGGCATCCTTCTCAATTAATGGTCCTTCCGACGTTAATGGAGCCTCATCAATATGTTCAACGTAAAAAATGGCATGTGGATTCCCCATAGAGACAAGTGTCACTTCTCGCTCTTCACCAGCAAAGATATTTTTCTCACTTACAACAATTTCCTTATCATCACCAACCATAGGAATTTGAGACCGTTTTAATTGTGGTTTACCCATATCTATCGTTATACTAATGACTTTGCCTTCCTCTTCTTGAATTTGCGCATATACAACACCTGATAGTGTTTCGATGGGAAATGCCTTGTCACTCACTATTTTATGTTCGTACACATATTTCGCAACACATCTGAGACCATTTCCGCAGTTTTTCCCTTCTGAACCGTCATTATTAAAAATCCTCATCTTCACAGCGGCTACTTCTGACGGACATATTAAAATCATTCCGTCTGAGCCAATTCCTGTATTCACATTAGAAACTTTTATAGCAAGCTCAGCTATTTGTGACTCTTTAAGCTTTTCCTCGAACATATTTACATATATATAATTATTGCCTAGACCATGCATTTTAGTGAAAGTCAGTTGATTCATTGCAACATACCCTCCATATATTTTTTTCCGTTAGTCTTCATGTATATTGTACTCATTTTTTGTTCATACTGGAATTATCCCCCGTATGATATCGTCCTTCATTTTATTTGAAGGACTTCTTTTTGTTTCTTTCGACTCAGCATTAGTAGTACTAATTTCATATATTTTACGATATAATTAAATAAATATGATTTTGTACTCAGGAAATATAAACTGCTAGTTAGGAAGGAAGCAAGATGAATACGATCCCTCCATTCTATGATTATAAACCTACATGCTTGCTATGTAAAAAAACTTATACTACTCAAAAGGTTAGATCACGTTATACGAAAATTTCTCTTCATGAGTCAGATTTCTGTCCTCAATATAAAAATGAAGCATACGATCCTTCACTTTATTACATTTGTGTGTGCCCTCATTGTGGGTTTTCTAGTTCAAATAAGTTTGAAGAGGTTTTCCCGCCTTTAACGATAGAAACGATTAAAAAAAATATTTGTGACAACTGGGCAGGTAAAAATTACTGTGGGATTCGGACAAAGAAAGATGCGATTGATACATATAAATTAGCAATATATAGTGCATTACTTAAGAAAGAAAAACATATAACAATTGCTGGGATGTATCTTCGTACAGCTTGGTTATATCGTAAATTAACAAACCAAAAACAAGAAAAACGTTTTATGAAATTAGCACTACAGGAGTATATTCAGTCGTATATGACCGACGACTTTAACTTTACCCAAATGTCTGAAATTCGTATCTTGTATATGATTGGAGAATTGAACCGAAGGATTGGTAATGATGAGCAAGCTATTCGATATTTTTCAAAAGTTCTTGAACAGCAAAATAACACGATTGAATACGGCATTATTAGCATGACGAGAGAGCGGTGGTATGAAATCCGCCATGATCGACAAATGGTTACTCTCGATTAGGACAGACTGTTGTTCGATTATGTCTTCGAGCATGATTGATTAAAGCAGATTAGGCAATTAGGTTATCAAGTTAAGGAAGCTATAGCATGACCAATCAAAATAGTAATCACAAAAAGTGCACTAATAAATGAGTGCACTTTGCTTATTCTGTTACCACATATATATTATTTTGTACGAAGAATTAAATACGAAAACAACTTAGATTACAAAGCACTTTTCCTTCTATAAAATGACGGCAGTCATATTAAATCTCAGTTTAGTACCATTAGCAACAGAATTTACGAAAAGAGTCTCATTAAAACATCGGATTATCCTCTAAATATTGATATATATTATTTACGAGTTCATCAGCATCTTTTCCTAAAACAATCTCTCCATTGACAAGTGCAAACAAGGATTGGGCACATTTACCACAATAGCCTAAACATCCATATTCAATGATATCTAAATTAGGATCCTTCTCAAGCTTTTCACGTGCTTGTTGACCACCATTAGCTAAATTACTAACACAAAATTCAATAATAGGCTTCATTTTTTTCACCTCTCATTGATTTTATATGCTACTCATTTTTTGCTGTTTCGTCAACAATATTGCTCAAATTTTGTCAAGAAATATGGAATATTTGTTGTTATTTTGTCGTAATTTAGTTATACTTTTTTATGGTTTCATCATTATTTAGTTATTAACCATATTAATATGTATAACATTATATATTTTATAGAAAATTTATGAAGTACCTTTCGTAATCTCTTACTTTTTTAACAAAGGGGAAGTCAACAATGAAAAACCTTGTCATTCTTGGTGGCGGATACGGTGGTATGCGTATCCTTCATCGCCTTTTACCCAACGAACTACCAAATGATGTCCAAGTTACTCTAGTTGATCGCATTCCATATCATTGCTTAAAAACCGAATACTATGCTCTGGCAGCCGGTACCATTTCAGATACGCACGTGCGAGTATCTTTTCCTGAGCACGATCGGTTGAACCTCTTATATGGAGAAGTTACGAACATTAATTTGGAAGATAAAACAGTTGAATTTCAAGATCGAGAACCGTTATCTTATGATGATTTAATCATTGGTTTAGGCTGTGAAGACAAATATCATGGCGTTCCTGGAGCGCAAGAATATACTTACAGTATTCAAACAATTGATAATTCAAGAGACACTTACCAAAGGCTGAATAACTTACCAGCAGGTTCCACTGTCTCTATTGTAGGTGCAGGACTAAGCGGCGTAGAGTTAGCGAGTGAATTACATGAAAGCCGTGTTGATTTAAACATCAAACTATTCGACCGTGGAAAACACATTTTATCAATGTTCCCTGAACGTTTAAGTAAGTATGTTGAGTCATGGTTTTTAGAACATAACATAGAGTTAATTAATAATGCTTGTATTACGAAAGTAGAAGAAAATGCCTTATATAATCATGATGAAGGCATCGCAAGTGATGCAATTGTTTGGACAGCAGGCATTCAGCCAAATAAAGTCGTTCAAGCTTTACCTGCCGAAAAAGATGCACAAGGACGCGTAGTATTAACGAACCAGCATAACATTCCTGAAAATGAAAATGTCTATGTAGTTGGTGATTGTGCCAGCCTGCCACACGCACCTAGTGCACAACTAGCTGAAGGGCAAGCTGAACAAATCGTTCAAGTGCTTCTTAAGCGCTGGAATAATGAAGAACCACCAAGTGAATTCCCACCAATTAAATTAAAGGGTGTTCTAGGTTCTCTAGGTAAAAAACATGGTTTCGGTTTACTTGCAGATAGACCTCTAATGGGAAGAGTTCCTCGCCTATTAAAATCAGGAATTCTGTGGATGTATAAAAATCACAGAGGTTAAACTCGGACTCAGATACTCATTGAGCATACCTCGAGCTACTTTAAGAATATCACAAGCAGGTTGACCATCCCCGAGCATATTAAAATCAGAGGTTTTTTTGCCTCTGATTTTAATAAAACGTCTTCAATGGCTGACTATGCTATGCAAGATTACATCGGTACATTAATCAAGAAAAGACGGGTTGTTACCCGTCTTTTCACTGTATTTTTTGCTATTAATCTTATTAATGCGAACATTACTTTGTTTATGAACTTTGGTTTGCATTCACTTAGTCATATGCTTGTTATCCTTGTTGATAGCCGTATTTCTCCATTTCTTCAAATACAGCTTTTAATTTAGGGTTTCCTTCACCAACAATATTGTCATTAATAACAACTACTGGATAAAACATATCCTCTTCTATCACTCTAGTAGCGAAGCTCTGTTTGTCTTCCTTTGAAGGGGGAGCGTATATATCAACATATGATATTGTAAATGGCTGATTAGGAAATTTTCTCGTTATTGCAGCATCCAACCATTCATATGTTTCTTTCGAAGATGGTAAGTTTACACAACTAGGACATAATACTTCCGTACCGTATACACAAACTTCTACTTGTTGTAATATAGTCATAAGGTAAGACACTCCTCTTTTTCAGTGTTCTTATCTTATTGTACAAGAAAACGATTGCTAACGAAACTTTTTCTATAACTCAATCGGTAAATATCCAAGTTCGTACGATAGATTTTTTTCATTACACTGTTTATAATAGATAATAAGGAAAGGAGTCGATAATCTTGGCTGAATTAGTTATGGAAGAACAAGTACAAGAAGTTTTAGATAAACTTCGCCCATTTCTTTTACGCGACGGAGGAGATTGTGAATTAGTTGACGTAGAAGACGGTATTGTAAAGTTACGTTTATTAGGTGCATGTGGTAGTTGTCCGAGTTCAACAATTACATTAAAAGCAGGTATTGAGCGTGCACTTCTAGAGGAAGTACCAGGTGTAGTTGAAGTAGAACAGGTTTTCTAACCTGATATAATATGTCATATTAGTCATCAATATGAAAAGCGAAACCTTCCTGGATGGAGGTTTCGCTTTTTTTGTAGAGTTTTTAAATTGATTATTGTTGTTCATAGTAAAATATAAACACGGAAGATACATATGATCTTATCGCATCTTTTCTTCTAACGACCTCTCTGTGTTGCAATTTTTTATAAATAACAACAAAATTTTACGAAAAGAAGCTTTTATTAAGACAAGACCGAGCTTTTATGGTTAGTTACAGAAAAGTCAGTTCACTTCTTCCTTTTCCTTCGATGTTTGAACTACCGTGCTCCCTTGATTGTCTACAGAAAGAAATTCTATTTTATGTTGAGAAAAGCTACTTTGTAAGGCTTTTTGAAGATTTGCACCTTTACCTTTTTCAGCAAAACAAATAATTGTTGGTCCAGCTCCACTTAATGCTGTACCAAAGGCACCGTTTCTTCTCGCACAAGAGCTAATTTCGTCTATGTCAGGAACGAGCTTTGATCGATATGGTTGATGAAACAGGTCTAGCTCCATCATTTTTCCCGCAAGCGTCCAATTATTAGTCAATAAAGAGCTTATTAACACATTACTAATTGAGCTTGCTTCAACAGCCTTTGAGAATGCAAAATCACTTGGAAGGACACTTCTAGCTTCAGCAGTTTTCAATTCATATCCAGGTATCACGACTACGATATCGACATCAAAATCATGTACTGCGATAATGTCAGTTTCATGTTGACGGTGGCTACCGATAATTAACCCTCCATAAATGGATGCACCAACATTATCAGGGTGCCCTTCATATAAGCTAGCAAATCTAAGCTTTTCATCATTTGTCATATGCAAATCACATAACACATTCGCTAGTTCGATTCCTGCAACAATGGCAGCTGCGCTACTACCAAGCCCTCTAGCAAGTGGAATTTCACCAGAAACTTCTACATAGCATGGAGTTAACTCTTTTTCATGTATATCAGCTACTTTTTGCGCAACTTGAAATATGAGATTATCTTTACCCGTCGGAATATCTCTTAACTCGTCTGTGAGCGAATGAAATAACCATTGTGTACTTCTTTGTACTTCAAGTGTTAAGTAGCGTGTAACAGCTAAGCCGATAGAATCAAACCCTGGGCCTAAGTTCGACGTACTGCCTGGTACTTTTATCTCGATCCGTTCATTCATAGTCACGAATGAACAGCTCCTTGAATATGGTCAAATACAACTTTCTCATCATTTGGCAACACGACAGGCTTAATTTCTGTAGAATCAATGGCAACATTTGGATCCTTCAAGCCATTACCAGTCAAAACAGCCACAACTTTGCTTCCTTTATTCATTTCTCCACTCTTTAGCTGTTTTATTACCCCTGCTATTGAGGCACTAGATGCAGGCTCTGCAAAGATGCCTTCACTACGTGCTAACAGACGATATGCTGCTAATATCTCATCATCTGTTACTTCATCAATTTTACCGTTTGATGATTTAGCTGCATCAACTGCGTAATCCCAGCTAGCTGGATTACCGATTCGGATCGCTGTAGCAATAGTTTCTGGGTTGTTAATTACTTTACCTCTTACAATCGCAGCTGATCCTTCTGCTTCGAAACCTCTCATTTGTGGTAAACCTGTCTTATGCTTTTCATTGTATTCTTTAAAGCCTTTCCAGTATGCAGTAATATTTCCTGCGTTACCAACAGGAATAGCTAGCACATCAGGGGCAGAACCTAATTGGTCACATATTTCAAATGCTGACGTTTTTTGTCCTTCAATTCTATATGGATTCACCGAGTTCACAAGCGTAACTGGTGCAATTTCACTAAGCTTACGAACCATTGTTAGCGCATGGTCAAAGTTTCCTTCAATTGAAAATATCTCTGCCCCATACATGACTGCCTGAGCAAGTTTCCCCATCGCAATTTTCCCATCAGGAATAACTATAATACATCGCATACCAGCACGGGATGCATATGCGGCAGCTGCGGCTGAAGTATTTCCAGTGGAAGCACAAATCACTGTGTCACTGCCTTCCTCTTTTGCTTTTGCTACAGCCATTACCATCCCTCGATCTTTAAATGAACCAGTTGGATTTGCACCTTCTACTTTTACGTATAGGTCAATTCCTAACTCCTTTGAGAGATTGTCAGCTCGGATTAATGGTGTATTACCTTCATGTAAACTTAGCAATGGTGTGTTGTCAGTAATTGGCAAGTATTCCTTGTAATGATGTAATAATCCTTTCCAAGCCATTATACACTCTCTCCCTCTATGCGATATGAACTTTTCACTTCATATATAACATCTAAATCCCGTAATTGCTGCAAAATTTGCTCATAATCTTGTAATGAAGCGTGATGTGTCACTAATACGATTTCTGCTAAGTCACTTTCTTTTAAAGGTAACTGTAATATTTTTTCAAAGCTTACATCTCTTGCTGTAAATAGACCAGTTATTTTCGCAAAAGCTCCAACTTGATCCTTCACATGTATACGTAAAAAGTATTTTGAAAGAATTTCTGAAGCCGCTTTAAGTTGCTTATCATATTGTGGAGTAATAAAGCTATTACCATTAATACCAAGTCTCATGTTTTTCATTACTCCAACCAAATCTGAAACTACTGCAGTAGCTGTTGGTAAGCTACCAGCCCCTGGGCCATAAAACATTGTTTCTCCTACTGCTTCGCCATAAACATATACGGCATTGTACTCGTCATTTACTGATGATAACGGGTGCGATTCCGGAAGTAGAGTCGGCTGGACACTAACTTCAACTCGATCACCACTTCTATTCGCCAAACCAACAAGCTTCATTGTATATCCTAATTGCTTACTATATTGAAGGTCCTCTTCCGTAATATCTGTTATACCTTTCACTGAAACGTCTTCTAAATCAATATTCATCGAAAAGCCGAGGGTAGCTAATATTGCCATTTTCCTAGCGGCATCTAATCCTTCAACATCTGCAGTTGGATCTGCTTCGGCATATCCCAATTGTTGTGCTTCTGCTAGCACCTCATCATAAGGGCTACCAAATTTATTCATTTTCGTTAAAATAAAATTCGTTGTCCCATTTACAATTCCCATCATTTTAGTTATTCGATCTGAAGCAAGACCGTCTACTAAGCTTCGTAAAATTGGAATTCCACCAGCGACACTCGCTTCATAGAAAATATCACAACCGTTTTCCGCAGCAACTGTCAACAATTCTGAGCCATATAACGCCATAAGGTCTTTATTTGCTGTAACAATATTTTTTTTATTTCTGAGTGCATCTAAAATGTGTGAACGGGTTTCATCTACTCCACCCATTACTTCGATGATAACGTCGATGTCAGGATCAGTAATCACATCATCAACATTCGTCGTAAGCACAGATGCATCTATCTTAACATCCCTATCTTTATTCACATCTTTTACAACAATTTTCTTAATTTTCACCGGACAGCCTACCTGATGTATAAGACGGTCTTGATGGTTTTCAATAATTTTCACAACACCGGAGCCTACTGTTCCTAGACCTAATAGGCCAACTGAAATTGACTGTACCATACTCCCCACCTCGTTTGTTGTTTTCTCCAAAGAAACATTTGTTTATATATAAAAGACATTATAGAGAGTATTACATATGATTACAAGCCTTTTTTTAAATGTAAAAATGTAACCGCATACTTTTATAATGGCTGTTTTTTTGTGATTGGTTGTTGTAAATTGTACTAAATTATAGACATTTATACAACTTGCCTTTAGTCGTAATCCATTTTCTTCAAAGTACTTGTTAAGACTACAACCTTTATCTAGTTATTATCACTTAGTAGCAAAAACAAAGTTTACAAAATGAAACTTTATAAAAACATCAATTATATAACCATTCCATTTTCTTTAAAGATCCTTGCTGGTTTACATACGACATGTAATCATACACTTCTTTAAGAAAATGCTCATACTGCTTTGTTGTTTGTAAGATCGTATCTATAGCTTTTATATTCCTTTCTTCATTTTCTTGTTTATAATTACGATAATATTCTTCAATACAATCGAAATAATGTATCGGAAATAGCAAGCGAGCAAACAATATTCTAATAAAAAAAGGAGATAGTTGCTTGGAACGTCCATAATGATAAATAAATTGAGGAATTGTACGGTTGTCAAACTTACCAGCTTTAAAATACTGATGTCGCAACCACTCAGCAATATCTCTTGACGGATGATCAAAAACCCAATCTGTAGGAAACCTTACTAGCTGTTGATGCGACCATGTATTTTCTGTAAACCGTTGATGGCATACTGTTGCAGAATCTACTGGATATGGCTGTTCATCTAATTCTGTATCAACAAGAAATTGAATAGCATTTTCTGTTATACCTAAGTAGTATGGAAATGAGCATAGAAATTTTTCATCAAAAGCATTTAGATTTTCTGCTTTTATTTTTCTCCCCCAGAATATTTCCATTTGATCAAGTCTTTTTTCCCATAAGTATTTCCACTGTCCAATCCTAGCAGTTCTCGTTACTGAATATGGAAACCCACGACCTATATGATGAAATTTGGCAAGTTCCTTTGCTATATGTACTTGTTTTCTGTACGGATAATTTTTATATTGTAACAAAGCATACCTTTGGTCATTAATAAGGGCAAACAATAGTTTACTCTTAGAAGGCACGAACGTTGCAGTGAATTGGTCTCCTTTTTGAACAAAATACTTACTAAACTGATCGAGCTCCATTATTTCATCATCTTCAAGGTGATCAACACGGACTGCAACATAGGACGTACGGTTATTTCTAAGTGATAAGAAACTACCTGGATTTGAAAAGCTCTCATTCACAGATATTCCAAAAAATTCATATATTTGCTCTTTGTTCATTTTATTCTCCTTTCTTCACTATAATATAGGCAATTTCATAATGTGATAACTTAGCTAAGTTACTTATATGTATGCTGCTAATTACTTGAATAATCTACAATGCTCCTTTATGATATAGAAAACAATCTGGCAATATTTTTCACATTCTTAACAATGAACTAGTAAAATATAAGAAAAGTGAGAGCTAGAGCCATCGATGAAAACTTCCATAAAACATGAAGGTTTCTGTTCGTGTATCTCATGGGTAGTGTTAAAAACAACTACATTCAATATGAGACGCTTAACTGTAAGAAAAAAACACTTAGGAATCAGGTGACTATAATGGAAATTAATAAAAGCAATCAAGTCGAAACGAGCGCTAGAGATCTATTAACTCAAAGAGGTGTTACAATCGATGATATTGCTGACCTTGTATATTTTCTACAAGTGAAATATCATCCAGATTTAACGAAGCAAGTATGTATAGATAATATTGAACGTGTTTTATCTAAACGTGAAGTACAAAATGCTATATTGACAGGCATTCAATTAGACATTCTTGCAGAAAAAGGCTTACTTGAAGAACCACTTCTTTCAACAATCACTGAAGATGAAGGGTTATATGGGGTTGACGAAATACTCGCTTTATCAATTGTCAATGTATATGGTTCAATCGGGTTTACTAACTATGGATATATTGACAAAGAAAAACCTGGCATACTTAAAGATTTAAATGATAAATCCTCAGGGAAATGTCATACATTTTTAGACGATATCGTAGGAGCTATTGCCGCAGCTGCCTCAAGTCGACTTGCCCACAGATACGCAAACACAGAGTAAGAAGAAAAGCGGAAGGTGCCCGCTTATCGACGACAAGCATAAGACAATTCGGCTGGATGGTTGCTTTTTAACCACCTTGACGGATTGGCTTATGACCTCGAGTCGATGGCACTTGGAGCTAAATGTGTAAACTGTCCCCCCCTGCAAGTGCTATTATTGGAACTTTTTTCATCAATTCTCGTCTAATTGGATAAAGGGGGTATCCAATATGAGTGTACAAAGATTATTCATTGTTTTAATAATATTGCTCCTATTTATTATGACAGGCTGTGCTAATTACGGAAGTACAACCGAAGTAACAATTGACAGTATCGATGCAGAAGAAGTCTTAACCTTAGACCCTAAGGCTGACATTTTTCAGTTTGATGGGGTTATCTACGCAACTAAGGTTGACTGGGTAGAGGAATTATCATTAACAAAGGATGTCCAAATCGGTGAAATAAAAGAAAGAAATGATACTAATACAGATTTCATCAATGAAATGTCGAATAAACTTCCTATCGGAGCAAAGATTTTCTCAACCAAAGAAAGAGGAGATATTTTACTTGTTGAAACCGAAGAGGCAACCTTGAAATACCTTGCAATCGTTGAAGGTTAATACCGTGCATGAGTAAAAAAATTATCGACCAAATGTTAAAGTGCTTAAGAATTGAATCACGCCAAATTGTTAAACAGTATCTAACAATTTGACGTGCAGTTTTTATGCGTTGAATATATTTTATTGAACATTTTGCGGTAAATTTAAATTGTTAATTTTCCTCGCCAATAACTAAATTGCTTAATGAAAGATCGTCCCCTTTTGCCGAATTAAATATGTTCCATCCATTCTTCCAAAGTATTGATGACGTGTGTTGGCTGCTGCTTATACCCTTTTAATAATTCCTTAGTCGTCACACCAGTATGAACTAATAACGTATCCATGCCAGCATTCATACCTGCTAGAATATCTGTATCGTAATTATCCCCAACCATCAAAGTATTTTCTTTAGGCACACCAAGTACTTTTAGGGCTTGGTCTACAATTATTTTTTCTGGTTTACCTATAAAGATTGGATCAACTTGAGTTGAAACAGTAATAACAGATGTTAGTGAACCGTTACCTGGTAATAACCCTCTCTCAGTTGGGATCGCAATATCACCATTTGTTGAAATAAAAGTTGCTCCATCTCTTACAGCAAGACAACCTAATGCAAGTTTCTCATAATTAATACTTCGATCAATCCCTACTACAACAAAATCAGGTTTGTTATCCTTTAATTCAATTCCTTGATCAGTTAATGCTGTTTGAATTCCTTCCTCTCCTATTACGTATGCACTTGCATGCTCTTTTTGTTCTGATATGTAGTTAGCCGTTGCCATACTAGTCGTAAAAACCTGCTCTTCTGTAGCCGGTATATCAAAATCTCTAAGCTTTTGTGCTACTTGTGCTGGCGTTCGAGAAGAATTATTCGTTACAAATAAATAGGGGATATTATTCTTATATAATTTTTTCACAAAATCACTCGCTGCATCAATTTTATCTTTTCCCCTATACATCGTTCCATCTAAATCAATTAAATAGCCTTCATATTTCTTTAACATGTTACACTCTCCTAAATAGTCATTGTGCTTTCTTATCTTATCAAAAAAAACACTTTCTATAAAAAATAGAAAGCGTTTACTTTATTTTTTTATATTTTCTGATGGCTTTTTTACTTCGTAACGGCAATAATCATCGCCTTTTGCTAAACAAGAGCATGCAATCACATCAGTTTTAAGTACATCTTTAAATAGTTGTAATTCACAAGCACATGCTTGTTCATAGTGCTCAGCAACTTCGGAAATGGGACAATTAAATTCGTTAATGTAAAATACGTCATCGTCTTTTTGTTCAATTTCTGCCATATATCCATTTTCATTTTGAATAGAAGCAAGTTCGTTAATTTTTTCCTCAAATGTTTTATTATTCAATCGAGTATCATATCTTTTCGTCAATCGTTCTAATCTATTTTGGAAAAGTTGATGAATCATTTCTTGTCCGCCCATTTTATGAATATCTTCCAAAAATTCTAAGGTAACTGATTTATAATTTCGAGGAAATAGTTCTTCACCTTTAGCTGATAATTGATAGACATGTATAGGTCTACCAATCGCTTGACGTACAAGTGTAGATTGTATATATAAATCTCTTTCTAATGTATTTAAGTGTCTTCTAACAGCCATTTCTGTTATTCCAAGCTCATTAGCAAGTTCAATAACAGTCAGTCGCTTTTTAAATTTAAGCAACCTTAAAATTTCATCACGTGTTGAAGAGGATTTATTTTGCATGTACTTTCACCATCCTCTTCTTATTGTAAACGATTTTACATGTTATAACAATTAATACGTTGCAAACAGCAGGCTAGCATAGCATGCTATCGTTCACTTCTAAATGCGGTTACTGGACCTAATTCATTAGCTAAATAGTTTAGAACAGACGACGAAAATGTTTTAATACAGGCTATGTTTTTCTGTACTTCAGCTATTAATTGTTTATGGTTTATATGTAAATAATCATGGACAACCATTTTACGGTAACGAATTAAATTTTTAAGTGCCTCACCATCTTCTTTGGAAACGACTTTTTCATCAATTAATATATCTATTATATCTTCATAACTTCCTGGGTCTCGCATAATGAATCCATCAATGATTAAATTACCTACATCTAGCACCGATTCAATCATAATATGTACTATTCGTTCCAATGCCAATTGTTCAATTTGCCCATTGAATGTTTTTTTACTTTCAATTAATTGGACATGATTATCTAAAAAGACTAATGTTGCTTCTATTTTTTGTCTATCAACAAAATACATATGAGTCTCCTTTCAACTTACAAACTTGCACTTATTTACCCTTATTCTACCACATCATAAGATCCGATATTGTTGCTGCTTCCCTCCTAAATGTTCAGATACTCATAAGAAAGTTGCGTGGTTGATTCATACGATATAATATACTAATAGTAAGGAGGGGGTACATATGAGTGAACGTTTCTTTTTATATGATGAAACTGCACAAACAACAACAAGATTTGTGAGCTTCATGGGAGAGCATCAGCGTTTTGATTTGGCAATTATTAAATCAGATAAATATTACGGTAAGCACCTTGTCTTAAACTTACTAAGTAATAAATTTGCTATTATAGGTCAAGACGATTTGGATGAGCCTGGGTTTCTTGAGGGGGCTTATCAGCTTAGTGAAGAAGACGCACAGGAATTGCGCTCATTTTTAGAAGAGATTGTATAATTCAGTCTGTTCACTGGGAATAATACCAATAGATTTAACTTTAAGCTGTTGGTATTATTCCAAAAAGTAGGTGTAATTATCATGAATAATAATCAGAATGAATCTTACTCAGATTTTAAAAATGTTGAAGCAATGAAAAATTATATAGTGCCAGAACAACTCCCTGAAGGTCCTTATGGCTCACCTCGGGGACAAGAAGAGCGAGTTGAGAATAAAAGCTCCTCATGGGAGCCAAGTCAACGTTATTATAGTGCATTTAACTATGAGGTTAAGTCACTACATCATGATATTCCTCGCAAATTTCCTGGTGCACACCCTCCACATGATAAATAAAGTGCTCATGTGTTATGACAAAGACAAACACTTACCGTAAACTTTATTTCTATTTTTACAATATCACAAAGCTAGGTCTTTTAAACAAAGGGTCTTACAAACTTTGTTGCATTATTCACTTACTTTAAACAACTGATGTGTACGATATGATTTTTATAGATTTTTGCAACAATGAATGGGAAAACAGCCTATACAAAAGGTATAACTTAAGGCTAGTTGTATGTTGATCTCTAATACTTCATTAGAATAGTATTGATACTAGCTTACTTTTTTTTATTCTTTACTTTTCTCAAGACAAAATACGCACAGCCAAAATTACAATATTCAAATAAATACTCTGAAATAGAACTAATCTTTGTATCAAATGTTGCTTTTTGATTTTGATCTTCAAAAAAGCCTCGTAACCTTAATTGATTATAGCCCCAATCCCCAACTATGTAGTCATACTTATTTAAAATATCTGAATATCTTGCTCGGAAATCCTCTTCTTTAAATCCATCTTTTATATTTTCTACTAATTCAAAACAATGGTTATTAATACAAATCATTATATATACCTCCGCAGAAAAAGAAGTTCTTACCTTATTTTTACCATAAAAATTATAGAATTACCATTCGATTACTCTTATAAAACCGTTTCAATTGCACAATGTTAGTATATGAGGAGGTGTTTGAATTGAACAAAACGATGATACTGATAGTCAGCATATCAAGTGCTTTTTATTTAACAGCTTGTGCAACCAATGCAGAAGAAAAACAAGCGCTTTATGAAAGAAACGGTACAACAGTTAATGTTACAGATCGCAACGATTTATATAATGAAACAAACTTGCGAAACGATAGAGAGCCTACTCGTTATGGATATGTGAGACATCAGAAAAACCCTATACCTGGAAAAGATACAACATATGATCAGATGGCAAAATTAGATAAAGAACAAGCAGCTGACGTAATTGGTAAGTTATGCACTCAGCTACCGAACGTTTCAGATGTAGCCACACTCGTAACTGATGAAGAAGTATTAATCGCTTATCAAACTGAATCTGATGATAGAGACTTAACTGCCGAGCAAGTCAAGAGAACTGCAACGTCAGTTGTTCCAGGGTACTACGATATTATTGTTGCAGATAATCTAGAAATAAGCAAAGAAATTGAAAGGTATGGAGCCTTAGACGCATCTAATAGTAGTATTGATAAATCACTTAAAGAAACCATTAAGAAAATGTTGACATATCCTCAAGGAACAGACTTTAATTCTAACAAATTGACATCTCCAAATATGATGTCAAAATAAAGTTCATTATACACTAAAGTCCAGCATTGTAGCTGGACTTCTTTTAGAAAATATTTATGCTTCCTGTGCTTTCTTTGCTGCTGCATTAACTTGTTCATCGGCATGATATGAAGAACGAACAAGCGGGCCTGACTCACAATGACTAAAACCTTTACTTAACGCAATTTCTTTAAATTCAGCAAATTCATCAGGGTGATAATATTTTACAACAGGTAAATGACTCTTTGAAGGTTGTAAATATTGACCAATTGTAAGAATATCAACTTGATTTTCTCGTAAATCATCCATAGCCTCTATAAGATCTTCCTTCGTTTCGCCTAAACCAATCATAATACTTGACTTAGTTGGAATATCTGGCTGCATTTCTTTCGCTCTTCTTAAAAATTCTAAAGAACGCTCATATTTTGCTCTAGCCCTTACTCGATCAGATAATCGCTTAACTGTTTCAATGTTATGATTTAATATATCAGGACGTGCATCCATTAATGTTTTCAAATTATCATATTTTCCTCCCATATCGGAAGGGAGCACCTCTATAGATGTAAGTGGGCTTTTCCTTCTAATAGCCCGAACAGTTTCTGCAAACACTTCACTTCCACCATCTTTTAAATCATCACGTGCAACAGCTGTAACGACCACATGCTTTAAATTCATTAACTGGACAGAATCAGCTACACGTTCAGGCTCTTGCCAGTCAAGCTCTGTAGGTAAGCCTGTTTTTACTGCACAAAAACGACACGCTCTCGTACATATATCTCCTAAAATCATAAATGTCGCCGTTCTTCGCTCAGCCCAACATTCGTGTATATTTGGGCACTTCGCTTCCTCACATACAGTATGTAACTTCTTTTCTCGCATCATTTTTTTAAGGCCTGTATAATTTTCGTTCGTATTTAATTTTATTTTCAGCCATTCCGGTTTACGTTTATATTCTTGTTTGTTAGCCAATATTATCAACTCCAATTTATAGCTATCTTCTTAATTATATATCCAAACAATGTGTGTATCCAAATTTCTAGCTTTATGCATTGATTATTGCTTGTTGCACAAAGATCCATATCCCACTAGTTCATGACAATTTATTAAATTTCATTTAGCTGTAGTTTACAAATGAGCAACAAAGTAAACAAAGAAGCCTCATCAATGTTATTTCTTCTGTCACTTTACCACATTTCTCAAGAAACGAACAAGAAAAAAGAATTACCAAGAATTTCTACTCGATTTTTATTATTAAAATACTACTTAGCTACAAACTAACATTAAGTAGCTAAGAGAATGATCAAAGGAGCTTCACGAACAGAATTAACATGAGGACACTTAGCTTTAAGCGCTCAAGTTTGTGCGGTAATGGATATGAGTGATATAGCGAACAAACTCAAATTTTTTTCCTCACTTTTCAACACCTTTAATAGAAGGGAGAAATAAATTTCGTGCAACGTATTTATATGGTATTATTAATCATTTTTGCAATCCTTTTT
Source organism: Cytobacillus sp. Hm23 (assembly GCF_051842895.1). Lineage (NCBI taxonomy): Bacteria > Bacillati > Bacillota > Bacilli > Caryophanales > Bacillaceae > Cytobacillus > Cytobacillus sp. Hm23. The sequence continues at coordinate 17,744 of NZ_JBPXRQ010000003.1, forward strand.
ACTGAAACGTATGTCGTTCATGCTGAGGAAAAAAATGTACAACAAACTTACAGTGAACGAATGGGACTATACAAGAAGTTTGAAGCAGTCACACAAATCCCGTGGTATTATTTGGCTGCTGTTGATCAATATGAACGTAATGTACGACGAATTAGGCGGGACATACCTGATGACGAAGGGATAATAGGTATTTATATCAATTCAGATATGTGGACAGGTCCTTTAAATCCAAACAAAGCTGATCAAGATATTTATTCCATTCAATTATTTGGCGGGATAGGAATGGATGGAGATGGTGACGGGTTAGCTGATCAGCAAAACGGGGAAGATGTTCTATATACCTTTACTCAACACTTTTTAGCTAGTGGAACAGACCATGAAAGTATCAAAATAGCATTGTGGGATTATTATAAACGTGATATATCTGTCGATGTAATATTAAGTCATGCCAAATTGTATCAAACATATGGGAAACTCGATCTTACTCAACACGCATTTCCAGTATCTTTAAATAGTAATTACAGTTATAGAAGTACTTGGGGATACGCTAGGAGTTGGGGAGGAAGGCGAAGCCACGAAGGAACTGATATTTTTGCAAATTATGGAACACCCGTACGCTCTACATGTTATGGGGTTGTTGAAATCAAGGGGTGGAATAGGCTCGGTGGCTGGAGAATAGGAATTCGTGACATTTCTAATACGTATCATTATTACGCACATTTAAATGGTTTTGCAGATAATATTAAGGTTGGTCAAGTTGTAGAGCCAGGTCAGGTCATCGGCTCTGTCGGTAGCACAGGTTATGGACCACCAGGAACTGCTGGAAAATTCCCACCCCATTTGCATTATGGAATGTATAAAGACAATGGAAATATCGAATGGTCATTTGATCCATATCCACATTTAAAAGCATGGGAACGCCAAGAACGAAATAAATAAGCAAAACTTAGCAGATTGCTACGAGAAAAGTAGGAGGCCTATCCACTGATTCGTTTTTTGTCTTCTAACTCAAAACTAAGATGCGGAGCTGGACAAAAAGAGCGAGCACCACGTTTGTCTTCGTAAGCTGATGGCATAAGTGCAATAGGTTTGCATCCGACTAAAAAAGCATCGACAGTTACATTGTCGATGCTTTTTCTTAGTTATTTTTTCTTCGCTTTTAAAATAGCATTTGTTACACTTGCTGCTAAACCACCCCAAATGATAAGAATACCTAGGACCATCATTACGATTGCACTACCATCCATTACCCAGATACCTCCTTATCTTTTTTCACCTGTAAAGCTTTACTATCCCATTTTTTAAATGTGAATATGACACCAATAAGCATTGCGCCTATTGCAACTGTCCAACCCCAATTAAAAATGAATTCTCTTGGATAGTCTCCATATTCTGATATCAAGTTCGTCTTTAAGTTCTCAAACATCATATATCCTAAGACGACTGGAGTAATAACTCCTAAACAAACTTTCCACCATAGACCTAGCTTGATATCTGAAATGGCATTTGCATGATTTTGAAGATTTTTCAAATCTCTTGCAATCCAAGCGACTAATATAACTTCAAACAATCCTGCTAATGCTACACCGAAGTTATTAATGAATGCATCTGCTACATCAAGGAAATTCAATCCACCTTGTGTTGCAAAAACCAATGAGATAACCGCTGAAAGACCTCCAGCAAAAAATACAGCAGCTGTTCTCGACAACTTGAACTTATCTTGTACAGCAGCAATATACGTCTCAGTAATTGATATTAATGATGATAATCCTGCAAGTACTAATGATCCAAAGAACAATACTCCGAACACTTCGTTCAATGCTGGGAACGAGTTAATTATTTCAGGGAATACCATAAAGGCTAAGCCAACTCCACCACTAACTACTTCATCAACAGAAGCACCTTGAGCTGTAGCCAAAAACCCTAATACACTAAATACTCCAATACCAGCTAATAATTCAAATGATGAGTTACTGAACCCTGTAATAAATGCGTTGTTAGTAATATCCGATTTTTTCGGAAGGTAACTAGAATAAGTAATCATGATCGCGAACGCAATAGATAAACTGAAGAAAATTTGTCCGTATGCTGCGACCCAAACCGTACCATCCCAAAGAGCACTCCAATCAGGCTTAAAGAACGCGTTAAGACCTGTAATTGCTCCTTCAAGAGTTACTGCACGGATAACGATAATTAAAAATAATACAACGAGTGCTGGAATAAATATTTTATTCGCAATCTCGATACCTTTTTTAACTCCCGCAAATAATACCCCTAGCGTTACAACCCAGACGATAATTAGAGGTATAAGGACTCCTGGCACAAGGCTTCCAAAGCTTCCTGCGTCTGTAACTTGTAGATAATCACCAACTAAAAAGTCAACTGGTTTATCCCCCCAGCCTAGGTTAAAGGCAAATACAGTATAGCTCATTGCCCAGGCAATGATAACTGAATAATACGTTGAAATGACAAAGGCTATTGCAACCTGCCACCAACCAAGCCATTCTGAGCCTTTACTTACTTTTGCATATGATAGAGGGGCTGAGCCACGATATTTATGGCCGATTGTAAATTCCATAACAAGAAGTGGAATACCGGCAGTTATTAAGGCGAATAAGTACGGTAAAAAGAATGCTCCTCCCCCATTTTCATACGCTGTTGCTGGGAAACGCCAAATATTACCTAGGCCGATAGCTGAACCTACTGCAGCTAATATAAATCCAGCACGCGTTCCCCACTGTGGACGATTATCCATATTTGCATTACCTCCTTTTAATATTTTACCTCTCCGTATCTAGTAAAAAAGAATGATTTTAACTCCACTAAATTTAAACGGAAAGTTTTATATATTCTGATTATTTAATATAATCTATTCATAGTATAGCTAGTTCTAATGACATTTGTCAAAACATTATTTGTTTTTTTACAAAAAAGATATTTCAAAATAATGGATAAAAACAAACCATTGGTAGAGTATGCTCAAATACTATTATTCATAAGCTTTTTAAGGAAAATTTCGTTGTAAAAAGAAAGGATCAGCTCTTAAAACTCATTATTTTGTATAATATATTAGAGTACCTAACCCTTATACTTTCAATGAGTGCTTAAGCTGATCCTTTTGGCTCACTTGCAATTCTATTTATTATTGTATGCGGCATTTACAGCCTGAGAACTACTACTTTGTTTCTGCTTGGCAAAAATAAATATACCAACTAACATTAAGAGTACAACAGCTAACCCTATTAATGTACTATTCGTAAATCCTAATACTAAATATCCTATCGAAGCTACTACTGCTGCAATGATAGCATATGGAAGCTGAGTCAATACATGGTCAATATGATGACTTCCAGCTCCTGTTGAAGATAAAATCGTTGTATCTGAAATTGGTGAACAATGGTCTCCGAATACTGAGCCAGCTAAGACAGCAGACATAGCTGGTAACAATATTGCTATATCTACTGTAGCTGCAATTTGTCCAGCAATTGGAAGCATTAAGCCGAACGTTCCCCATGATGTACCAGTAGAAAACGCCATAATACCAGCAAGCAGAAACATAATAACTGGTATCATACCAATATTTAAGTTCGAACTTTCCACAAGTCCCGCTAAATATACACCTGTTTCTAATTGGCCAATTAGATCAACAATCATCCATGCTAATAATAAGATCCAAATTGCAGGAAGCATTGATTTAATCCCTCCAACAATACCTTTCGGAATTAATTCAAAAGATATTTTCTGAGAAATCGTAGCCTGTCTAATAAACATAATTAAAGTAACTAACAGACCGAATAAACCACCGTATAACAATGAACCAGTTACATCTGTATTTTCAAATATAGCTAGTGCAGTAACAGCATTTCCCTCAGCAACATTTGCCCAACCTGTCCAAATCATCGCTACGACTACACCTACAATTAAAGCTAAAATAGGGAGTACTAAATCCCAAACTGAGCCTTTGTCACTCACAGGTAAATTTTCTTTCAATTCACCAGGTACTTCTTTTTTGTCTGGGTCAACAACATTCCCAGTATCAATAGCTCTTTGCTCATGCGTTTTCATAACACCTAAATTAACATTATAAATGCTAACTATAAACACCATTGCTATCGCTGAGATAACGTAAAAATTCATCGGAATCATTTGTACAAATGCAGCAAACGGTGTTATATCTGCAACACTATGTGCCGCTAGGATCGTACCTATTATACCGATAATGTATGCTCCCCAACTTGATACAGGAGATACTACACATATCGGCGCTGAAGTCGAATCGATCAAATAAGCTAGCTTTGCCCGAGAGATGCGATGACGATCTGTAAGGGGTCTACTTACTTGCCCTACTGCCAAGCTGTTAAAATAATCATCAATAAATATTATAATCCCTAAAAATGCAGTAACTAAATGTGCCCCTACTCTAGTTTTTACACGTTTTAATGCCCACTCTCCGAAAGCTCTACTACCACCTGAAATAGAAATAAATGCAGTAATTAATCCTAATAATAGTAAAAAGAAAATAATATACACATTCCAAGTATTAAGAGCTCCGTCTGATACAAAAATTGCTGAGAAACTACCCCACATTGACTTACCAGCTTCGGTAATAGAGAATTCATGAAGAAGTAGAGCAGCAGACACAATCCCTACCCCTAATGATAGTAGAACTCTCCTCGTGACAATAACCATAAGTATTGCCAACAGTGGTGGAATTAGCGAATAAATTGTTCCACTCATTTAAATAACCTCCTAAAAATTTTTTTTGGAGGGCTACTAATTTAAATAAAATGAAACAAGCACAAAAAGAGTAATGATAGAAAATAACCTATCATTACTCTTTGTAATGTTATGTTATCCTCCATCACGATCAGTAGCCCTCCATTATGAAATATGCAACGATGCTTTCCATAATGACAGTGTTACCCTTATTCAAGGTAACCCCAGCAAAAATATTTTCGACAAATTATTTTTACTTCGGCAAAAAATCCTTTCAGCTATGATCATCGTTGTCATCCTTACATAGCCTAATCATACTTTTTGCATCCTCTACCTCATCGATCAGATAAGGTTAATTATTCAGTTTGAAATAATTATATCAATAAAATGTAGTTAAAACAAGCTTAATTCATAGGAATCTCAATAGAAGGTGGAGTATCGCCACCGCCATTATAAAAATCTGGTACTTTACCTTGAAAGACTTTACTTACTAAAATGACATCCGTCGTTACTGGAACTGTTTCAGTAGCAAACGGAATGACCACCTGCACATTTACTTCTAATTCTACTTTCACAATTAGTAATACATTGTTAATCCCCCAGGGCTCCATTTCATATATTACATTCGGTTTCACACTACCAACCATATAAAAAAGAACTGGTATGGACGGTCCTAAATTACCTAACAAAGCATTATTAGTTGCTTGCCCTAGTGGTATATTGAAGATAACACCATTTCCCTCTTCATCACCTTCTGTTTCGATATCTACATCCGGTACCTCTAATTCATTTACGTTACCTTTTCGAACTTTCGCAAGGTTTTGTTGAACCCTATTTGTTATTTGTGCTGATATACTATTAATAACTCCAGTATCGATGTTAGTAATATAAATATAGCCATCCTCATCTGTAGTTACATTATTAGTTAGTCCTTCTGTCTCCATTCCTTCTTTGATCTGCTTATTTACTGCATTATTTATGACTAATGTAGCAATTCGTTCTGATTCTTTTTCAGCTACATCCATCAACGTTGGTGTTATTCCCTTATTAATAATCCATAAACCAGTAGCAGTAGAAAAGATAAAAAAAACAAACGTTAATAAAAAAACATACCGAAAGGGTAGCGGCCCTTTTTTTCGAAAACGGCGGTTGTATAGTGACAAAACAATATCCCCCCTTACAAGCTATATGTATGCAGACAAGGGGGATTTAACGCTAGAATTTTGGTATTAATTTCTCCTGATTACTTGTAAATGTTCGCGTTTCACAATCAACGATAACAATGTGCAACTCTTTACTTAAATTAATATCATACGGATAAGTGAGATTTTGACCTTTTTCTTCTAATATACGAATAATTGGACGATCACTACTATTTGGGTTTTGTTTTGCCACAATACCTTTTCGACCATCACTTAAAACAACACCTAAGCCATTTGGGTAAATCGCTACAGCTTTGCGGAAAGCTTCTACGATATTTTTTTCAAATTGAGTTCCAGATCCAGAATATAAAATCTCCAGTCCTTCATGGGGAAGCATAGCCTTTCGATATACGCGATTAGATGCTACTGCATCAAATACATCAGCAACAGCGATGAGTCGTGCAAGATAGTGAATTTCATTTCCTTTTATGCCCCTTGGATATCCAGATCCATCTAGCCTTTCATGATGTTGATATGCGCAGTGAGCTGCTACCAATGGTATTGTATCAATCTTGCGAAGTGCCTCAAATCCATATTCCGTATGCTTCTTCACTTCTTCAAACTCTTCATCTGTTAATTTACCTGGCTTAAGTAATATATTCTTAGGTACCATCAATTTCCCAATATCATGAAGTAATGCACCAATACCAATTGTCTCTAATTCTTTATTTGTTAAATTCAATTCTAGACCAATCGCTAGCGAATACATTGTTACATTTAACGAGTGGGTAAAAATATAGTGTTCATATGAGAAGATGTCTGCTAAAAGTGTGAATAAATCTTTATTTGACTTTAATTCTTGAAGTAATTGATCAACAATTTTTTTGAAACGTTGTGAAGCTTCATTAAATGCTGATGATTTCAAAAATTGTTTAGAATTTTTAACCTCTAAAAACGTATGTTCAATTTCTTTTATGGCTTCCTTCCGTAAATCGATAGAAATTGCTTGTTTTGGGTTAATATCATTTGTTCGGTCATCATTTATGTATACAAAAGTTATACCTAACTGTTTTAAACGTTGAATCATTCGGTTAGTTAACTCAATATCATTATTAATCAATGTTTGTCCAAAATCATTGTATATAGGCTTAGCTAATTTCGTGCCTTGTTGTAATGAATCTACTGATACTAGTCTCATAAAATACTCCTCACAATTATAGTGATGGATACTCAAGATCCTATGTAAAAGTATACACTATTTTAAACGTTTACATAGTCCCCTCCTCCCAAAAACTGAATCATTAAACAAAATTTACTTAAAAAATAGTCTGCTAAACATATAGTTTACCAGACTATTCCATCTTCAAAAGCGCTTCTTTTCCTTTCATGCCACTTATAATGCCTAACTTTTCTGCACCGAGTGTTACCGATTCTAAAGGCGCTTCTAGTAATTGTTCAATTGTCCTTACCCCGACTGCTCTCCCAGCTATGATTCCTCTTTCTTTAAGCTTTTCATTAAGCAAGGCTACATCAAGCGCACCACACATTATATACCCTTTATCATTCGTTACTGCCATGAAATTCGTCTTAGGAAGCTTTACAGTAATGGCAGTAAATTGTTGATTTTCAATTATGATTGGTGTCATTGTTATCATTGCGAAAACTCCCCCTCTCCCCCTTATATCACTCCATGAAAAGGAAAAATCCAACGGTATAAATGTTTTTTTTAATGTGCATAACCTTGTTACAAACCGAAATTAAGTCTTTATACACTATTAGAACGTCATTAACCTCTTTAAAACTGAACTAGCCACCACGAAATAACAGTTAACAGTTAACAGTTACATGCTGGAGGATTAGCAAGCATTCTTACTGTGCCTTCATATGAACCTCTTACTTGGTTACATGTAGGTTGTATAGAATTTGGCATTATATTCACACACACATCGTTAGGAGCACCATCAACACATGAATTCACAAAGCTAGCCTGTTCACCCTGTATTTCAAGCGCACACACATTCTTTGCTATAATCGACTTTTTCTGCCCTGGGAATACTCTAATTTCTTTAACTACATCACCTGTAGGTGATAATAATCTTGCGATAATTGTACAGTTTTCTATTTGGTTATTATTTGAGCCTGGATTATTTGGATCACAATATATCGAGTCATTTTGAATATTAATACACCAATCACCTGCGCATGTTGAACACTCGTATTGATCTACTACTGGCATCATTGTATTTGGATCTATACAATCTTGAACGATACAACCGTTTATTTCACATAAACAACAATCCTCGATACTAATATTACAATCACCTTTCGCGGTCTTACCACAACAGCTGGAAGTGCTTATATGTTTAACCATACTGAAATATCACTCCTAATATCTTGTATTATGCTACATGGTATGATATTTCTCTTCATCATGTTTACGCTAATGCCTACCTCTCAAGAAAAAGGCTCAGACTTTCTCTAAACAAAATAAACAAGTCGATAATCTGTTTTCGTTTCTTTTCCTTTACGGAAAGTGTTTTCGATTCTATTGTTGTTTATCGTACTAAGTAATTAAACACGTATTTTAATTTATGTCGTGGCATCTTTTCTTTTTATATAAACATAGATATTCTCACTAAACCTCGTATAGCTGTAAATTTTGTAATGATTGCACAGCTTAGTTTTCGAAAAGAGCCTTACGATAAGCTCCTTGCGCTTCTATTGTTGTTTGTCGTACTAAGTAATAAAACAGGTACACAATTACAAGTTGTGGCATCTTTTCTTTTTATATAACGTAGATATTCTCACTAAACCTTTTGTAGCTGTATATTTTGTAATGATTACACAGCTTAGTTTTCGAAAAGAGCCTTACGATAAGCTCCTTGCGCTTCTATTGTTGTTTGTCGTACTAAGTAATTAAACACGTACACAATTACAAGTCGTGGCATCTTTTTTAATCACTCTTATTTTTGCAGCATTGAACTTATTTTTTAAACAAGATCCCTACATTTAGCAATTGTAAATATTATTTTGTGAATGAAACGGTACAAGCATGAATATGAATAGAAGCATAACGACTGATATAAGAGGAGGAATATGAATGAAGAAGGGGATATTGGTACTGTTCGGCATATTGTTTATCGTGAGTGGATGTAGCCAAGCTGCTTCTTATGACCTTTGTGGTTATGGATCTATGTTTTCGTTAGATGGAGATGGCTTTTTACTTGTCGAACCATCAGTAACAGTCTCGTATACAATTAATGAAAAAGTAGGTGCAATTGAGAAACAAATCGAGGAAGAGTACCACCCTGTTAATCACTTAGTTTCTAATCATCTAAAAGAAGGAACAGTCATTTATTCTGTCATGGAAGACCCCACTCTTATGATTGCAAAAATCAATAACGATGAGTATGCCTTATTCGAGAAAATTGATGAATGAATAGGGATAGCGAACATTACCCATGAAAGTAAAAATGACCTTCATGGGTAATTTTCATAGTGCTAGTCTATTTCACCATCCTGGAAGCTACGTTATCTGTATATATGGTTGTTGAACTCAGCTTCTAAAATAAACCCAGCTGTTTTGATGCTAAACCATTATATTGTATCTCTAACATTGAAATTAACTGCTTGGCGTTGTCAGCTGCGTCTCCACCAGAATTATTATTAAACAATACATATATATTTTCAGAATTCTTCTTTAGTAGATGTAGGTTTTTTATCCACTGCTTCAGCTCTACATCATTATATCGGTATAAATATCTAATTTCTCGCCAGTTACTAGAACTAGGTTTATTCCAGCCATGGACATTACGGCCATGAAAACGGACGAGTGTTTTTTGCTCATTTGTTGTATTAAGGATCGTTGGAATTGAACCTTCTCCCGCTTGGGGTTCGTCACATATACTATGTATCCAACCTTCTTGAATCATAAACTGGATCGTTTTATGTCGGTAATGATCAACAAACCATGATTGATGCCTAAATTCAAGGGCACACGGAATCTCCTGCATCCTTTCACGGCAATAACGTAAATATTCAACATGCTCCTTTTTACAATCAAACCAAGGCGGAAATTGAAATAGTACCATAGCGAGTTTTTTTCTTTCTATTAAAGGTATCAACGATTCTTTAAAGTCATTAAACATCTCTTCTACGTTATTAAATGGTACTTTCCCTCGTAAATGCCTGGTCATCCCTTGATATGCTTTAACAATAAATTGAAAGGAGTTCGGTGTTTCATTTGCCCACTTCTCCATATTATGTAGTGGCTGAATAGCATAAAAGGACGCATCTAACTCTACGGTTGGAAAATGAGCACTATAATGATGTAGCTTATCACGTGAGGAAGCTTTGTTTGGATATAAACTATCGTGATCACCCCAGCCTGTAAGACCGATGTAAATCATAATAACCTCCTATTAAATGTAACGATGAACAACACATATTAAGAAAAGAACCCACAAAATAAATGTGAGTTCTTTAACGATTACATAATTATCCGATTGAACCTTCCATTTCAAATTTGATCAGACGGTTCATTTCAACAGCGTATTCCATTGGGAGCTCTTTAGTAAATGGTTCGATAAAGCCCATTACGATCATTTCTGTTGCTTCTTGCTCAGAAATACCACGACTCATCAAATAGAATAACTGTTCTTCAGACACTTTTGAAACCTTTGCTTCGTGCTCTAACGATATATTATCATTTAAAATCTCGTTATATGGAATTGTATCTGAAGTAGATTTATTATCCATAATTAACGTATCACATTCGATGTTAGATCTTGATCCTTCTGCTTTACGACCAAAATGGACAATTCCACGATAAGTTACTTTTCCACCTTGCTTTGAAATCGATTTAGATACAATCGTTGACGATGTGTTAGGTGCAAGGTGAATCATTTTCGCTCCAGCATCTTGATGTTGTCCTTTACCAGCGATCGCAATCGATAATGTCATCCCTCTTGCGCCTGCACCTTTCAAAATAACTGCTGGGTATTTCATTGTTAGCTTCGAACCGATGTTACCATCAATCCATTCCATCGTAGCATTTTCTTCACATACCGCACGCTTTGTTACAAGATTAAAGACATTATTTGCCCAGTTCTGAATCGTCGTATAACGACAATATGCATCTTTCTTAATAATAATTTCTACGACAGCACTGTGTAATGAATTTGTTGTATAAACTGGTGCCGTACAACCTTCTACATAATGAACGTGTGCACCTTCATCAACAATGATAAGCGTACGTTCAAACTGTCCCATATTTTCAGAATTGATTCTGAAATATGCTTGTAAAGGTGTATCTACCTTAACTCCAGGTGGAACATAAATAAACGATCCGCCTGACCATACTGCAGAGTTTAATGCAGCGAATTTATTATCAGTTGGTGGAATGACTTTCCCCCAATGCTCTCTGAAGATATCTTCATTTTCTTTTAGAGCAGAATCAGTGTCTTTGAACACAATTCCAAGATCTTCAAGGTCTTCCTTCATATTGTGATAAACGACTTCAGATTCATACTGCGCAGATACTCCAGCTAAATATTTTTGTTCTGCTTCAGGAATACCTAGTTTATCAAAAGTTGTTTTAATTTCGTCTGGAACTTCATCCCAAGATTTCTCAGATTTTTCAGATGGCTTCACATAATATGTGATGTCATCAAAATTCAAGCTCGCTAAATCTCCACCCCATTGTGGCATCGCTTGATTATAAAAATGCTCTAGCGACTTCAAACGAAAGTCGAGCATCCATTGTGGCTCTTCCTTCATGCGAGAAATTTCTTCAACAATCTCTTTTGTTAAACCTCGTTTTGAACGGAAAATTGACACATCTTTATCCGCAAAACCGTATTTATAATCACCTATTTCAGGCATTTTTTTTGCCATTGATCGCAGCCTCCTTTAACAAAATGTTCATCAGATGAGAAAGTTGGACATTTTCATGTCCTCACAGTTACTCTTTCCCTTGTAAACCTTTCTCCATAGCCTTCCATGCAAGTGTTGCACATTTTATTCTCGCTGGAAATTTTGAAACTCCTTGTAAAGCTTCAATATCACCTAAATCGATATCATCGTCATAATCTTTGCCTTGCATCATATCTGAGAAGATTTTTGAAAGTTCCATTGCCTTTGAAATTGGCTGGCCTTTTATCGCTTGCGTCATCATTGACGCAGACGACATTGAAATTGAACAGCCATCCCCTTCAAACTTTGCATCAACAACTTTTCCATCTTCTACTTTCATTGTTAAATGGATCCGGTCACCACATGTTGGATTATTCATATCCACTGTTACGCTATCTTCTTCAATAGCACCTCGATTACGTGGTTTTTTGTAATGATCCATAATCACTTGACGGTATAGCTGGTCAAGATTGGCATTAAAAGACATTGCTAAAGTACTCCTTTGTTTTAATTAATGAAGATACAAAACGATCTACATCCTCTTCATTATTATATATATAGAAGCTAGCACGTGCAGTAGCCGAAACATTCAACCATTTCATTAATGGCTGAGCACAATGGTGTCCAGCCCTTACTGCAATTCCATCAGCATCTAATACCGTTGCTACATCATGTGGATGTACATCATCAACATTAAACGTAACTAACCCAGCTCGTTTGCTTGGCCCATATATAGTACATCCATCGACCTCAGATAGTCTGTGTAAAGCATATTGAGCTAATGTATGTTCATGTGCTTCAATCTTATCTAGTCCAATTTCTTCAAGAAAATCGATCGCTGCTCCAAAGCCAATCGCACCTGCAATAATCGGTGTTCCACCTTCAAACTTCCAAGGTAGCTCTTTCCAAGTGGATTCATATAAGTCAACGAAATCAATCATTTCTCCACCGAACTCAACTGGTTCCATATGTTCAAGTATATGTTTTTTTCCGTATAATACTCCTACTCCTGTAGGTCCGCACATTTTATGAGCAGAAAAGGCGTAGAAGTCACAGTCTAAGTCTTGGACATCTACTTTCATATGCGGAGTACTTTGGGCTCCGTCAACAACCATAACAGCACCGTGCTTATGAGCAATTTTCGTAATTTCTTTAATAGGGTTTATTGTACCTAACACGTTGGAAACGTATACCATCGATACAATCTTCGTGTTATCTGTTATTGTATTTTCTACATCCTCTAAGGAGATTGTGCCGTCTTCCTGTAACGGTAGGTATTTCAAAGTCGCTCCAGTTGCTTTTGCAAGCTGTTGCCAAGGAATAATATTACTATGGTGCTCCATGTAGGTAATGACAATTTCATCACCTTCTGCAAGGTTGGCACGCCCATAACTAGCTGCAACTGTATTAAGTGCAGTAGTTGTACCGCGTGTAAAAATAACTTCCTCAGTGCTTTTTGCATTAATAAATTTTCGAACCTTTTCCCGCGCTCCTTCATAGCCATCTGTAGCCTTTGTACCTAAAGTATGAACACCACGGTGCACGTTAGAATTGTACTGGCGATAATATTGATCAAGTGCTTCAATAACAGATGTTGGTTTCTGTGAAGTCGCAGCGCTGTCCAGATAAACTAAGCTGTTTCCATTAACCTCTTGGTTTAGAATCGGGAACATATCACGAATATCTTGGATATTCATTATTTTACTTTCCTTTCGATTACCTCAACTAACTGTGCTTTAACCGAATCAATTGGAAGCTCGTTAACAACAGGTGCTAAAAAGCCATGAATAACGAGACGTTCCGCTTCTTCCTTCGGCAACCCACGACTCATTAAATAATATAGTTGAATTGGATCAACTCGACCAACAGATGCAGCGTGTCCAGCTGTAACATCATCTTCATCAATTAATAGAATCGGGTTTGCATCTCCGCGTGCTTTTTCACTAAGCATAAGAACGCGTGATTCTTGTTCTGCATTAGATTTTGAAGCCCCATGCTCAATCTTTCCAATGCCATTAAAGATAGAGGAAGCTGCCTCTTTCATAACACCATGCTTTAAAATATAACCTTCAGAATGCTTCCCATGGTGCACTACACTCGTTGTGAAATTTTGAGTCTGCTCACCGCGGCCAACAACCACAGTTTTAGTATCTCCGTAAGATCCATCACCAATAAGATGGGTAATATTTTCCGATACCGTATCTCCATCATTCATCAGGCCTAATGCCCACTCAATTTTCGCATCTCGACCAGATACTCCACGGCGATTTACGTAAGTCGTAACACCTTGTGCTAGATTATCAACGGCACCGTACGTTACTTTGGCATTAGTGTTTGCAAACACTTCCGTAATAATGTTAACAACTCCGTCATTAACCTCCGTAGTAGAAATATAGTTCTCTACATAAGTGACCGAGCTATTATCTTCAGCAACAATAATCACATGGTTCATTAATGTAGCGTCCGCATCATCGTGTACATATACAGCCTGTATCGGTGTATCAACCTCTACATTTTTCGGAACGTAAACGAATACTCCTCCGTTCATTAAAGCTCCATGTAATGCTGTTAGTCGGTGCTCATCAATCTTTACTCCATCGTTCATATAATACTTCTGTAAAAGATCACTATGTTCACGTGCTGCAGTTTGGATATCAGCTAATATAACACCCTTCGCTGTTAAATCTTGTGGTAGCGTTAAAAATGCAGCAGTATTATTACGTTGAATATATAGGCTTTTATCATCTTTTTCACTTTCAATGAGTGCCTTTACCTCACTTGAAAGTTCGTCTAACGATGTATATTTTTCGCTATTTACTAGGTGGTTCTTAAAATTAGTAAAATTCCATTTATCTATTTTAGTTTTATCAGGTTTTGGCAGAGGTAACTCTTCATATTTCGCAAGAGCTTGTAAGCGGAGATCTAGTAACCATTCAGGTTCACCTAGTTCTTTTGACAAGCCTCTAATATAATCCTGATCGAATGCATGTTTCGTATCAATTGTTGACATGTCCATCCTCCTAACGCTTACGCTTCTTGGCCTACTGTTTCATCTTCAATTCCAAGCTCATGTTTAATCCAGTCATAGCCTTCTGCTTCAAGACGTTGAGCTAGCTCAGGACCACCTGATTTAACAACACGGCCTTGCATCATTACATGTACTTTGTCTGGAGTAATATAGTTTAATAGACGTTGATAGTGAGTAATAATTAAACAACCGAACTCAGAACTTCTCAACTCATTAATACCTTTGGAAACAACTTTTAACGCATCGATATCTAGACCTGAGTCAATTTCATCTAAAATTGCAATCTTCGGCTCAAGCATCATTAATTGCAAAATTTCATTACGTTTTTTCTCACCGCCTGAGAAACCCTCATTTAAGTAACGTTGTGCCATATCTGGGTCCATTTCTAAGAAGTCCATTTGCTTATCCATTTTACGAATAAACTTCATTAATGAGATTTCATCGCCTTCTTCACGACGAGAATTAATAGATGAACGTAAAAAGTCTGCGTTTGTTACACCACTAATTTCACTTGGGTATTGCATAGCAAGGAATAGACCAGCACGCGCACGCTCATCTACTTCCATTTCCAGCACATCTTCACCGTCCAGTGTTATGCTACCTTGCGTTACTTCATATTTTGGATGACCCATGATTGCTGCAGATAAGGTTGATTTACCTGTACCATTAGGTCCCATAATCGCGTGAATTTCTCCACCTTTTATGTCAAGGTCTACCCCTTTTAGAATTTCTTTACCGTCAATAGAAACATGAAGATCTCTAATTGTTAATGTTGATGCTGCCATTACTATACCTCCAATTTATCTTCTATACTATTTGTTTAAATACTTTCATTCTCATTTTATTCTCATTACAATCTTATAACAAATGAAAAGTATTAGCAACCATTTAACACCATAGCTATACTTTTTAAATAAAAAAGTTTAAAAAGTATTTTCTTTCATTATATGTAGATAAGTAAAGATTGTCTTCGACATATATTGTTTGCATAAAAAACAAAAAACATCCAAAATACACATCAAACTCATTATACGATAATAAGAAGAAAAAACCAGTGAAATCACTGGTTTTTTCTTCTTATTTCTTATTCCGAAACAGGGACAACTGCTCCTTCAAATTCTTCAATAATATAATTTTGGATTTCTTCTGAACGCAAAGCGTTAACTAACTCGACAATTTCCTTATTTTTTTCATCACCACTACGCACAGCAATAATATTTACATAAGGAGAATCAGAGCCTTCAATTGCAATAGCATCATCTAACGGATTTAATCCAGCATCAATCGCATAGTTTGTATTGATTAAAATAGCATCACCTTCGTCATTATTATAAAACTCAGGTAATAGTGCAGCGTCGATTTCAGCTTCAAATTCCAAATTTTTTGGATTTTCTACAATATCATCAAGTGTTGCTGCTACTTTTTCAACATCATCTGCTAACTTAATTAACCCCTGTGATTCTAGCATTGTTAAAATGCGCCCATGATCAGCCACTGAATTACTCATAATAATTACAGCGCCTTCTGGTAATTCATCTAAGCTGCTATATTTTTGTGAATATACTCCGATTGGTTCAATATGAACGCCACCTGCATTCACGAAATCATAGCCTACATCAGCCATTTGCGATTCTAAATATGGTATATGTTGAAAATAGTTAGCATCAAGGTCACCACTATCTAAATCTTCATTAGGTAAAATATAATCTTGATATGTTTCTATAACTAAATCAATTCCCTTGTCAGCTAATATCGGTTGTACTTGTTCTAAAATCTCCGCATGCGGTACATTCGAAGCTCCAACTACTAATTGCTTGTTCTCTTCTGAAGATTGATTAGTTTGACTCTTTTCTGATGAGCTTTCTTTTTCACTTGTTCCACATGCTGCCAAAGCAAAAACTACGAGTAATGTACTTACGATTGCAAATATTTTTTTCATGATGATCTTCTCCTATCTTTTGTCTATTTTTGATGTTATAAAATCTCCAATGTATTGGAGGATAAACACTATAATAAGAATAAAAATGGTTGCTACAACAACAACATCGGTATGACGACGAGAAAAACCTTCTAAATAAGCCAAATTCCCAAGTCCTCCCGCACCGATAATTCCAGCCATGGCAGTATAACCAACTAGAGCAATTGCTGTCACTGTAATTCCTGATATGAGTGCAGGAAGTGCTTCAGGTAGCAGCACCTTGAAAACGATTGTTCTTGTTTTCGCCCCCATAGACCGTGCCGCCTCAATAACACCTTTATCAATCTCTCGCAATGCAATTTCTACCATTCTTGCATAGAAAGGTGCTGCTCCAATTACAAGAGCAGGTAAAGCGGCATTTGCTCCTCTAATTGTCCCAAGCATGAATTTTGTTAATGGAATTAATAAAATGATTAAAATTATGAATGGTATTGAACGAAAAATGTTTACAAAACTGCTGATGATTGTATTAATCAGCTTATGTTCCAATAGGTTGTCCTTCGATGTTAAAAAAAGTAAGAGCCCTAATATAACACCAAAAACAAATGTTGCAATCACCGATGTTACAGTCATATATAGCGTTTCAAATGTTGCTTCCCACATTTTTTCCCAATTAACATTTACAAATAATTGACTAACCATGCTGTATCACCTCCACTGCCACATGTTTTTCCTTTATATATGTGATCGAGCGGTTTATCTCTTCAGCGGTTCCTGTCATATGAATAAACAATGTGCCGTATGCACCGTGCTGTGTATGCGAGATCTTTCCTTGTATAATATTGATGCCAATTTTAAACTGACGGATTAATTCTGCTATTAAAGGTTGTTCAGCATCATCCCCAACAAACAACAGCTTAATAACTTTGCCTTCAGGGTAGCTTTCTAAAATATGCTCAATTGTTTCTGTCGCTTCTTCTGGTTCTGTAATTTGCTTAACAAACTTCTTAGTTATTGAAGCTTTCGGTTGCTGAAACACCGATAAAACTTCACCTTGTTCAACAATGCTGCCATTTTCCATTACAGCTACACGATGACAGATTTTACGAATCACATGCATTTCATGAGTGATTAACACAATTGTGAGACCTAGCTTTTTATTAATATCCACAAGCAGTTCAAGAATTGAGTCTGTTGTTTGTGGATCAAGTGCTGAAGTTGCTTCATCACATAACAATACCTTCGGGCGATTTGCTAAAGCGCGAGCTATTCCAACACGCTGCTTTTGGCCACCACTTAGTTGTGAAGGATACGCATTTTCTCTTCCCTCCAACCCTACGAGCTTGATTAGCTCATCCACCCTCTTCAAGCGTTCTTTTTTACGAATGCCAGCAATTTCTAATGGAAATGATATATTCTCCCGTACAGTTCTTGACCAAAGCAAATTAAAATGCTGAAAGATCATACTAATTTCTTGTCGTGATTTACGTAATTCATCGCCTTTAATAGAGTTCATATTATAATTATTGATCGTAATCGTTCCTTCTGTTGCTGCTTCAAGCTGGTTTAACAAACGAATGAGTGTACTTTTCCCTGCACCACTGTAACCAATAATGCCAAATATTTCACCCTTAGCAATATTCACATTGACATTATCTACAGCAACTACTTCTCCTTCTTGAGATTGATATATTTTTTTTACCCCAGATAGTTTTATCAAAAGGCTCACCTACTTCCTTAATCATATTATCCGTATATGATTAGTATGTTTTATGTTGCAACCTAAACGATCTGCCAAATTTAGCTCTTCTAGCAGCTAGATAGTCGTTTTATCCATTATCATTGTTTTATCAAAGGCTCTTTTCGTAAAATTTATTTCTATCGTTAACAATTTAGCAACTATAGTTGTTGTTTATTTTCAAAAGATTAGATGGCATGAACTATAGTTGTATATTTGTTTACTTCTTCATACGAACTACAACAATCATTATGAAAACAGCATGTGTAAAAGATAAGATATTACGAATACCAAATGAGTACATGTTTATATTTTTGTACGAACAGCAACATTTAATGCGTAATCAACCTAATAGAATAGCTCAACAACAAAATTAAAAAGCCTTTCCGCACATATGAGCAGAAAGGCTTAATTATATTCCTTTCTCTCATCTATCAAAGCATACGCTTCGTGTGAATTGGCACCATTTCAACTTCACCGTTGATGGTTGCCGGGCTTCATAGGGCACATCCCTCCACCTCTCTTGATAAGAGTATATATCAATGTTTTACTTATTCATTTTTAAAATTACATTTCAAAATTAATCTCTTTTAAAAAGTATAGTTGTGATTCTATCACGCTCATTTATATGTGTCAATGAATATCTTTATGGAATTTACATCCAAAACACATATCAATTCACCCTAATTATTTATTTTGAGTTAGTCCTGTCGCTGTCTCTATTGCTTGCTCTAAGTCTTCTAATAGGTCGTCAATATTCTCAATTCCAACTGACAATCTTATCAAATCTTCTGTTACACCTGAAGATTTTAAGCCCTCGGTACTTAATTGTTGATGTGTTGTACTTGCTGGATGGATAATCAAGCTTTTAGCGTCACCTACGTTTGCTACATGCGACCATAGCTTCACATGATTAATTACTTTAGCGCCTGCTTCTCTCCCTCCTTTAATGCCGAACACAACGATGGACCCACTACCTTTTGGTAAATATTTTTTAGCAAGTTCTTTTGCAGGATGATCTTTATGGTCAGGATACAAAACCCACTCTACAGCAGGGTGTTTCGCTAAATATTCAACGACTTTCCTGGCATTATTAATATGTTCTTTCATCCGTACATGTAATGTTTCTAGGCCAAGGTTAAATTGATAAGCATTAAATGGACTTAATGAAGCACCTAAATCTCTTAATAATTGCACCCTAGCTTTGACGATATATGCACTTTCTCCAAGTGCTTCTGCGTATATAAGATTATTGTAGCTAGGGTCAGGGGTTATAAAGTCTGGGAACTTCTCAGAATTCCAATTGAATTTGCCTCCATCAACGATTATTCCCCCTAAAGTCGTTCCATTTCCTAAAAGCCACTTTGTAGCAGAATGAATGACAATATCAGCACCATAGTCAATCGGTCTACATAGATAAGGAGTAGCAAATGTATTATCAATGATTAGCGGAATTCCAGCTTCGTGAGCTATTGAAGCAATCTTCTCAATATCTAATACGTGTAAGCTTGGATTACCAATTGTTTCAGCAAATATCGCTTTTGTTTTAGAAGAAATGGCCTTTGCAAAATTTTTAGGTTTGGAAGGGTCAACGAAGTGAGTTGTGATACCATATTTCGGCAAAGTATTAGCTAATAGATTATACGTTCCACCATATAAAGTAGATGCTGCAACAATTTCATCATTTGCTCCTGCTAGATTAAGAATCGCAGTCGTTATAGCAGCCATTCCACTTGATAATGCTAACCCAC
This sequence comes from Cytobacillus sp. Hm23, assembly GCF_051842895.1. Lineage (NCBI taxonomy): Bacteria > Bacillati > Bacillota > Bacilli > Caryophanales > Bacillaceae > Cytobacillus > Cytobacillus sp. Hm23. The sequence goes on from NZ_JBPXRQ010000003.1 coordinate 37,950, forward strand.
CAATTCCACCTTCTAACAATGCTACTCTTTCCTCCAAAACAGTTACAGTAGGGTTGTGTATTCTTGAGTAAATATATCCTTCTTCTTGGAGTGAGAATAAATTAGCAGCATGGCTCGTATCCTTGAACCTGAATGCATTTGATTGATAGATTGGTACTGCTCTTGCACCTGTCACCGGATCAGCTTCTAATCCTCCATGGACACTCAATGTTTCTAAACGATAATCTTTCTCATTACGCATTTTTTTCTTCCCCTTCTCCTTTAATATTCAAAGCAAATAATGATTCTAGCAAAAGAATGTATCTGAATTTCCCTTCGGAAATGATACTTTGTCGATTTATCAATTTTTGTAACTTTTCTTTACCAGATAACAATTCGTAAAACTGCTGGGGTTCAGCACCTAATGAAACGTCTGCATGACTTTGTTGCCATTTGCTCAACTCCATTCCCCGTGCTGTTAACACAACTTGGACTTTCTCTTTATTACATTCAAAATTAACAATGATTGCATGGTTAGGTAGAAGTAGGTTTAAGTGTGAATTTTGAACGAACCTATTATTAAACTCGTTAAGAAGTATATTAAGTTCCATACATTTTAGTTACGATAAACATATGACCTGTTGTTCTACATGTGTATAGAAGTGCTTCACCGATTCATACAACCTAGTACAAACAACAAGTAATATATTTTCGATAACATCTCCCTCCCCTCGTTCCTTTGGATTATAAGAAAATGTGCAAATGTTGAGATCACCTTCTACAAGCATCGGAACCGCTCCATATAAAGGAAACTATTCAATTTAGTTAACGTGTTAATTATCTAAATTGAATAGGCTCTTTAGCTGGACAGCCAAAAGAGTCAAATACAATTACATCCTCTATCAACTGAACCTTAGCAATTGAGGTCACGTTTTTTCTTATAGACACGTGAAACAACACGTAACGCTAAACATTTTGTAAACGCTTAAGGCTAACGAAATATTTTTATTATTTTAAAATTTTCGATATTTCAAAGCAAACTCCTTCAAGAAATTAAAAGTAATGATGAGCTATCTCTTTCTGGACGTTCACTCCCTCAACGAACTTCGGGTTTCCCACAACGGAATATGTTTTTTTGAAATTGCCGGAGGAGTATGGAAGCTGACCTAGATAAAAGGCCATCATCTTCCCTAACAAGCGCTAGAGCCACCTGAGGCGTATTTTCCCTTCATATAATTAAATAAGTGACCTCAAGGAAAATGGCTCTAAAGCCTGTAAATAAGAATAACCTTCTCACCACCATTACTATACTTTTTTAATAGAGAACAAATGTTAATCTAGGTCCTTTAAGTGCTTATATAATACGTCTACAGATTGAAAAGCATAGATTCGCTTAATGACCATATTATTTTTAAATATGAGCAAGCACGGTACACTTTGAATTTCGTACCGTTCTGCCAGGTCAGGAACATAGTTTACGTCCACTTTACCAAACTCTATTAAAGGTACAATTTCTTTTACAACACTAAGCATTCGTTCTGCTAATTGACACGTTCCACAAAGTGGCGTAAAGAAATATACTCCTTTTAAACCTGAAGCTTGTAAAACCTTGTTTATTTGGTCTGTCCATTGCTGCATAATGCTTAAACCCCTTATAAAAATTGTCTTTTCACATTAAAATTTGCACGAAATAAAACTGCTGCAATATGTTGTAACGGAGCAGCTGCAACTTCACGATACACTTTATCAATATAAATATGTTGCGCTTCAGGAAACTCTCTTTTAAATTGCATACGGAGCTTATTGCCAGCTTCATCAGCATCAACAAGAATAAATACATCTTGATGAAATGTTGAATCAATAATTTCATCTAATTTAGTTACACTTAGCGTCCCATTTGTACAGATGATTTCTATTGGTTCATTTAAGACGTTTTCTACTTGCTCTTTATCAGTTTTCCCCTCAACAATAATTACTTTATTAATCTCAATAATCGCCATCGACATCACCCTCGCTGAACAATTCATGAACTTCATAACTAATTTCACATTAGTAATTATATTATTCAAACTAAGAATCTACATGCAGTATCTTTTCTTCTTAAAAAAGATTCCTAATACATCTTACAAATAAAGTTTATGAGATTTTTGTTAAGTCTCTTTACATAACTTTTTACTAATAAAAGCCAGTATGATGATATCTCAAAAATCGCAAATGTAGAAGGATGCCACGAATGTTAAATGTGTAAGTGCTCATATCTTCACAATACTAAAGCAGCCTTATGATAGGGCCTATTTATGCCATAATCGCCATATTGTCTATGAAAAAACAGTGGAGTTGTTACCCCACTGTTTCAAAAAGCATTCCCAATATCGTACTTTATTTTGGTGAAGATGACTTAATCTTCCTTTGTCATTTCCTCATATTGTTCAGCTGACATTAAGCTTTCAACTTCACTCATATCTGCAGGCTTGATTACAACCATCCAAGCTTTTTCATATGGAGATTCGTTTACGAACTCAGGCGTATCGTTTAAGTCTTCGTTAACTTCTAATACTTTGCCACTAATTGGAGCATATAACTCAGATACTGTTTTCACAGATTCAACACTGCCAAATGGTTCATTGATTTCTAGTTCATCACCCGGTTCTGGTAATTCAACGAAAACAATATCTCCAAGCTCTGATTGAGCAAAATGAGTAATTCCTATGCGGACTTGATCTCCTTCAATACGTACCCACTCATGTTCTTCAGAATAACGCAATTCCTTCGGTGTATTCATTTCAACAATCCCTCCAACATTTATAATCATTTTATATATATTAAAAGATGACCGTTTTAACAGTACCTTCTAATTATCAATGACTACCCCCAAGTGTCTTCAAATTGCTTTTCATTAAACCCTACCGTCACAGCACTTCCATTCGTCACGATAGGACGTTTGAGTAACATGCCATCACTTGCTAGAATATCTAATAAATCAGCCTCTGAAGCAGTTTTGACCTTATCCTTTAATCCAAGCTCACGATACTTTTTCCCGCTCGTATTAAAGAACTTCTTTAGTTCCAATCCACTTTTATGATATAAATCTTCGATTGTTTCTCTCGTAGGGGGATTATCAACAATATGTAATTCTTCATAAGAAACATGATGTTCATCTAACCATTTTTTTGCTTTACGACATGTTCCACACTTAGGATACCAATAAAAAGATACCATATAATTTCACCACCCAACGACTTTTTTAGAGGGTTTGCAAACGAGAAACTTAGTCAAATTTCCCCTCTTCAAATGAATATTATCATATTTTTAATTAAATGCATAATCAAGAATTGACTTGTTATTACCTTCTCAGTTTTATTCGTCTTTTATTTTGTTATTCCTGCAATTCTTCTTGAGAAAATTATTCTTAATTTCGCAAGTAACTAGGCCATATTGGATAGTACAAATAATCTTTCATATTAAGATTCCTGACTTAAAAAATGTTGCTATTGTTAACAAATTATGAACCACATGAAGTGATTGTATATCTGCTACTAACGTTAGTTATATTCGCACTTAGCTCTTATTACGAAAAGCAACAACTTATGCGAAAATCCCCTTCATGGAAGCTCTTTTCGTAAACTTTGCTGTTATTATCACCAAACCTTTATCATAAGAAATCGCTTGATATATTTTCAGCCTGCATTTTACAAAAGAAAAGATGCCACGAACGTTAGCTATATGCTGTTTAGCCCATATTACGAGAAGCAACAATCCTTGCGAAAATCCCCTTCATGGAAGCTCTTTTCGTAAACTTTGTTGCCATAGTTACGATTTAAACGTTGTATATCAATAAAAAGAAGAGAACACGCCAGGTGTAAGTTTCTTAGTATATAAATATAGCCGTTAAAAAAAGCCCCCATATTTCAGGAGCTTTTTTTAAGTAAAAGCAAACAGTTCTATGTTTTTAAACTGTATAGCGTTCTGCTTCAATTAGTACTGCTGCAGCTTCACGCTTTTTAGCAATTACGTTAATCGGAGTATAACGAGTGAACTTGCGTAGTGATGATAACATCATGCGAAGTGTATCACCTTTCTCTGTTGCAACTAGTGTTTCTTTTGCATGTGCTTCGATTTCGTTAAATGCTTCTTGGCAATAAATTTGTGTATATAAAAGTTTTTGGTTGTTTTTCTCTAGCCCAGTTTTGTTGATTGCTTTTTCTGTACGTAAGACAGCTGATTCCATTGCATATAAGTTGTTGACAATATCTGCAATATTTATTAAAATTTCTTGTTCTTTTTCAAGCTTTGGACCAAACTTTTGTGCAGCTAAACCAGCTACCATGATGCCTATTTTCTTCGCATTTTTCACTAAATATTTTTCTTGTTCTAGTGGCTCATCACCAACCTCTTCAGGCATCATCATCATTAACTCTTCCTGTAAAGCTTGTGCTTTTTGTAATAGTGGAAGCTCGCCTTTCATTGCTTTACGTAAAAATGTGCCTGGTACAAGTAAGCGATTGATTTCATTCGTTCCTTCAAAAATACGATTAATACGAGAATCTCTGTATGCTCTTTCTACTTCATATTCAGCCATGAAGCCGTATCCACCATGAATTTGAACTGCTTCGTCAGCAATATAGTCAAGTGTTTCAGAACCCATCACTTTCCCAAGAGAACATTCAATCGCATATTCGCCAACTGCTTTCCCTACTTCTCTGCCGTCTTTAACTTGTTCTGGTGTAAGAGCACCCATACGATCTTCAAATAAACCAACTGTTCTATAGACAGAGCTTTCAGAAGCATATAATTTTGATGCCATCGTACCGAATTTTTCTTGCGTTAAAGAGAATTTAGATATTGGTGTTTTGAACTGTTGACGTTGGTTAGCATATTGAAGTGCTACTTCTAACCCGCGTTTTGCTCCTCCAGTTGTCCCTACTCCAAGCTTGTAACGGCCAATATTCAAAATGTTAAAGGCAATGACATGCCCTTTTCCAGCTTCACCTAAGAGATTTTCTTTTGGTACATGTACATCCTCTAAAATGAGTGTACGAGTTGAAGAGCATTTAATACCCATTTTCTTTTCTTCAGGTCCAGTAGACACTCCATCAAAATCACGTTCAACGATAAATGTAGAGAAATGCTCACCATCGATTTTTGCGTATACGACGAATACGTCAGCGAAACCAGCATTCGTAATCCACTGCTTTTCTCCATTTAACACATAATGTGTACCTTCTGCATTAAGTTTTGCAGTAGTTTTTGCACCTAATGCATCTGAACCACTACCAGGCTCTGTTAAAGCATATGCAGCAATCTTCGTACCTACCGCTAGGTCAGGTAAATACTTCTTCTTTTGTTCTTCACTACCGAATAATACAATTGGTAACGAACCGATTCCAACATGAGCACCAAACGTAATTGAAAAGCCGCCTGATCTTGACATCTTTTCTGTAATAAGTGCTGAACTAATTTTATCTAACTCAAGTCCACCGTACTCTTCAGGAACATCTGCTCCTAATAGTCCAAGCTCACCCATTTGTTTTAATAGCTTAACCGAACGGTCAAATTCATGGTTTTCAATATGATCAAGCTGTGGAACAACCTCGTTAACAACGAAATCTTCTGTTGTTTTTCCGATCATAACATGTTCATCTGTATAATCCTCTGGTGTAAATACAGCATCTGAACTAATATCTTCAACTAAAAAGCTGCCACCCTTTACTAATTGTTTAGTCGTATCTGACATTTTAATTTCCTCCTATAAAATAGTGTGTTGTTATTTATTCTATTCGCAGTGCTAGTCATTCCCCTTTTGACTAACACTGCTTTATGATTCCGACCAAATACCCCCTATTTGTTCCGAACACTCTATACTAATTCAAATACCCCAGCAGCACCCATACCGCCACCAATACACATCGTTACAATTCCAAATTGTTCGTTACGGCGTTTCATTTCATGAATAAGAGATAACGTAAGTTTAGCTCCCGTACAACCAAGTGGATGCCCTAATGCAATTGCCCCACCATTCACGTTAACCTTTTCTTCATCTAAACCTAATTCACGAATAACTTGAATTGATTGTGAAGCAAACGCCTCATTTAATTCGAATAAGCCAATATCAGCTAATTCTAACCCAGCTAATTTTAATGCTTTAGGAACAGCTACTACCGGTCCAACTCCCATGATTTCTGGTGGTACTCCACCGACTGCAAATGAACGGAATTTAGCCATCGGCTTCAAGCCAGATGAATCAGCTTTTTCTCTATCCATCACCATCACCGCTGCTGCACCGTCACTCGTTTGCGAAGCATTACCAGCTGTTACAGATCCTGTGACAGAAAATGCTGGTCTAAGTTTCGCTAATCCTTCAACAGAGGAATCCGGGCGTACACCTTCATCTTGAGAAAATTGAATTGTTTTTTCTTGAACTTTATTGTCTTTACCTACTGAACGCATTGTTACGTCTACTGGTACGATTTCATCAGCAAACTTTCCTTCTGCAATTGCTTTCGCTGCTTTCTGATGGCTTCGCACAGCAAATGCATCCTGTTCTTCTCTCGTAATACCATATTTCATCGCAACTTGTTCTGCTGTATGACCCATGCCCATGTAATATTCTGGTGCACTCTCAGCAAGCTTAGCATTTGGACGAACAACATGCCCCATCATTGGTACTAAACTCATTGATTCTGCCCCACCAGCAATAACTGTATCTGCGTGACCAAGCATGATTTTTTCTGCACCGTAGGCAATCGTTTGTAAGCCAGATGAACAATATCTATTTACTGTAACTGCTGGAACTGTGTAAGGTAACCCAGCAAGCGCCCCAATATTTCTAGCCATATTCAATCCTTGTTCTGCCTCTGGCATTGCACAACCAATAATTAAATCATCTATATTACCTTCATAGCTACCTGCACGTTTTAATGTTTCCTTTACTGCAGCAGCCCCTAAATCATCAGGACGTACATCTTTTAGTGTCCCTTTTTTCGCTTTACCAACCGGTGTTCGAGCACCAGCAACAATAACAGCTTCTCTCACATCATTCCCCCGCTTTTCTCCGTATTTTTTCGAATAGGTGGAAGCATTTTTAGACGATGTTCAAAAACTATGCTTATTTAAGAAATACTGACCCACAAAACTACATAGATGTTCTTTCCTAAACTTTCTCCAGCCTTTTTGAACATAGTAGTTATTATTAATTGCGTAACGGCTTACCTTTTACTAACATGTGTTGCATCCGTTGCTGTGTTTTCGGTTCTCCAATTAAGCTAACGAACGCTTCACGTTCTAAATCAAGTAAGTATTGCTCATCGACCTTCGTTCCAAATGGTACTTTACCACCTGCAATAACGTGTGACAGTTTTTTCGCAATTGTTAAGTCGTGATCGGAAATATATCCAGATAAATGCATATTTTGTGCTCCTAATAATAATGTTGCATAACCTGTTTCCCCAACCACTGGAACCTTCTCACGTTTAGGAGCTTGATAACCTTTATCATAAAGTGATATGACAGCTTGTTTCGCATCATGGATAAGATGATCTCCATTAAAGCTAATACCGTCTTGACCTGATAAGAAATTATAGTTTCGAGCATCAGGTCCAGATGTTGACACTTTAGCCATTGCTATCGTTTCGAATACTTTATTTGCGACAGCTTGCAGATCAAAATCTACACCTTTTGGCATCGTTTTCAGATGGTTAATGTAAAGCTCTTTATTACCACCACCACCTGGAATTAAACCTACACCAACCTCTACTAAGCCCATATATGTTTCACTTGATGCTTGAATCTGACTTGTCGGTAAGCTAATTTCTGTACCCCCGCCTAAAGTCATAGCGAATGGTGCCGCAACAACTGGCTTAGCACTATATTTCACATTCATCATTGCTTGTTGGAAATGACGTATAACCATTTCAATTTCAAAGAAATTATCATCCTGTGCTTCCATAAGCATCATTGCTAGATTAGCACCGACACAGAAGTTTTTACCTTGATTTCCTATTACTAATCCTTTATAGTTACGATCAACTTCTTCAAGAGAATAATTAACCATTTGAATGATGTCTAATCCAATGGCATTATTCGGAGAATGGAACTCTAAAAGCGCTACATCATTACCAATATCTATTAAACTAGCACCACTATTTTTCTTAATAACTCCATTTTTCTCTTTTAAGCTCTTAAGATGAACAATTTTTTCGTTTTCCTTTAACAGCTTGTATTCATTTTTGTCTAAGTATGCAACCCCACCGTCCTCTTTTTTATAGAAGGATGTAATGCCGTTTGAAAGCATTTCTTCTATCCACGCTGGAATCTCTTTTCCTTCAGACTTCATTTTGTTTACTGATTTCTCTAAACCGATCGCATCCCACATTTCAAATGGACCGATTTCCCAACCAAAGCCCCATTTCATCGCTTTATCAATAGCAACGATATCATCTGCAATCTCACCTAATAGTTCAGCAGAATATAAGAGTGATGGGCTAATAATATTCCATAGCAGTGCTCCAGCTCTATCATCTGCATATACAAGCGCTTTCAATTTTTCAGGAAGCTTCTTTATTTGTTTGCTCATTTCGATAGATGGCGCTTTTAGCTTTGTTCTTGGCTCATACTCAAATGTTTCTGGATTTAATTGTAAAATATCTTTCCCTTTTTTCAAGAAAAACCCTTGACCCGTTTTACTACCTAACCAACCTTTTTCAACCATCTTTTTCATAAATTCTGGAGTAACAAATACTTCTTTATCCTTACCTTCAACATTATCGTATACGTTTTTCGCAACGTGAACGAATGTATCTAAACCGACAACATCAAGCGTACGGAAAGTTGCACTTTTTGGTCTACCAATTAATGGACCGGTTACCGAATCGACTTCTCCAGCGCTGTAACCACCTTTTAACATTTCATTAACAGTGATGTGAAGCCCATAAGTTCCAATTCGATTAGCGATAAAATTAGGTGTATCCTTCGCTTCAACTACACCTTTTCCTAGTTTTTCTTCTCCATACTGCGTAATGAAAGATAAAACTTCAGGAGAAGTATCCTTTGTAGGTATAACCTCCAACAGTTTTAAATAACGTGGCGGGTTAAAGAAGTGTGTTCCAAGAAAGTGCTTTTTGAAATCATCGGAACGACCTTCTGCCATTGCTTCGATTGATATTCCAGAAGTATTAGAACTTACAATACTTCCTGGCTTTCTTACTTGTTCAATACGTTCAAATACTTGTTTCTTAATTTCTAAATTTTCTACAACAACTTCGATTATCCAATCACATTCAGAAAGCCTTTCCATGTCATCTTCCATGTTACCTGCTTCAATTAACACAATATTGTCCTTTGACATTAGCGGAGCTGGCTTTTGCTTTAACAGTTTTTTAATTGCTTGAGAACTTAACCGATTTCTTACACTTTTATCTTCTAATGTTAGCCCCTTAGCTTTTTCATCGTCTGCTAACTCTCGAGGTACAATATCTAATAATATAGTGGGAACCCCAATATTAGCTAAGTGTGCTGCTATTCCAGAGCCCATTACTCCTGAACCAAGAACAGCTGCTTTTTTAATATGTTGGACCATTCCATTTCTCCTCCTCTGACTCTTTGAATGAATACTCATTCATTTTACTGTCAAAAAAAATACTGCATACCTAGAATGAGTTCCTTTAATTATAAATATAAATGATTTTTTAAATTTTCGCAATATAGAAGCAATAAAATAGGTAATTTTTTTCAAAATACAACATTATTCTACAAGAAGATTAACAACATCCTATAGCACATGGCTATTTTTGCATTGAGTGTTATTTTTTCTATGAAGAAAGAATTATATTTTTTATAAATCAGTGTTAACCCCTACATAGCTTATTATTGCTGAATTTAGCTACAAAGTAAATAAAAGGTTCATTAAGTAAAGTAACTGATGTAAATTATATGATTTTTACAAGCCTTTAAAGTAACAATTCCCATATCGTAGTTATATGCGTGCTTATTACGAAAAGCAACAATTAATGCAAAAACATCCTTATGTAAAGAGCCTCATAATTATTATCTTGATAAAAATGTTCACTTTGGAAACGTTAATAAAATGGAGGTGATGCGAAATGGCACGTATGAAGAAGAGTCCATCAAAAGCGGGAGTAAGTGCAGCAAGTGTAAAAGGGAATGCTGGTCCTACGGTTGAAAATGAAGGTGGAAAAACTCAAAGTCAAAATCAGCAATATAAAAAGCATAATATGCAACCCGAGGAATAGAAAAGGTTTTTGCCGATTATACAATAGCGGAATGTCCGTTAATTACAATACTAAGACAGGCATTCACACGAAGGCCCATTGCCTTCGTGTGAAATCATGGAGTGGGTTAAGCTTAATGATGGACATTCAGTCAAATAAATAAACATTAAACCTTGCTCTTTGCCTAAGCAAATTTAGTCTACTGTCCAAATGCGTACTTTTACTTGCCAACTCTTACTGTTTACTGTCCAAACTGGCTCACTTACTTGCCAAATTACACTGTTTACTGTCCAAACTGGCTATACTATACCATTCGTTTTAACGCATCTGCTACGAATTCAACATTTGTTCCTACAATCACTTGAATATGATTGTCATCCACTTTCATCACTCCGTGAGCGCCGTGCTTCTTTAATGAAGCTTCACTTATAGCACTGCTGTCTTTCACCTCTAATCGCAGTCGAGTGGCGCAGTTATCTATACTAGTAATATTTTCTTTACCACCTAAATCTTGTAGGAAGCTCTCAGCCATTATAGTAAATTTATCACCTGTTCCAGCTGATGCGATAGCATCCTCCTCAATTGCCTCATCCTCACGACCTGGTGTTTTAATATTCATAACCTTAATAAGAAAATAGAATACGATGAAGTAAATTACTCCATAAACTAAGCCTACTACTAATAATAAAAGAGGTTTTTGGGCGATTCCAAAATTCAATAAATAGTCTGTAACACCCGCTGAAAAACCAAAACCGTCATGTATGCCAAGTAAGTTCGTCACTACCATTGAACTCGCCGTTAACAATGCGTGAATAACATACAAAAGTGGTGCGATAAACATAAACGTAAATTCTATCGGTTCGGTAATACCTGTTAAAAATGACGTTAAAGCAATACCTATCAGTGCGCCAGAAACTTGTTTTCTTCGTTCAGGTTTTGCAGCAGCTATCATTGCTAGGCACGCTGCGGGAAGTCCAAACATCATGATTGGAAAGAAGCCCGTCATAAATTGACCTGCTGTTGGGTCACCTGCGAAGAAGCGATTTAAATCCCCTGTTGCTCCTCCATATTCACCGAACACAAACCAAACTAAGGTATTTATGACATGATGAAGCCCTAACGGAATTAACAAACGGTTTAAGAAACCGAAAACGCCAACACCAACTGCACCTGCACCAATAATCCATTCACCTAAACTATTAATCCCCTCTTGAATAGGTGGCCAAATAAACCCTAATGGCAAAGCAATTACGAGCATCACGACAGATGTGACAATTGGAACGAACCTTCTTCCTCCAAAAAAGGCTAACCATTCTGGCAATTTTATATCATGATAACGATTATATAATTGACCACTTATAATCCCCGCTAAAATACCACCTAGAACCCCCATATTAATTTCATTATTAATAGCTTGCGTTGCATCTGTTAAGACGAAATATCCGACTGCTCCTGCTAGTGCTGCAGCACCGTGATTATCTTTTGATAATCCTATTGCAATCCCTATTGCAAAGATGAGTGATAAATTAGCAAACAATGCTCCACCAGCAGCAGATATAAACGGTATATTTAATATATCCTCTGCTCCAAAACGGAGTAATAATGCTGCGGCTGGTAATACAGCAATTGGTAGCATAAGTGACTTCCCAATTCTTTGTAAAAATTTAAACATTTTTCATCTCCCCAATTCTATAAAAGATGTGTGACTCTATCTTTATATTGATTAATTAAATCCCGATTGTGGATATCTGAGCCTTGTACGTTTCCGCTTAAGAAAATGGGTGGTTTTATATTTTTCATTAATAGAATATTAATGGTCTCTACGATTACACTATTTATAATTGCACTATTAATAATTGTAGAAGTTGGTCCAAATGGTTGTTGTAGTCGATCGTCAGTCATGACAGCATCGCCTATAGAAGAATAGTTATCTATTACAAGATCAACGACTTCATGCAAGCGTTTTCGATCTATATGCCTTGACTTTACATGTTTTGAAAAATCAAGCGATGTTAAAGCGATCACTTGAGCCCCTTTCCTCTTTGCATATAGCGCAGCATCAATCGGAACTGGATTAATACCTGAAGTAGACACAACGATAAAAACATCATTTTGCTGAATTTGATATTTTTCAAGGTTAACTTCTATAAAATTATTAACCCTTTCAAGCATTGAAGACCTGACTGGGCCTTTAAATAACATTAAATCTTCTATAAGTATAGGGTTTACACATGCTAGCCCCCCTGCACGATAGAAGATTTCCTCTGAGATGATATGTGAATGTCCACAACCAAATATATGAATAATGCCTTCTTTTTCAAGTGTATTTGCTAATATTGATGCAGCGTTTGTTAACGTTTGTTCATTGGATTTCACCTTATTAAGCAATCTATCAACTTCATCCAAATATTGAGTAAGCATACATCCACCCCCAAGAAAATAAACTCCGTTTCCTTAATAATCTTTTTTATATTCTCCCTATACATACCCCCAATATTTTTAATCATGACCAAATGACAGATTTGAGTCTAAAGTGCAACTTACAAAGAAGGTGACCTTTAGGTGGTCAATCTTAAGGTTGTTTTCGTGTTGATTGTTGCTTTTCGTTCTAAGATGTCGATCGTTTGTGCCATCTTTTCTACTATTACAATTATTGAGCTTTCTTGAAACTCATCATACAGTCCAATTTAAGTAAAATAGCAACAAAGTTTACGAAAAGATCCTTCTTTTATTACGTAGTAAGGTCACTATTGAACATCTTGTAGCTCTCGTTTAATTAACTTAATTTTCTGATATTTACACGATGCATGAACGTTCATTTTGTAAACGCATTCATAATTTGCACCGGTAGAGAGTTATTCAACCTCTCCAGCAACTTTCTAAAACTTACAAATAATATTCTACAGGTAGCCTAGTGGAACAACTATATAGTATCATTATAATATATAGTTGTCTATACCAATTTTCATATATGTATAGTTGTCTAGACAACTGATAATTAGCATGATATGATATAGAAAAAAGCATAAGGAGTTTTCGATATGCTTATTAAAGGCTTAACAATTTATGCTGAAGATAGAACGATTGAACAAGGTACTATTAAGATTACTGATGGCAAAATTGAGTCACTCAGTGAACACATAGATGAGACTGACACTAACATCATTCAATTTCCTAACACTTATAAATGCCTACCAGGAATGATTGATGTTCATATTCATGGTGCACATGGTTCTGATGTTATGGACGCCTCTCCACATGCACTGGATACAATTTCGAAAGCATTACCACAAGAAGGTACAACTAGCTATTTAGCTACTACAATCACACAACAGCATGCAAAAATAGAACAGGCATTATGTAATGTTGGTAACTATATGAAATCTCAGAATGATGGTCAAGCTGAAATATTGGGTATTCACCTTGAAGGTCCATTTATCAATTCACAAAAAGCAGGTGCACAACCTTATGATTACATTATGGAGGGAGATATATCATTATTTAAAAGCTGGCAAAAGCTTTCAGGTAACAATATTAAACTTGTGACGCTTGCACCCGAAATAAACAATGGTTTCGCCTTGATAAAATATTTAAGTTCAAATGGTGTTGTTGCTTCCATCGGTCATTCAAACGCTACTTATGATCAGGTAGTTGATGCCATTCGTGTTGGAGCATCTCACATTACTCATCTATTTAACGGCATGAGCGGCTTACATCATCGAGAACCAGGTGTTGTAGGTGCAGCAATGATGCGAGATGAATTATTTGTTGAAATGATTGTTGATGGTATACACGTTTCTCCTAAAATGATTGAATTTGCTTACCGTTCCATTGGATGTGAACGAACAATTCTAATTACCGATGCGATGCGTGCAAAATGTTTAAGAGATGGCGTCTATGACCTAGGTGGTCAAAATGTACACGTAAAAAATGGTAAAGCAACTTTGGATGGAGGAGCATTAGCCGGGAGTTTATTAACGATGGATCAAGCAATGCATAATATCTCGACTTACACAAATGCATCTCTTACTGAGTTAACCTTAATTACCTCAAAGAATCCTGCTAAACAATGTGGCGTGTTTGAACGTAAAGGCAGTATAAAAGAAAATAAAGATGCAGACCTTATTATTTTAGATGAACAAAACAATCTAGTTATGACTATCTGTCGAGGAGTTATCTCATACGAGAGATAAATACACGAGGTGAATTGCTCATGAAAATCATTCAAGTAGAAGACTACCATGATTTGAGTATAAAAGCCGCTCAGCATATTATAACAAAAATTCAAAATGAACCAGATCTTGTTTTAGGTTTAGCGACTGGTAGCACTCCTAAAGGTGCTTATAAACAAATGATTAATGATTTTCAAAAAAACAACACATCTTATCGTTATGTAAAGACTGTTAATTTAGATGAATATGTAGGCTTAGCTAAGAATGACATAAATAGTTACTTTACATTTATGAATGAGCATCTTTTTAACCATATTGATATTCCTTACTCACAAACACATATTCCGAACGGAATGGCAAAGGATTTACAAACAGAGTGCAACAACTACGATAAGCTTATTCATTCATTAGGTGGCATAGATCTACAATTATTAGGCATCGGACACAATGGTCATATAGGCTTTAATGAACCATATACTTCCTTTAAGACCCGTACGCATATTGTAAAACTGACCTCATCAACTCGATATGCAAATGAGCGATTTTTTCAACATATTAATGAAGTTCCTAAATATGCGATTACGATGGGTATTCAAACTATTCTTGAAAGTAAACAGATACTTTTACTTATATCAGGTAAAGATAAACGAAAAGCTGTCCATAAACTATTAGTAGAACAAAATATGAGCGAAGAATTTCCTGCATCTTCCTTATATGATCATCCACATGTTACAATCATAGCAGATAAAGCAGCGCTTTCACTAACTTAATAGCGAAAGGAGAGCTAGAAATGATCGACAGAGAATCACCTGTACCAATCTATTATCAAATTGAAGAATATATAAAGAATTTAATAGATAATGAAGAACTTACCCCTGGTGATGCGATTCCTTCAGAAAGAGAATTTTCTGAACAATTTAGCGTAAGTCGCATGACGATCAGGCAGGCGATTATAAACTTAGTTAATGAAGGATATTTATATAGACAAAAGGGCAAAGGTACTTTCGTTGGTGAAAAAAAAATAGAACAAACATTACAAGGCTTAACAAGCTTTACTGAGGATATGGAAAAAAGAGGGATGAAACCAGGGAGTAAGCTTCTTAAATTTGAGCTTATTCCAGCAAGCCGTAGTATTTCAACCAAATTATTAATAAATGAACATGACCCACTATATGAAATAAAACGGATAAGATTTGCTGACGACTTACCGATGGCAATTGAAACAACCTATATACCTGCAAATTTGGTAAAAGGCTTAACCGAAGACATAGTCAATCGTTCACTTTATTCTTATATTGAAAATGAACTAGGTTTACAAATAGATTCTGCAAAGCAAGTTATTGAGTCGTCAATTGCGAGAGCTGATGAAGCACGAGATTTAGGTATAAATAAAAATGCACCTATATTATATATTCGGAGACAAACTAAGTTAACAAACGGGCAGCCGCTAGAGCTCGTTAAATCAGTTTATCGTGCTGATCGATATAAATTTGTTATTAATATGAAGAGAAATTAACATTATTATTATTTTAAAATAACAAAAGAGCCATTCAATAACGGTTGATGACTTTATCGAATGGCTCTTTTCGTAATCTTTGTTGCTATAGTGACAATATTAACAAAACAAAAATGATTATAATCAATTGACTTCATTTTATAACAAGAAATGATGCCTCGAATAATATATGTGTACGTGTTAATGTTTAAGTATGGAAAACAACAATTAATACTAATCTCCAACAAGCATTTTGCTATGATAAAGTGAGATTGGCTTAAGAGTTAAACAATAAGACTCAGAGTCTACTGCCCTAGAGATTATCACATTAGTATGAATATAACCCCAAAGTATAATAAAATAGCCAGCCTTATTCACTCAAACCTTCTATCGAATAACGCTAGCTGTATCTTGATAATTTATCATTCTACTATTTTATTCGTACACTAATCATACAAAGGTAAAGAGGAGTCCATAACCTTTATTTTTTAACCATTCCCTTTAGTACAAACGCAACATTAGCTGGTCTTTCTGCTAACCTACGCATAAAATAGCCATACCAATCTGTTCCATATGGTACGTACACTCTCATTTTATACCCTTCATTTGAAAGCTCCAGTTGCCGTTCTGTTCGTATTCCATACAGCATTTGAAACTCAAATTGATCATTCGGTATATTATGCTCTTTCACGAGCTGTTTAGTATATTCTATAATCTCATCATCGTGGCTTGCTACAGCAGTATAATTCCCATTTAATAAATGCATTTTTATTATTTTTTTAAGGTTGTCATCTACATCTTTTTTATCAGGAAATGCTACTTCAGGGGATTCTTTGTAAGCCCCTTTTACTAGCCGTAGATTAGGATGATATTCATTTAAGTCTTCCATATCTTTTTCTGTTCTATATAAATATGATTGAATAACTGTCCCTACATTATCAAACTCTTTTCTTAACTCTGTGAAAATATCAATTGTTTTCTGGCATCGAGAATAGTCTTCCATATCGATCGTAACGAACACACCATTATCTTTGGCAGCTTGTAAAATTCTACGCATATTTCTCATGACCACTTGGTCAGATATATCCAAACCCATAGAAGTCATTTTTAATGATAGCTGTGAATCTAAATTTTCTCTACCAATTGCCTTAATTGCTTCAATTGACTGATCTGCCATTTCGTTAGCTTCTATTTCGTTATCAACAAATTCACCTAAATAGTCAATTGTTACAACTAGCCCTTTATTATTTAGCTCTTTAATTACACCAACAGCAAGGTTAATCGTTTCCCCTGCAACAAACCTACCGGCACCAAAACGCAAACCGTATTTTTTTGCTAATTTTGTCATAGGTTTATTCTTTGATAAAAATAAGAAAAAGTTTTTCATCACTTGTTCCAATTTATAATAACCTCCTTTTGTAACCGCATTCATTTGAGTTAGCAGAGTGCTCAAAAAGTGTGGAAAAAGATGTTGTATAAACTTGTACAAGCTAACCTGAAATGAGCTTTCCTCTTCAGAGTTTGAGTAAATGTCATTTCGTAGCTATGTGTATTTTTACCATTCATGATCGTATGTGTTTTTTCCAAGCAGTTAGTAGCCCCGCCTACCACCATGATTTCTTCTTCGTACTTTTTAAACTCGCATTTTTAAGAAGGCTGTATTTATTTTTTCTACTAGCCAGCATTATTTTATCATCTTTTATTATTTTTGAATATAATTTAATGCTATTTTTGTCGAAAATAAGACAAATTGTTTATCAGGCTGTTTTCACAATGGTTGTTGCTTTTCGTTCTAAATTTTCCTAACGTTCATGGCATCTTTTCAACATTAAGATTAAACCTCATTGTAATGTCCATTATTATTAACAATAGCAACAAACTTTACGATAAAAGCGTTAATAATAATTTGTATAGCTATTAGCCGTTAGGGAACGATAAATTTTGAAGTTAATAAGGAGGGATTAATGATGCAGCAACAAAATATGACTCAAAACCAAACAATGGCAATGCCACAGCCACCACAAGTAGTATCAACAAAAGACTCAATGTACTTAACTGATATGCTTTCTTGGAATTTATTAGCTATGAAAAAAGCACATTTCTTTGCTAGACAATGTCAAGATCAAGAAATTATATCAGCTATAGAACGAGCTGGACAAATGCATCAACGACATTACGGTATAATTTTGTCCCATTTACAAAATAACAATCAACCTACCCAACCAATGCAATAAGGAGGTCACTTCATAAATGAATAATCAAAACAAAATTCAAAACCCAAAAACACCGATACCTCAAACACCTGAAATGAACGAACGTGATTTTTTAAATGACATGCTTGCAACTGAAAAATATATGACGGATTCTTACTGTACAGCATTGAATGAAGCAAGCCATCAAGCACTTTATCAAGATATACAGAATGTTTTTAACGAAACGCAAAATTGTCAAAGACAACTATACAACCTAATGTTCCAAAAAGGTTGGTACAAAATCGAAGCCAGTGAACAACAGAAGCTACAACAATCATATCAACAATTTCAAGGTTATACGAGTCAATTCCCGTATAACAATATGACCCAATAAGAAAAATCTCTCATCCGATTTCCCCCAACAAGCGCTTTATTTTAAAGGTGCTTGTTGTTTTTTATTAGAACTTGAGGCTATGGAATAACACATCGGTAACCAGGCTAACCAGATCGTAACAAAGTAGGACAAACACAACTTTTTGTGTTTGCCCTACTTGGATGTACGATGTTCTTCATTTAATTGTTTAATTTCAGCAATGACCTTCTTCATTTCTTCCTTTGCATCTGGGTACATTTCATTCCAATGCTTAGCCAATGCAGGCATGCTTTTCGCAATATGAGTATAAAGCGCCCACATCTCAACCTTTTTGATTGTATCAGGAGTATGTTGACCAACTAATAAATCAGTATATTTTTCAAGTAAACCGTCAAACTGCTCTATAAATTTTTGTTCCACCATCTCAGCCCCTTTGAACAAATACTTCAACTGTTTATATTATAATCTTACACTTTACCACATACAATTTATTACTCCTAAAAAAGAAAGGGTTGTTTCGATGAATTCGTACCCTTATTACAATCCTTTTCCTAAACAGCTAAATAAAAGGCACACTCAACATGACAAAATTGAGCCACATATTATTGTCGAAGGACGTGGGAAAGTAACTGTAAAACCAGATCTAGTTTCTATGCAATTAGGTGTTATTACTGAGGATCAGAGCGCCACCACTGCTCAACAACAAAATGCATTAAAGTCAACACAGCTTATTCGTTCTTTAATTGAGTTGGGAATTGACAAAAATGATATTGAAACAATGGCATATAACGTATTTCCAAAGTATAAAACAGTTGATAACGAAAGCATACTCGAAGGATTTAAAGTTACACACCAGTTAAAAATTACGGTTCGAAACAGCCATATGTCTGGCGAAATTTATGATGTAGCATTTCAAAATGGAGCTAGCAGTGCTGGGAGATTAAGTTTTGAATTATCAGATCCTGACCCCTACTACCTGCAGGCTCTACAAGCTGCTGTAAATCATGCCATTCAAAAAGCTGCTGTCATTGCAGAAACGATTCATGCTCAAATAAATCAAACTCCTACAAAAATTAAAGAGCTTGGTCACCCTCCGTACAGAACATTTGCTGAAGAACAACCACTTATGTCTACAACAATTAATCCATCTACTTCCATTCTTCCAAGAGAAATTAGCATCACTGCGGAAATTGAAGCTCAATTTGATTATAAGAACTAGCCTGTTGATCGAGTCCTCAAAATAGCAAGAGCATAGCTATACTAATTGTTCTTCTTGACTAATCGACCCAAAAACGGCTATTCTCGCATTAGTTGTTGATATACGTACTAATATATAAGCACGTATCCATCTAGTGTATAGTGTACCGGGCATCTTTTCTACTTTTACAATTATTAAGCACTAATAAAACTCATCACATTTTCCATTGTTAAAAAAATAGCAACAATAGAGCCTATAAAAAACAACCAGGGAGAGAGTATACTCTCTCCCTGGTTGTCTTATTGTATAGCTTTTACTAGTCAAACCTTCTTTTCTTATAAGTAATTAACGTAACAGCGATCGCTACAACTACCCAAATAAGAAGAATAAACAGATTTCCAACAATATCGTTATAGCTTCCAGTATCATTAAATTGAGTCCACATATAATTAAATTGCTCACTCGGTAAATAGCTTACTAGCTTTATAATCAATTCATTATCTGTCACCGAAGTGAATATAGAACCCATTCCTAATATGACCAAAATCGGCATTCCAACTACTCCGGTTTCCATTACTGTACGAGAAAGTAAACCTATCATTGTACCAACGGAAATATATATAATCAATCCTACAATTAACATCAACATGAAGAGTGGTAAAGATACCATCTGAAAATCACTAAGAAACATAACACCAGCAACGACAACTACTGTAGCTGCGGCTGATAATGTACTTTTTCCTACTAGAATCTCCAATGTACTAGCTGGTGAAAGTAATAGTCCTCTCAGTGTATTTTTTTCTTTTTCTTCAGCGACTATAGAAGCTTGTACGAAAGTCCCTACTAGCGTAAAAGTTAAATTAATCAAAAACATGAGAGAGAGTTCGTCATTGCCACCTACTCTACCTAGATAAGCTGCAAGTGCTAACGGCATAGCGATTGTTAATAGCATATAAGAATTTTTTAATAAATCAATCCAGTCCTTAATAAAAATTGCATTTACTCTTTTCAATGAAAATATCATACTAACTCCCTCCCAGTTAATCGTACAAAAATATCTCCGAGTGTTGGCTCATTTGAATGTATTGAAACAACATCACCTGATTTCATCAGTTCATAAATTTGTTTTGCCCCTTGTTCATCCTTATCAACAACAATAGTTCGATCCCCTTTTAGCAATAGTGAAATGGAAGGATCTGCAAATTTAGTGCGCAAATTTTGAGGGGTATCGAGTAACTCAATCTCACCATTATTAAGAAATGCAACACGATCACAAATCTCTTCTGCCTCTAACATGTCATGTGTTGTTAAAAAAATTGTCGTTCCCTCTTCATTTAATTGTCGCAAACCATTGTGAATATTCTTCGTATTTGCTGGATCCAATGCTGATGTTGGCTCATCTAAAAATAATAGGTCAGGCTTATGTAAAATGGCACGAGCCAACGTGACTCGTTGCTTCATTCCTTTAGATAGCTTTTTAACTTGAGTTTTTTTCTCATTAACTAGGTTGACAGATTCTAATACTTCATCAATTCTGTTCACATCCACATCATATAGCTTACAATAGAGCACAAGATTATCGTAAACAGACAGTCGATCATATAGCCCACTATTATCTGTTAATACACCAATTCTTTTCATATAAGCAGGATCTTTTAATTTGCTTACATGTTCTCCGAACACTTGAACTTCTCCAGATGTATGTAGAAGTTGAGATGTTAATATTTTAATAGTTGTTGTTTTTCCTGATCCGCTTGGACCTAAGAAACCGAAAGTCTCCCCTTTTTTCACATTAAAAGAAACATCCTTCAAAGCTACTTTATTTTTAAATGACTTAACTAAATTACTTACTTCAATAATATTGTTCATAGCATTAACTCCTTTTCCGAAAATTTCCGATTTAGTTAATTGTTTGTTTCGCTGTTGTATTTAGTATAGGCTCATTTCTATTTACTAGCATTCAATTTCAGTTGAAAAGAGTATATCTGTTGATGAATAAATCCTTTTTATAGATGATTGGCGTTTTAAATTATGTATTATAATTAGATTTCACATTCCAATTATGCCCTTCAAATCATTTAATTTACCTTTTGATAACGGGATTGAGCTTTTTTTCGCATCATCTAGAATTAAACTATAACTATTACGTGTCCAGGTTATAACTTCTCTTACCTTTTGCAAGTTTACAATATAAGAACGATGGCACCTGAAGAAGCCAAAAGGATTTAACCGATTAAATAATTCATTTAACGTATAAGAACACGCAAAAGT
Organism: Cytobacillus sp. Hm23; assembly: GCF_051842895.1. Lineage (NCBI taxonomy): Bacteria > Bacillati > Bacillota > Bacilli > Caryophanales > Bacillaceae > Cytobacillus > Cytobacillus sp. Hm23. The sequence goes on from NZ_JBPXRQ010000003.1 coordinate 59,856, forward strand.
CTCTCCTTTCACATGTAAATGAGCGATTCCTTCATTACTTTCAATAAAATCTATTTCTGTTGGATCAAAGAGAATGATCTTTTCATTCACTTTAGCGGGAATCTTTTCAAAACGAACTTGTGTATTGATTACTTGACCTTTTTCAGCCCCCTGAGTATTCTTCTCAGTCATTTCCTCTATTGAAGTAGCTTTATTTTCCTTAACTTGTTTATTCGTCGTTCTGTTGTTATTCTTAATAATCTCCTTTTTAACGTCCTCGCCATCAGCTACATCTATCTTTTTTAACCCTTCTCCATTCAAACGATACACACAGTTCGTCATAATAATTGCATTTTCAAGATCGCTTGTCGTCAATAATATTGCTTTCCCTTGCTCAGCAAGTTCTTCAATTATCCTTTTTACAATCATTTTACTTTCAATATCTACATTTTGTGTTGGTTCTTCCATGATGAAAAACTGTGGATCTTGTAAAATTACCCGGGCAATTTGTAAACGCTTCTTTTCAGAAAAGCTAAGTTTGTCGATTTTTGTATTCTGTTTATCTATCAAACTAACCATCTTAATAATAACTTCAATATCACCATCCACATTATACAGCCGCTTAATGAATTGTAAGTATTGTTTCGGTGTCAGGCGTTCATAATAGCCATCATCAGACAATAGGACACCTATGTTAGGACTTACATTTTTGAAATTACCAGTAAATGGTTTTTTGAAATAATTAATTTTCCCTCCAGATTTAGGTAATCTATCAGTCAGTATTTGAATGAATTGTCCACCAACTTCAATGTTACATTGGATTGCAACGATGTCTCCATTATGTATTGTTAAGTCTATAGGTGGGAATAAGATTGTATTCCCGATATTCCTCTCAAGATTTTTTATACATAAGATGCTCATAGCTACTTCACTCCTGTTTTAATCCAAAATTGTTATAAAATTGCTATTTAATTTTAGATTATACATTAAAATTATAAAAATATTGCGAAATTTTAAAAATGTAAGTTTAAAAAATTCATTTTTTTACCTTTCTACTTCATAATAATAACTGATATGAAAATTAAGGAGTTGGTTATGTTGAATTCAATATCAAGCACAGTTTCATTACATAATGGCATTGATATGCCATGGTTAGGGTTGGGGGTATATAAGGCTGAGGATGGCAAGCAAGTAATAGATGCAGTTAAAGCTGCTATTCGTGCTGGGTACCGAAGCATTGACACAGCAGCAATATACAAAAACGAAGAAGGTGTCGGGCAAGCGATTAAACAAAGCGAGGTACCACGTGAAGAATTATTTATTACATCAAAGGTTTGGAACTCTGATCAAGGCTTTGAATCAACTTTACGTGCTTTTGAAGAAAGTCTTGCGAGACTTAACCTCGACTACTTAGACCTTTATCTTATTCACTGGCCTGTAGAAGGCAAATACAAAGAAACGTGGCGCGCTCTCGAACAGCTTTATAAAGATGGAAAGGTCAGGGCAATTGGCGTAAGTAACTTCCATGTCCATCATTTACAAGATTTATTAACTGATGCAGAAATAAAGCCTATGGTGAATCAAGTAGAATTCCATCCAAAATTATTACAAGAAGAGTTACGTAACTTTTGCAGAGAGCATCAAATTCAGTTTGAAGCTTGGTCACCTTTAATGCACGGAAAATTACTAGACAACGAGCTTTTAACTGAGATTGCAAACAAACATAACAAAACGGCAGCTCAAGTAATCTTAAGATGGGATTTACAAAGTGGTGTTGTAACAATACCAAAATCAATAAAAGAGCATCGAATCATTGAAAATGCCTCTATCTTTGATTTTGAATTAACGAATGAAGATATGCGTACAATCAATGACTTAAATGAAGATTTACGTTTCGGGCCAGATCCCGATAATTTTGACTTTTAATAGAAAGTAATTGTTTTAACTGTTGGAGGGGCTATCTCATTCATTGTGTTAACAACTTAGTAAGCCCCTTTTGAATTTAACATTATTCATTTTTCTGTTGTCCTTTGTCCAATGAATACTATTTCAGTTTCTTTGAGCCTCATTTTCTCAACCTCATATATGCTGACGGATCTAGTTCTTCACTCTCAATAACGACGGCTGTTAATCCATCATTTGATACAGTTTCATGCCACTCACCTTTGTTCCAAAACACTGCATCACCAGCTTCAACAATTTGTGTTTCATTATTTTCACCTCTAACAGTGCCACTTCCACTTACGACTAATAGCAGCTGATCAGAAACTGCTTGGTGATAGCCGACGACACCTTCTTTATTTAGATACATAAACCCAATATGAGCTTTTTTATTTATGATACCTATACGCGACATGACAAAGTTTGAATCAAATTGTGTTATTTCTTTTCCCGTATTTCTGTTAAACTGATATATTTTCATTTATGACTCCTCCTACTATTTAATTTCAAGCGGTTAATTTTCACATGACTAGTTTAATTTCAACTACTTTACTATATTTTATAATTACTGTTATTTTTTCGAGAAGTCTATTAACATATTTTCTGGAATAGGAGAATTCCCTATATCTTTTGACAATATAATGAGCTCATTACATAAAAAACGACTGCGTCTTGATGGGTATGTAGGTTCCATATTTTCACCTATACAGACTCTCTCAGGTTGAACATTGAAAGTCCCAATTGGCACTTCATTAACTTTAGCATTATTAAAGTAAATTCGAAAATATTCGTTTTCATTCCAAGTTAACCTAACGGTTCTTTGTTCTTCACAGCATAACATTGGTGTATCAATAATAACTGAATTTACTTCTTGATCTACTGAGAGCCAAACCTTTAATTTTCGTTGATGAACATTGTAAAAACATAAGAAAAAATTATTTTCAATAGCTGAAGGATATAAATTATCTCTAATCATAAAAAAATATATATAATCTGGATGTGATATGCCCTCCATTGATTTTGTGTTAAAAGTCCATTCAATCATACCTTCCTTCTTATTGAAAGGAATATTAAATGATTTTCGACTATCTGGAGAAATCCAATTACCATTGGATCCATAATTTTTGTAGTAAATAATATTATTTAGATTAAAGTCACAATGTGCAACATCTTCAACCTTAGGTGGATTTAGTAAATATACATATCTGTCTACTGTATGAAGTGCCTTTGCTTTATACTTTTTTAGTTTACTTTTAATCATGAATACGTTCTCCCCTTTTTTCGTCAATAAAAAAGCCATCCCCATAGAAAGTTTGTTTAAACGAGGATGACTATATATTCTATTTCAATACTTTGAAAAAAATGTTAGTTCACAAAAAATTATGACCACCTACTAGCCATGACGCATTCCTTCTAAATATTAGTTTAATTATTTCGGTTTCAATAACAATAAATGCGCATTTTTCTGGTAGTTATCAGAATCTGTGCTTGTCACATGATACTCTCCTTCAGCCCAGCTTTCCATTTGATCGTGGTAGTTTTTACTTAATACGTGTCCGCTTTGACCAGGTCCAACAACACTATAGCTTGTTGTCATATCAGCTAAATCTTGTATTACTCGCCATGATGCACCGTGATTAACTTCTCCTGTTTCTCTATTCCAACTAGCTGCTTTGACAGTAATATTACTACCGCTTACCGGGATTGGTGATGAGTTAAATAATAAATTTAATGGTTTAATTGCGGCAAGAGGGTGACTAAAAATAATTTCGTGAAAATTGCCCCATTTCCACTTATCTACATTATTCCCTTGTAGCTCAGCCGCTTTGTCAATAGCTCGCTGTAATGCATTCAAAACAACTTTGTCTAATCCCCCTGCATCTTCAATCCAAGGCCCTGGATTTCCTCCAATTGCCCTTCGAATCAGTTCATCAACAACTTGTGATTTTCCCCTAAAAAAACCTATCATATCCTCGTCGATCTTATCTTCAAACAACACATTTGAGATTTCTTCCATCCAAAAATGAAAAACGAGCGGTTCGGCTAACTCTTTATCATCTATAAAATTCCATTGACGCATTTTACTTAACACTTCTTCATCAATGGATCTTAGTTGAACATTATTTATTAGTGATAAGAACAATGGTACAAACTCTTGTGCATATAAGTTCTTGTTATCAAGTTGAAGGTTTTTCATATCCTCCATTGAAAATGTATCTTTACTTAATAACACATCGCGAATCCGTTGTTGTCGATATGGCTGCGCCCATATATTTGACAGATGATAAGGATAACTATCATCAACTACTTTATTATTTGCAGTCGAAATAAACCCTTCTTCTGGATTTACTATCGTTGGGAGCTCCTCCCAAGGAACAAATCCTTCCCATTCATACTCACCTGTCCAACCAGGTACAGGTACAAGACTGGTCCCATTCTTTCGAATTGGAATTAACCCATTTGCACGATAAGCAATCGTTCCATCTATTGACGCAAAAACAAAATTAGAAGCTGGGGCATAAAAGTATGTGAGTGCGTCTTTAAAATCATCCCAGTTCTCAGCCCTCCCAAATTTCAATACTACTTCAAGCTCTGGTGAAGGTTCGAGTGCCGTCCATTTCAGCGCAAGTGCAGTTTCTGACTTCTCATCATGCGCAAACTCAGAAATAATAGGCCCATGACGGGTTTCTAGAACTTGGTAATCAATGTCTTCTCCATCTTTAACAGCAATTGGCTCTTGTATGACTGTTGCTTTTTCCCATTCACCCATGTATTCAAATTCTAAGTCATTTTCTGGATTCCTTTTTTCAATATATAAATCTTGGACATCAGGACCAACATTCGTAATTCCCCACGCTATATGCTCGTTTCTACCTAAGATGATTCCAGGTGCTCCCGGTACAATCACACCGCTTACTTCAAAATTTGATGTTTTTAGGTGTGTTTCAAACCATATAGAAGGAGTTGCAAGTCCGAGGTGAGGATCATTCGCAATATACGGATAGCCCGATTCGGTTTTTTCCCCTGCTACAACCCAATTATTACTTCCATTTAACTCATTTGGCATATGAGCAGATGCCAAGCTTTCTTTCACATTAATTGGATTTTCACGTAATGCTTGCAAAATGGTTGCCCCGTCTTCAGGGTATGTCGGAAACAGATCCAATGTTTGTTCGTCAGAAAAATTTTGAGCTAAGTAATAGCGGAAAGCTTGCCCCTCCCAATGTCCTCCTAAGTCATACGCCATATACTTACCTACAAGAATTGAATCGTAAACTGTCCACATGTCCGGTTTATAACCCATTAACCGAAATTCAACAGCAAGCCCCCCCTCTTCAATAACTGTATCGATGAATGCATTTACCCCATTGGTATAAGCAGTTAATATTTGCTGTGTCTCTTCTGATAAAATATCCCATGTCTCATTTGCAACACGATGTAAGCCAATTGTGCGGAAAAATTTGTCCGTATCCACTGCACTTTCACCAATGACTTCACTTAGTTGACCTGATGCTTGACGCCGAATTAAATCCATTTGAAACAAACGCTCTTGTGCGGTCACGTACCCTTGAGCAAAAAACAAATCTTGTAAATTATTTGCTTCAATATGAGGAATACCCATTTCATCACGGTATACGGACACTTCTTGTTGTAATCCACTAATGATGATTTCACCTTTTGTTTTTGGTTTACTTTGTAGAACGTAAATATATCCAGCTGTAAGTAACAGAGCGCAAACAATAATAATCGTAAATATACTATAGAATACTACCCGACGACGTTTCGTTTTAAAAAGAAGTCGCTTACTTTTTTCTGTTGGTGCCTCCAATAAACTCCCCCCTTTATATTTTTATTAATATTCATAATATTCTAATAAAAAGAACAAAATCCTTTTAATTACTTATACTCATATCTATGCGCAATATTATCGAAAAACTTATCTGGTGGAGTTTGTGTGCTACTAAGTAATATCTATTGGATGTATACAAAACTAAAATGTCGGTTTTTAAAGGCTCTTTTATTGATATGATTTTTATAGTCTTTAGAGAAGAAAAAATGCCACTAGCATTAAATATATTCTTATGTAGCTCTTATTACGCAAAGCAACAATCAATGCGAAAACAGCCTTATCAAAGTTAAAAAACTTATGAATGACATCATAAAAAAGATAGGAGAAGATTAATATCTTCAACCTATCTGTAAACTCGAAATATTTTATTTACAGCTCTTTTGCTTCGTAAATTCTATATGACAATAACCAAGAAAGACTTATTAATACCGCTACCACAACCAACATGGACATGGCAAACTGTATTGAGTATTGCTCAAATAAATGTAAAAGCCCCCAAAAATTATTTTTAACACCTAGATTTAATACCATTGGACCTACCGCAAAAATGAGCACGACCAATATCACCATCGCATATCTAATAAAAACTGGACCAAATAAGTAATAACTCGGAAAGAAGAATGCCATAAAAATCGCTAATATTGTTAATGTAGTTACAAACTCAAAAAGAGTTAACTTACCGTACATATTAAAAAACAAATTTAAAATCATTGAGAAGGAAAAACAAATGAATGCAAAGAGAGTTACTGTAACGTATTTTGAAGTGACAATTTGCTTCCTAGACACAGGCAAACTATTCATCAATACTTCACTATTGTTTCGAATATCATAAAAATACATATTCCGTGTAAATAATAGTGTCAAAATTAGTCCTATGAATAATAGCGGAAAATCGTCTCTAGCAATGAAATATAAGAGAAAAACCAACACTAGATTGACGATTATATGTACTTTATGCACGTGAAATTCGTTTCTAATTAAATTAAACATATTGAACACTCCTATTCGTATAAAACATAATATCATCAAGTGTAGCTCTCTCGAATATCACATTAGAACCTAATAATGCAATCATTGATTTCTTATCAATTGTTAACGCTTCGAAACCAACATCTGTTTCTTTTATACCAATTGCTAGCTGTCTAATATTTTCAGTTAAGTACTTGTTTGAACCTTTTACAATTTGATATTCCTCAAATATTTCGTCCTTCTCCTTATTAAAGATAATTTTTCCATCATTAATAAATATGATATAGTCAGCAATTTGTTCAAGATCAGTTGTAATGTGAGTAGAAAAGAAGATAGTTTTATCTTCATCTTGCATAATTTCTGTAAGTAGCTGCAAAATCTCTCTTCTTACAACAGGGTCTAGCCCTGAAGTTGGTTCATCCATAATAATAAGGTCTGCATGATGGGAAAGGGCAACTGCAATTGAAAATTTCATTTTCATCCCAGTTGAAAATTGTTTTAGCTTTTTCTTTAGTGGTAGTCGAAATTGATTAATATTTCGTTGAAAAGCTTCTTCATCCCAGTTTTTATAGAAAGGAGCGATTGCTTTTTTTATATCAGCTATTGTTAAATGTTCATAAAAGTGATTTTCAGCATATACAAACCCTATGCGTTCTTTAATTTCCTGACTATGTTTTATGTGATCCATTCCAAAAACTTGAATATCACCAGCATCATACTTTATTAAATTCATAAGTAATTTGATCATTGTTGTTTTCCCAGAGCCATTCGGACCGATAAAACCTGTAATGAACCCTTTGTTAATTGAAAAGGACACATCGTCTAACTGAAAACCTTTGTACAATTTATTTACGTTATTCACTGTAATTACTTGTTCCATTATTTATTCTCCTCCTTGTAAAGCATCGTTACAAGTTCTAGTAGTAGACTTAATTCAATTCCCATTACTTTGCTTTCATCAACGACGGCTTCAAGCTTATTTTCAATCAATTGTAATTGTTGGTCACGTAATACACTTACATTTTCACCAGAAACAAATGATCCTTTCCCAACTTGAGAAGTAATAAACCCTTTCTTTTCCAGCTCTTCATACGCCCTTTTCGTCGTAATAATACTAATTTGCAAATCCTTTGCAAGCTTCCTCATTGATGGGAGTGGGTCACCTTGCTTTAAATCACCTCGTAAAATTTGCTTTTTAATTTGATTAGTTATTTGCTCATAAATTGGTTCATCTGCTGAGCTAGAAATTATAATATCCATCGGCATCACCCATTGTATATATTGTATATATTATCTATATACAATATATACACACTTAACTAAAAAGTCAATATATGTATTTGTTTGAAATTCATGTAACTAATTCCTATTTCATACTAAAGTTGTAGCTTGCTTAAGGCTTTTCCCCGACGATATTGCTTATTTTTTTCATTAAAATTTTCTATATGAGCCTATTTAACATCGTACATGTCACGAAAGAAGTTTGTCCCTTTGCTATTCTTACTAACTTAATGAACAACCAATTGTTACTTATTTCAGGGAATGTGTTTATCGTTTAGACATGAAAAATGGAGGAAAATACTATGGGTCAACAATCTAAAGGAAGCTATAATCAACTCATACAACAAAACCGTAACTTTAAAAATCTTTTACTAGGACAAAGTGCGAGTGTGTTAGGCGATTGGTTTAATATGATTGCACAGCTCGGACTCGTATATGGAATTACTCAATCTCCACTTTATGTTTCACTAACATTTTTAAGTAAAGGCGTACCACAATTACTAATTAGTCCATTTGCAGGCTTACTCGTTGATAAGCTTGATAGAAAAAAAATCATGGTGACAGCAGATGTTTTAAGAGCGCTGTTCATATTAGGTTTATTATTTGCTGAACAGTTTATTTGGATTGTGTTTATCGTAAATTTCTTCACCTCGATTACTAGTGTGTTTTTTAGTTCTGCACGACAAGGAGTCATCAAAGATGTAGTGGATGAGGAGGACCTTTACTTGGCTAATTCTTTATCTAGCACGGTTGGTGGGATTATTTCTATCATGGGTGCTTCTTTAGGTGGTTTAGTGTCTGGAATGTTCAGTAGTCATATAGCCTTTATCATCAATAGTGCTTCTTTTCTCATTTCTGCTTATTTTATTCAGGCAACAACTATTCCGAAACATGATGTTATGGAGAAAAAACTAAGTTTTATAGAAGATTTAAAAGATGGCTATCGATTTATTTATCAGACGCCAATTATATTAGGTGTTATACTTGTTGGTATTTCATGGGGACTTATTGGCGGTGTTTATCAAATATTATTAACAGTTTATGGGGAGACTGTCTATCATGCCGGCGATATGGGCATAGGTATCTTATATGCTACACAAGGGATAGGGACGATTATTGGCGGATGGGTTGTGAGTAGATTTGTTGGCAATCACAAAGAAAAAATGGTTTTATGCTTTGGAATAGCATATTTATTTCAAGGGATATTTTTCACCTTGTTTGCAAGCTCTTCAGTTTTTATCATAGGTATTACCTTTTTACTATTTATGAGAATTGCTGGAGGCATAATCATTCCATTAGATACAACACTCATACAAATGAATACTCCTAATGATAAAATCGGCAAAGTATTTTCTCTTCATTACTCGTTATTTGGAGCATTAATACAATTATCCATGTTTTTTGCGGGTATATTACTAGAATTTATTCCTCCAAATATCATTGGTACGAGCTTTGGACTCATTTGTATCGTTGTAAGCCTCATTTGGCTCCTTATGTTCAAACGCCTTACAAAAAGTATTAGCAATTCGACATCGTTAATAGCTATTAAGCATTTAAATAAGTGATAAAAATACCTATATTCATGGTTACCGTACGGGCATAAAAATGATTTTTTATAGGATACACTTCAACTTAAACGTCAAAAAACTAGGTGGAGAAAATACTCCACCTAATCTAAATAAATGATGCTACAACTGATTAATAAGATATGTAATAATCAATAAACTTTAGTGATTGGCTCATTTTCTGTACATGCCGTAGCCTACAAAAAGCATTGCCCCTCACCTCGATAGGTTGCATATTCTCCTACAATTTGACCTTGTGAAACACCATACAAATATGAAAATCTCTCACATAGTTCACCACTTTTGGCATGGCGGAAAAATATCGGATCACCTAAGGATAATGATTCTGACCCCTCATAGAAAACCGGCGTTTGAACTTCTCCCGCCCCTTCCAAGGCATGCAAGCGAGCACCAGATGGCAAATAAGGCTTAGGTATTTTATCATCTCCAACTGCACCTGAAGCTATATATCCACCACCAAGACATGTATAATACCGATCTTTTGGTGTTCTAACAATCTCTAACGCATATCCTGCAGCAGGTTTATATTGGAAATCTTGATAATAATCAAACAAGCTCGGCGAAAAAAATCCGGAACCTACTGTTACTTCTGTAACAACGTGCTCTTTACAAGTTGATGACAGGCTCCCTGTACCTCCTCCGTTAACGAACCTTAATGAAAAACCAAGAGCTTCAACGCTTTTAACAACCTCTGCTCTTCTTTCACTAATCGCTTGAATCGAATGATTTTTTAGCTTTCTTACGATAAAGTTTTTTGCTGATTTTCCTGCTACAGCATCGCCTACACCAGCTATCTGCGCTTCGTAACCCATGATGCCGTCTAGTTTAACAAATTGGCACTGTTTTATTACGTGTGCAATGTCATCCACATGTTTAGCAGATTGCAAAGGCGAACGATATACACCGAATCGAAAGCGTGGAAAATCTACGGACATATCTACATCAACACAAATGGGGATCACCACGTTATAATTAGCACCAACTTTGTCAATTAGCTTAACATGTTCTACAGAATCAACCATTAACGTGATTAAAGAGCCTTGCTTAATCTGTTTCGCAATTGCTGTTAAATACGACTGATCTACAACAGGGTAAGCAATTAACACATCATTAAAACCATGATTAGCTAAGAAAATTGCCTCATTAGCAGTAAAGCACATTATGCCTTTAAACTGTTCATTATTTTCAAGGATTCGTTTCATTATCGATACACTTCTTATTGATTTACTGCCTAAGCGTATTTTTTTTCCGTTACTGGCCTTTAAAATTTGTGTGATATTATCATCCAGTAAATCCAAATCAATATAAGCAAATGGTTTTTGTATATGTTGTAAAGTGTCCTTATAATATTGATAATTCATGTAAACCGCCTACTTCCTTATCAAATTAACCCTACTATATCTCTCACTATTTTAACAGAAATTTCTGACAGCAATCTACCTATTATCATATTCATAATTTTACTCTTTCAGTAAAAAATATAGAGGATCAACGTACTAACAATATAAAGGAGTTGAAACAATGTGTTCAAAAATGTCTTTGATTCGTATCGGGTTCATTAGTGCATTATGCTTCACAGTTATTACAGGCTGCGGCACACCTAATACTAATGAAGAGACCGGTGAAAATGCAGCTGGAGAAGAAACAACTCAAGAACAAAATGAAACAAATGAAGAAGCACCCCAAGCTTCAACGGTTAATATCCCTGCTGAAAATATTATGTCTACTCTATGGCATCAAACGTCTGGAGAACGAAATGCTTTATATTACCAAGGATATAATATTGGCAAAATGATGCTTGATCAAAATTTGACAGAGAATATTGAAAAGAAAAGAGCAATCGTTTTAGACCTTGATGAAACTGTTCTAGACAATGACCCGTACCAAGCTTATGCAGCTGTAAATGGCGTTGAATATCCTGAAGGATGGGATGATTGGATTAACTCGGCTAGTGCAGAGCTATTACCTGGTGCACTTGAATTTCTACAATATGCTGACGAAAAAGGTGTTGATATTTACTACATTTCAAACCGTAAAGAAGAACAAAAAGAAGCTACGATTAAAAATATGGAGTTACATGGAATTCCTCAAAGTACTGAAGACCGTATTTTGTTGAAAACAGAAGAATCCAGTAAAAAAGCAAGAAGGGATCAAGTTCTGGCGGATCATGAAATCATTCTTCTCTTCGGAGATAATTTAGCAGATTTTGCTGATGTTTTTGATAAAAAGACTGTTCCAGAGCGTAACTCGTCGGTAGATGATTTAAAGGCTGATTTTGGTTCTAAATTCATAGTATTTCCTAATCCAATGTATGGCGATTGGGAAGGAGCTGTTTATGATTTCAACTGGGATTTAACCCCTGAGGAGAAAGATGAAAAAAGGAAAAAGGCTATGAAACCATTCGAACGAGCAAGTTAATAGTAAATGTAACAAACATACTCAAGGAGGAGAAAGATGACTACAACCAATGTTGATTTATCAACTGTAATTAATGACAGACACTCTATCCGGGTTTATGACCCTTCAGTAAAAATTGATAAAAATGAGCTTAACGACATGATTCAGGAAGCAGCAAAAGCTCCTTCCGCATGGAATCTACAGCATTGGAAATTTTTAGTTATTGATGATCCAGACATACAAAACACCTTATTGCCGATTGCCTTCAATCAGCAACAAGTCGTTGATGCGTCAGCAGTCATTGCCATTTTGGGTGACCTTGAAGCAAATAAAAATGCTGAACGAGTTTACAGTGAAGCAGTTGCAGCTGGATTTATGACAGAAGAAGCAAAGACCACATTAATTGGGCAAATAAATGGAGCATACCAATCTCCAGAAGCGGCTCTTCATTCTGCCATACTTAACCCTTCACTTGCTGCTATGCAACTCATGCTCATAGCAAAAGCGCGAGGTTATGACACTTGCTCTATGGCTGGCTACGATAGCGCACAGTTCATCAAAACATTTAACATTCCTTCACGGTACGTACCAGTCATGTTACTAACGATAGGAAAAAAAGCGAAAGATGCCCATGCAACAAATCGTTTTCCTGTAGAAGATATAACACTTTATAACAAGTTTTAACTAAGTGAGGAGCACCTGCAAAGGATGCTCCTTCTAATCATGGTATAATACTCCTTATTACATAAAGGAGATCTCAATTAATGATTATTCATGATAGAATTTATGGAAACTTCGAAATTGAAGGTGTATTAAAAGAGCTTATCCTATCTCCTCCTGTTCAAAGACTTAAGAAGGTTCATCAAGGAGGAGCATGTTATTTAATGAATGAGAAATGGAACATAACCCGCTACGATCATTCTATTGGTGTGATGTTGCTAATTAGAAGACTTGGTGGCTGTCTCGAAGAACAAATTGCTGGACTATTACACGATGTATCACACACAGCTTTTTCCCATGTTGTCGATTACGTATACGAAAATGCGAATGAAGATTTTCATGAGCAAATATTTGACAAGGTTATTGAGCAGTCTGATATCCCTACTATTCTCTCAAACTATGGGCATGACTATAGAAAGATACTCTTCCCCATAAAACAATGGTCAATATTAGAACAGCCTTTACCAGATCTATGTGCCGATAGAATCGATTATACACTTCGAGATATGCATAGTTATTTTAATATTTCAAAGGATGAAATAAACAATTTTTTGAATTCATTAGTTATAAAAGAAGATAAAATCTGTGTAAAATCACTTCAAAGTGCCGTTTGGTTTACTGAAACATACTATAAAGAAGTCATTGATTTTTTCATGAGTCCAGAAAATGTTTATAGCTACCATCTTTTAAGCAAAGCTATAAAAATCTCCTTACAACATAAATTAATAACATCAGATGATTTATTAGACGATGATTACACCCTATTGAGTAAACTAACCAACAGTAATAATGCTGAAGTACTGGCAATCCTACAACAAATCAATAGCAATGTGAAGTTAGAGCTCAATAATACCCATTACGATATTCATGGAAAACATAAAGCAAGACTCATTGACCCAGCTGTTGTTATGGACGATTCTATCAACAAAGCATCAGGACTCTCCTCGTCGGTAGCACAACTTAATGACCACGCAGCACGCAAGTTTCGTGAAGGCGTGTTTATAAAAATCGTATAGTATCATTGTAAACAATAGAAGAATGGGTGTTGACTAGTATCTTTTAATGATTAATTACATAGTAGTTCAACAAATGGACTTACCAATAACGGTAAGTCCATTTGTTGATTTTGGCGAAAGACTGATAAACATGCAAATTTGACCCATAAAACTATGAAATTGACCGATAAGAGCAAAACCATTATGCCCGAAAAAAGCGTTCATAAGATTTATACAGAAGATTACGATGCATCATTTGTTTGATCTTCTGAAACAGACTCTTCAGTTTCTTCTTCCTTCACTTCCGAATCCTCTTTTACACTCCCCTCCACTTCTTGCTCTTCATCAATTACCGGCTCGTTATACCGCAAAACGACCATGACCTTTCTTTTGAGCTTACTTTCTAAGACACTTTCAATCGTTTTCTTAAATTGATCATCTAATATGGAACCCCCGTCAATAGTCAGTTCAACTAAATATGCCCCTGTCCCACGTTGATACTGAAACATAAAATCTTCAAGTGCGGTACCTTCAAATAATAGGAGTTTTTCTGATACTACTTGTTCGATAACTTCTTCAGGTGTACCTGTTTCGATGACTTCAACGATTTTTTCTTCAGGTTCTGGGAATAACGACTGAAAAGCATTAGTGGAACTCTCATTACTTACTTTTTGAACGAGTGTCACATCTGCTTCCAACTTTACAGGTGAAGCTAACTTATATTCCAAACTATTCTCAAGCTTGCGAATATCCTCTGGATAGATGACTCTTTCAGTATTTAGTTCTGTATTAATTATATATTCATTTTCCTCTTTGCTAAATTCAGCGGACACAATCTTTGATTCAGGTGAGAGTACTGTTAACCCTTCTTCTAATGCGTTCCTAATTGTTTTCTCTGTCCTGTCCGCCTCTATAGAATTCGCCATAAATATGATCAATGGAATACAAATTAAAACGAGCAATGTAAATGGATAAATGATATTATTCGTTACTAGTCTACTAAACAATGTTTTGCGTTCTTCGTTAACGGATATGTTTAAATAATTTGATAGCGTCGGATTAGTAAATCCAGCAATTTTAAAAATAATAATCCCTATCACAATAATTGCTACCATATTTGCAAGAAATAATAGTAATGCACCTGCAGCGTATTGAAATTCTTGCTTGGCAATCGTAATTCCAACTACACATAATGGCGGCATTAGCGCGGTAGCTATCGCCACCCCAGGTAATGTAGCACCTGATCGATAGCATATCGCATACGTCCCTGCGGCCCCGGAAGCTAAAGCAATAATTAAATCAATTAATGTAGGCTCTGTTCTAGCAAGAATTTCTGGTGTTAAATCTGATACTGGTAGTAGCAAAGTTAATAATGCTGACAAGATGATAGCAATTGACGCCCCGATAAACTCTGCTTTCATCGTCACCCGCAATAGTTTGTTATTCCCGTTAATCAAGGCAAGTGCACTACCTAGAATCGGGTTCATCAACGGTGCTATTAACATGGCACCTATAATTACCGCGGTACTATTTGATAATAAACCGTATGTTGCTACTGAACATGACAAAACAACCATGACGTAATAATACGTATCTGGTCTAGCTTCTTTCCTTATACTTTTAATAATCCGGTTTCTATCATTTACAGATAGTATACGTTTAAGCTTCTTTACCTCATTTACGTGCCCAAATTCATCGGCATCGTTGATTCTTTCTTCCATATAATTTTTTCCTCACTAGTTTTAAATGAATTATACATCTGATCATTCTAGATTAGAAGATTATTGTAAAAATAAACTAGTCAACACATGCTTTTATTGTGTAAAAAACAAAACAATCGTATCCATATTAGGAAAATGCTACAATAATATTTATGGGAGTTTCACTAGTACTAGCGAGGAGGGCACATACATGGAACAAGCACCAATTATTGAAGTTCAAAAACTTGTGAAAAGGTATGGGGATTTCACCGCTGTCAACGGCGTGGAGTTCAATGTTTATAAAGGTGAAGTATTCGGCTTATTAGGGCCGAATGGTGCAGGTAAAACAACAACGATGGAGATGTTAGTCGGCCTACGTAAACCAGATGATGGCACAGCAACAATTGCAAGTTTTGATATAAAAAAAGAAATGAAAAAGGTTAAAAATGTGATTGGTGTTCAACTACAATCAACTTCATTATTTGAGTTACTTAAAGTTGAGGAGATTTTAGAGCTATATGCAAGTTTTTACTCTACTAACGTCTCAATTCCAGCATTAATAGACGAGATGATTTTGACTGAAAAGAAAAATGATCGAGTTAAAGCTCTGTCTGGTGGACAAAAGCAACGTCTAGCAATCGCGTTAGCATTAATTCATGATCCGCAAATTTTATTCCTTGATGAGCCGACAACAGGATTAGATCCACAAGCAAGAAGAACCTTATGGGACATTATTCTTAAATTAAAAGAAAGAGGTAAATCCATTATGCTGTCTACCCATTATATGGATGAAGCTCATATCTTATGTGATCGTATTGCTATCATGGACCGAGGTCATTTAATCGCATTAGATACACCTCCGAACTTAGTAAAGAACCTTCAATCAGATAGTGCCATTGAATTTCGACTACAAGGTGGAAATGGGACAGATTTCTCACACATCGATGGCGTCAAACAAGTTGGTCAACGAGAAGATGTGTATGTTCTATATACAGATCATTTACAAAACACGTTAACTAGCCTCATCGAAACAGCTTCAAATGAGCATCTTGAATTAATAGACTTACAAACGAGAACCGCCACATTAGAAGATGTGTTTATACATATGACAGGAAGGAGTTTGAGAGAGGAATGAAAGCGTATTGGCAATTAACTTTAGCTCAGCTTCGCATATTTGCACGTAATCGGCAAGTATTATTTTGGACATTATTTTTCCCTGTATTTCTCATGCTCATGCTCGGCTCATTCCTCGGATCAGGCAATAGCATCTCTCTTTCATTAGCGATTATAGATGAAGAGAAATCGGAGCAGAGTCGCGAATTTATTGCAGTTTTTGAAAACAATGAAACGATTCAATTAGAGCAAGACATTACCGAGGAAGACGCTTTAGATTTATTAAAAAAAGGTGATTTTCAGCTTGTAGTCATTATTCCTGAAGGTTTTTCTGAAAGTATGACCGAAGTAAATGAAGATGAACCTGTATTTCAGATCCCAGTATATTATAATGAAACAAATTTTGCAGTTTCTCAAATTGGCCTAACACTTGTTGATAGTGTAGTTGATGGAATTAGTAAGCAAATGGTTGACTATCATCCTGTCGTAGTGACAGAAGCACAAGGTGTTGAAGCCTTAGATCTACAGTATATTGATTTTCTTGTACCAGGAATCGTAGCAATGATGATAATGAGTAACAACATGAACGGTGTTGCAGGACAAATTTCAGCATGGAGAGAACGAGGCATTTTACGTAGAATGCAAGGCACAACACTTAAGGCTTCTACTTTTATTGCTGCACAAATAACAGCAAGATTATTACTTAATGGCTTACAAGCAATGATTGTTTTGCTCATTGGAAATATCGTTTTTGATGTTCAAGTAAGTGGCTCATGGCTTAACCTCACCTTATTTGTCATTTTAGGAACGTTAGCATTTATGGCTATTGGCTTTATTATTGCCGGAATTGCCAAAACACCAGAAAGTGCAGCTCCAATTGCAGGCTTTCTATCATTTCCTATGCTATTTTTAGGAGGCGTATTTTTCCCAATTAACAATATGCCTGACTTTTTACAGCCTGTTGTTAAATTGCTTCCTATTTCACATTTGAGCACAGCGTTACGTGAAATTATGAATGTAGGTGCGTCACTGTCAACTATGGGGCTAGAAGCGATCATCTTGATCGGTTGGCTAATAGGTGCATTTATCGTGGCGAGCTTCACGTTTAAGTGGGAATAACTTAACAACAACCACAACAAAGCAGCCGATGTTACTGTTTTAGCAAACACATCGGCTGTTTTCATATTAGAAAATCGTGACATCTTTTCTTCTGTAAAATGATGATGAACATATAAAATCAATTCTCATGTTACAAACTTAGGATCAATTATTTACATAAATATTAAAATCATGATTTACAAAATAACCAATCAATTAAAGTACATAATCTATATTTTCTCGCCAATTCAGACTTGAATTAGCCTAACAACTTCTCTTCATTAAGAATTGACTGTACGATATGCGATGATGAATTTTCAAATAAGGAAAAATAATTAAGAGGAGTTCTTTTCGGAAAAAGCTGTTTTTGAATTTTTTTTGGTGACATACCTTTTTCATGTAGCGATAGTACTTTATCCTGTACTTCTTCTAAATAAGCTAATTTTGCTGCCATTTTACTTCTCCCATTTTCTATTACACCTGCATGTGAACAAAACATTGTTGAAAAATCATATGTTAGTATTTTTCTAATTGAGCTAATTATCACAGGTACGGATTCAAATGAGAACATAGATTTTGGGCGTGACATTAAGAATAGATCACCACTAAATAACCAACCATTGTCCTGATTAAATAACACGATATGATCATGAGCATGACCTGGGGTATGAATAATTTCAAATTTATAATTCTCTGTTTCTATCATTGGAGGGATTGCTTGAGGTGTAAAAGGCTTCCTATTCCCCCAAAATAACTTTCTATACAATGGAATAGGTTTTACGTGAATGCAATCCTCTATACCTGACTCGTGAATATACATTGGTACATTATATCTTTTTTGTATCCATTGTGACAATCCCGTATGATCTTCGTGATGATGTGTATGAACAATTTTAGTAAATGGGGTTGTTTTAATGTATTGTTTTAATTTCTCTTGATTACTGCTTGGTCCTGTATCAATAAGTAAACGATCAATCAAATATAAGTAGCTCTTTAAATTGACGTTCATAAAAGACACGGTCGATTGGACTACTTGTACTCCCTGATGCTCAAAGTGAGAAAGCAACTGACTCATCCCTTTCGAATCTTTCTTTTTTAGCTCTTTTGTATATCTTATTCTATTTTATAAATGAAAACATCCTTCTTTATAACAGTATAATTTATTTAGAATATATTTAACAAATAATTTTAAGAAAATTATGAATTTCACTTAAAAATAATGACTTTATGAAATTCACAAAATGACAAACTATTATGTTAGTCAAACGTTATGGTCGATTTGTCATGAACGCACTTTTAAAATATGTTTTTGTAAGTCCACTACACATAACCGAAAAAATAATAAAATACAAAAAACACCTAAACCATTGGATTTAGATGTTTTGCGTCTGTTAATGTTTTTATGGTCTTTCTTCAAGAAGCTCTTCTTCCTTTTTACCTGTTTCTTTCATCCTTTGTTTAAGTGCCGCTTCTTGTACCATATCATAAATTTCTTGACTTGTTTTCCCTTCGATGTCCATTCCTTGTTCGATTGCAGTTTTCATTGAATGATTTAAGCCAATAATTGTTTGAGTACTTAGACCAGATGTCTCTACACCTAGTTCTTCAGCTTCAGCTAATATTTGATTCCACCTGTGCAGTTGATGATCCAAAAATAATCTATCTATAATTTCAAATGCATTCGTCCAAAGACTCAGTGCTCGTCCTTCTGAAAGAGGTATCTTTACAGATGCATTATCAAATATCGTAGAAATTAGATCTTTAATTTCTTCATCTGTTTTATCCGTTAAATCTATCCCAACATTTTGGTAAACTTCAGGATCTAATTCATAAGCCTTCTTTAATTTTTTAATACCTTCCTGAAAATGATTTTGAATGTAGTCAAGTCTTGTTTTATCAACTTCAGCTTTAATCTCATCAGCAGTCAGATTTTTTATATCTATCCCAAACTTTTTCGCTTCATATCTTAAGGAGAGCCATTCATGATTTTCATGTAATGCATCTGAGATTTCTCTGTTTGTTTTCCCTACCGGATTAATTCCAGCAATGTATGCTTCATCAATTAGAGGATTTTCTCCTGCTGATACCATTGATAATGCTTTACCCTCTCTGATATTGTCATACTGTGTTCTGGATAGCTCTTTCCCATCTCCATCGTATATTTTCCCATCCTTAAATTGGACTAGAACTTCCTTTGCAATATTAAAGATCGTTTTACTTTCTCCATCATAAAACAAACCATTTCTTTCTATTGTATCTTCTGGAATAGTAATAGCATCACTCGCTTTTACACTAGCCGAAACTTGTGGTACTCCTTCTGTGTTTAATGCTGTGTAGCCTCCACCAATTAAGAGAGCTGAAAGTGAGGCTGCTGCGATAAATTTCTTTGTGTTCTTCATGTATATACCTTCCTTTATTTTGTTAAGAGCCTTTTACGTCTAGACCATAGCATCCAAAATACAATGAATCTTCATTAATTTTTATTCTTACTACTTTTCTAAGTAACACTTAGTCTATAATGAAGCTTCATCGTATCCATCCTGTTGCTAGGTTGGTAGCCTTAAACGTTTTGCCCTTTCACCAATATAGTAACCACGAAGGTTTTTTTGTGACAAAAAACTATTGAATTTTTTTTGTTTATTGTACAGTGATTTTCTAGCACTATTAATATGTTAAATAGAATTACCAAGCTCTATCCTATTTTATATGATTTTATTTTACATAGTAATTTTAAAAATATGGAAATAAAAAGCAGCGTCAAATATATAATAATTTTTTCACGTAAGATAAACGTAAATATAAATAAACTGTAAACTTTATCAAAACTGAATTTTCCCAGTACATTCCACTAAATCTAGTGTCACAAAATAGTGTTTGTTGGTTACTTATGAGTGAAAGGTTATTTTTAGCTCAAAAGGAAAGCATAAAAGCAAAATAGATGTAGAAAAGGTGGAATCGGTGGCAATAGAACAACAGTTTACTCAAATATACGAATCGAATTACTCATTAGTTGTAAATAAAATCATTCAAATTATTCATGATCGAACAGTGGCAGAAGAGCTTGCTCAAAATGTATTTATAAACTTATATAACTCAGATTGGAAAAAAATTGAGCATATACCCGCATGGTTAAGAAAAACAGCAATGTTTGCTTCATATAATTATATTCGTTCTGAAAAGAGGGAGTATGAGCGCATGAGAAAAGAGTTTAACAGTATAAATGATCAAATATCTTCTTCAGAGGATCAGTTTATACAAAGAGATGATATTTCAAATGTACATGTGACTCTTAACATTATGGATGAACGTGAACGTCAACTTTTAATGATGAAATACTCGGGCTTCAGTTATAAAGAAGTCGCAAGTAGCTTGAATATTAATGAAAAATCGGTAGGTAAACTACTATCAAGAGCAAGAAAAAAATTTAAGCACTTATATGAGCAACAATGGGGGGAGAACTGTGAACTGTTATAATGAGGAATTTTTACAAGCATATTTAGATGATGAACTAGAACAGTACGAACGAAAACGATGTGAGCAACATCTAGTAAGTTGTGATACTTGTAAAGGTAAAGTGAATCAATTACAATCATTTAACGAATTAATGGAAAATGCATTAAATAATTATTCACCAATTACTTATGAACAAAGAGAAGTGAAAGAAGCTTGGAGTATATTTGAAGAGAAATTAGCGGAGCAACAATCTTCATATACAGAGGAGAGTACAATCAACTTTGAAAAACAGGTTGTAAAAAGAAAGAAAAAGTTAAAGCACTTCTACAGCAAATGGGCGGTGGCTGCTTCCTTTTTCGTCATTCTGACGGGTTTGTTATTTATGCCACAAGTGAATTCTGCCGCAAAAGAATATGTTTCAAAACTTCAATGGCTCTTTACAAGGCAGGCTCTTGAATATGATACAGAAAGAAAAGAGTTACGAGATGTTGGAGGTAATGTCATCATCTACTTTGAAGATGGCAAGATTTATGACTATTATAATAACACTCTTTCAAAAGATGAGTATAGGAAGATTATTGCAGGCTATAATGGCTTAAATGTAGCTGACTCTGATGAGTTTTCTATGCGCGATGACGCTATTTTGCGTGGCATTGATATTGAAGGTAAATCAGACGAAGAAATTCAAAAGGCATTAGATGAGGACTATCGAATATCAATGGTCGAATTTGATGCAGAACAAATTGGTATTGATATTAATGGTAAAACAGAATCACAGTTAAGAAATGAGTACAGTGAAAAAGTACAAGATAATTTAAACGAAACAATTCAGAACAGTATTTCAGCACTTAAGGATGCCTATGATATTGATCCAGCGCCCTTTCAAAATAACGGCATAGATTTGACTAATAAATCTGATGAAGAAATTAAAGCTGAAGTGTATCGATTACTTGAAGATGAATATGTAAAAATACCGGGAATTGCAACAGACCATGATGAAAACAAACAGAAAGGCGATATGAATTATACAATATTAAGAACAGTACATTCAAAAATATTAACTCAATTCTTTCCATCTTGGGTTGTTGATCTGGATAATGCTCTAAAGAAAGCAATGGAATTAGATATTGATACAGAGGGTTTAGTAGGTACAGAAATAGTCAATTTAGTCAACGAAATTGAAAATGAAACAGAGAAGAGTAAAACGGAAAATTAATAGAATCGCAAACTGGATTCCTACTGAATTCCCACAATGAATATTGAAATTTAACACCTTATGATAGAAGCAACCTTCTACTTCCTATAGTGAAGATTGCTTCTATACAAAATGAACATGTATTAATTAGATCTGTACGTGAACATATAATCATACTCAGGAGAGAGAGAACATGAAACTTGCACCAAAAATATTTAAATCAGCTTCAATTTCAGCTCCATTAAATGAATACGCCAATAAGCTTGGAATTATTTCTACTGGTAAAACAACTGATGAAATTGAAGATTTAATCGTAGAAAAACTAGCTGAACAGCAAATACAACTTAACCTTGAAAGGTCCAAAATGATACATCACCTGAGTGGTTTCCTTAATAAAAAAACTAACAACTGATGAAAAAACACATTAATAAGGTGATACAAACAATAGATATTATATGCATCATCTTATTATGTCATCTATCGCTGTTCTGCTCTTCAGAATCAAAATGTAACTGATAATGTATAAACATTGTTTACTCAATTAAAAAAATCCAACATTGCTATTTTTCAATGCTGGATCATCCTATTTATTTCATTTCCTTAATATCGTGACTAACTTCTACTTCTTTGGAGTTTTTTCTTATATAATGAATGATAAAAGTGACACCAAATACCGCTAATAAAATTCCAAAAAACAGTCCTTCTTCGACATGGATGCCTAAAGTGGCAGCAGCAAGCATTTTTAGACCTATAATGGCAATTAATACAAATGCAGCTGTTTCAAGCTCAGGTATACGCTCTATAAGCGCTAAAAATACTTGAGCAATACCACGCATCATTAATACGCCTAACATACCACCGATAAAAATAACCCAAATCTCACTTGAGACACCAAAGGCAGCTATAACACTATCAATACTAAAAGCGATGTCCATGAGCTCCACAGCAAGCACTGTTCTCCAAAAGCCCATTTTCTTGTTTTTCACTTTTTTTTCGCTATGCTTCTTAATAAAGTGGGAAATCGCAAGCCAAAGCAAATATGCTCCACCGAGAATTTTTACCCACGTAATTTTAATTAAAATGACACCTAAGCCGATCGCAATAAAGCGGAACACATAAGCACCAAGAATACCATAGAATAAAGCTTTCTTCTTTTGCTTTTCAGGAAGGTGTTTGACCATAACCGCTAAAACTAACGCATTATCGGCAGATAATAAACCTTCTAAAATAATTAAACTACCGATAATAGTCCAATTAGTAGGATCTGATACGACTTGTTTAATTGCTTCTAGTGAAAAAAATGATGCATAGCTATTAAATATTTCTTGAAAAAATTCTATCATAAAGCTTCATTTTCCCCTTCAATTACGACCTTATCGATCTTAATAATATATCCATTGTAACTTTTGCTAGATTGTATGATTTAGCTCTAGTACAAAAAAGCTTACTAGGTTTTTATTTGCATCTCTCTTTTTTTAATTGGATTTCAATGCTCACAAATTTTAATTATAATCGTTTCTTACATGTAAGTAAATAAATACTCCGAACCATACTTGCATGATCATCTTATATATAGCTAAGCTTTAAGGTAATAGAAGATATTAACAAAGTTCTATCCCATTCTCTACATTTCTTATATACTACGGTAAACAGCAAAAATCAGATGGCTAGTTTCTCCACCTGATCTTGTGCTTTCAATAAATATGAGTGACTTGCCCCATAATCAAGGTATAAACACAATATCACATCTTTGTCCTAGGCTCTTTCCATAAACTTTGATGCTTTTATTAACAAATTTGTACCATAAGAAGTGACTTTATATTTTCGTCATCATTGTACAGTAGAAAAGATGCCACGAGAACGTTAGTGATATTCGTGTTTAGCTCTTATGACGCAAAGCAACACTTAATACGAAAACAGCCTTTTCCATCAAACCTCTTATAGCTGTTCCGATTTTTAAAGATAGCAACTGATTTCAGTTTAGCTACCTATTTTACTTAATAACAATTCGAGCCGTATCATTTCCTACCTTTACTTCTTCATATTTTGTTAACGATTCAACAAATTCAAGTTCGTTCACTAATAAATTCTCACGTAATAAATGTTCAAAGCTATTCACTGCTTGTAGCATTTCATCATCAAGCTGCAGTGAAATATCGATTCTTTTTTCAACAGGCAACAATAATTTCTTACGATATTCTTGAACCGCACGAATGAGTTCACGAACTTTCCCTTCATGTAAAAGCTCAGTTGTTAATTGTGTATCCAGAAGAACCGTAACTGAAGCCCCTTCTGCCATTTGATATTCGCCAACTGTTGATTTTTCAACAATGATATCTTCTAAACTGACCTCAAACTTATTACCATCCACTTCCACAGTAAGTTCTTTCGTTTCTAACAGGTCTGCCACTTCATTTGCTGATTGACTTTGAAGATGCTGATGAATGTGACTACTGTATTTGCCATATTTAGATCCAGCTTTTTTAAAATTCAACTTTAAGGAATAATGAAAATATTGACTCTCATCACTTTCATTCATGATCACTTTAACATTTAATTCTTCTTTTATGATGTCAGTATGACTTTGTAACCGTGTGAACTTCTCATCTTTGGTCATGATAATAAGCTTTTGAAGTGGTTGTTTCACTTTCAATCCTGCATTATTCCGAGCTTGCCTTCCGAGTTCAACAATTTGACGTGTTGCATCCATTTCAAGTTCAAGCTGATTATTAATGATTGTTTCGTCCACTTCAGGATAATCGCTTAAGTGTACACTTTCTCCCGTCAAGTTTTCAAAGACATCCTCTGCAACAAACGGAGTAAACGGAGCTAACAATTGACTGCTTTTCGTTAGCACTTCATAAAGCGTCGCATAAGCAGCTAGTTTATCATCGTCCAGTCCTTCTCGCCAAAAACGGTGACGCGATCTTCTTACATACCAATTGCTAACTTCATCAATAAAAGTACTCAATAACCTTGCAGCTAAGGTGAATTGATAATCGTCAACATACAACTTAACTTCTCGAATCGTACTATTTAAGCGAGATAACACCCAATGATCTAGGGTCGTATAGTGAACATCGGTAAATAAATTAGGTGAGATTTGATCAATACTCGCATATAGCGTATAAAAACTATGCACATTTACAAACGTGTCAACGAGTTTAGACTTAGCTTCCGCTACGACTGCTTTCGAAAAACGCTTTGAATTCCAAGGAGCACTATCTGCTATAAGCGCCCACCTTAACGCATCCGCACCAAATTCTTCAATTAATTCTAGCGGATCAAGAACATTCCCTTTACTTTTAGACATCTTTTGGCCATTTTCATCGAGAATATGACCAAGTGAAAGTACTCTTTTATATGGAGCTTTTCCTGTGAATAATGTTGAGATTGCTAACAAACTATAAAACCAACCTCTAGTTTGATCGATACCTTCAGCAATAACATCAGCAGGAAATTGATCTTTAAACAATTCTCCGTTCTCAAATGGGTAGTGGTGTTGGGCAAATGGCATTGAGCCACTGTCAAACCATACATCTACCACCTCTGGAGTACGGTTCATATTGCCCCCACAACTTCGACATTCAACCTTCACATCGTCAACATAAGGTTTATGCAGTTCCAAATCTTTATCAACATGCTCTACACTGTTCGCTTGCAACTCCTGAATGCTTTTTGGGACAAATTGTTGATCGCACTGTTCACATGTCCAAATGTTTAGAGGCGTTCCCCAATATCGATTTCTACTTATATTCCAATCAACAACATTTTCTAAAAATTTGCCGAACCTTCCGTGCTTCACATGTTCTGGGTGCCATGTCACCTGTTCGTTATTACTGAGTAGGCGATCCTTCACAGCAGTCATTTTAATGAACCAGCTATCTGTCGCATAGTACAGTAACGGTGAGTCACACCTCCAACAAAAAGGATAGCTATGCTCATATTTTTGCTTATGAAACAAAAGATTGTTTGCTGCTAAATATTTGATAATATCTACATCACAATCTTTCACAAACCTCCCTGCAAACATCGGAAGGTCATCTGTGTAACGTCCTGATTCATTAACTACATTCACGAAGCTTAACTCATATTGTTGTGCAGCGCGATAATCATCTTCTCCATATGCTGGTGCAATATGGACGACACCCGTTCCATTACTATCAGTTACAAAATCCGCTTCAATAACAATATGACCTTTCTCTACAGGGACGTTGTCAAATGGGGCGTCATAGGCTATTCCTACTAGCTCATCCCCCTTCATTCTTGAGAGAAGTTGATAATTATCTTGTAGTACATTTTCAGCCAATGCTTCTGCTACGTAATACACCTCTTTACCTTTTTTAGCTTTTACATAGGTTATTTGAGGATTAACAGCTAATGCAACATTTGCAGGAAGCGTCCAAGGTGTTGTCGTCCAACCAAGAAGATATTCATGTTCACGATCTTTGATAGGAAATTTAACAGTTACACTTAAATCCTTTACATCTTTATACCCTTGTGCAACTTCATGGGAGCTTAACGATGTTTGGCAACTAGGACAATATGGTGACACACGATGTCCTTTATATAAAAGGCCTTGCTCATGAATCGTTCCAAGAATATGCCATACACTTTCGATATAACTGTTTTCTAATGTCACATACGGATCCTCTACATCCACCCAATAACCAATTAGTTCTGTAAAGGTGCTCCATTGTTGTTCATAAGCAAATACACTTTCTTTACACTTGTTTATAAATTTTTCGATCCCATATTTTTCGATATCATGCTTACCTGATATTCCTAATTGCTTTTCAACACCTAATTCTACAGGTAAGCCATGTGTATCCCATCCTGCTTTGCGTAACACTTTATATCCAGCCATCGTTTTATAACGTGCGACTAAATCTTTAATAACACGACCTAATACGTGCCCTGCATGGGGTAAGCCATTTGCAGTGGGCGGTCCTTCGTAAAAAACAAAGCTTGTGCTTTCTTCTCTGTTGCTAATTGATTGTTTAAAAGTACCCTCTTTTTTCCAACGTTGCTGGACTCTCTTTTCTCTATTGCTTGCTTGTTCTTTCACATCAACCTTTCTCACAGTACCACTCCTTTTAATTTTGGCTGTTTCGTATTATTGTTTTCGTTTTGAAAGTTTCATGGCATCTTCATACCATGATTGACTGTTGTAATTTAATAAGGCTGTTTTCGCATTGATTGTTGCTTTTCGTTCTTAGATTTATAGGGCCAATACTTCTAGAGTTCGTACCATCTTTTCTACTTCATACTGTCCATATTTAGTAAAAATAACAACAAAGCTTATGAAAAGAGCCTTTATAAACGTAACAATGGATACGAAAGAAAAGAGCCTAAAAGCACACAAAAAACCCCATCCCTATAAGGGACGGGGTATCCGCGGTACCACCCTTTTTCTATCGACGCCGGTCAATAGCACTTAGCAACGTACAATCATACGTGTTCCTATTAACGGGGGAAATCCGTTCAAGCTTACTTCATTCAGCTTGACTTCTCGGAGATGATTGTTCAACTAAAGTCCGAACGCTAGCTTTCAGCACCTACTAGCTCTCTGGAGGACGGTTCATTTAGTTTACTTGTTCTCGTCATCAAATTTTGTGTGCTTTTATTAAAAAGTATATTAATGGATATTTATTTTGGTGTCAAGAAATTTCTCATCCACTTGCTGATTAGCTAATGATGTCATCAATAAGCCCATATTCCTTTGCTTCTTTTGCACTCATAAAATTGTCTCTATCTGTATCTCTAGACACCTTATCGAGTGATTGTCCCGTCCGATCAGCAATGATTTGATTAATATGTGATCGAAGCTTGACAATTCGGTTAGCTGAAATTTCTATATCGGTCGCTTGACCTTTTGCACCTCCTAAAGGCTGATGAATCATGATTTCACTATTTGGAAGCGCATAACGTTTCCCTTTTGTTCCACCAAGTAAAAGCATTGCACCAAAGGATGCCGCCATACCAGTGCATATCGTTCGTACATCAGGTTGGATATATTGCATCGTATCAAAAATTGCAAAACCGGCTGAAGTCGAACCACCTGGACTGTTAATATAGAGTGAAATATCTTTCTCTTCATCATTAGCTTGTAAAAATAATAGCTGTGCTACTACACTTTGAGCCATATGGTCATTGATTTCTTCACTAACCATAATAATACGATCCTTCAAAAGCCTTGAATATATATCATAGGAACGCTCTCCACGACTTGTTTGTTCAATGACATAAGGTATTGTACTCATTTCTTTCCTCCATCATCATATTTATCTATGCTGCCATAGAAACTATGCCTGCCCGAGAGGATATTGGACGTATCAACATACTATTACATACCGATTTTTCACTATCACTACTTAGAGAACCAATACTTGGAATCACGCGGATAAGTATTTCAGGATCTTGCATTTTTAATGACAAATAAAAAGAAGTGATTAACTGTTCTTGTTCTTGCTCTGGCCATAAGCAATGAACTGGTGACAATGGTTCATCAAGTGAAATGTTTTTTATCCGCTTTTTTCCACGATGAAGTATACTTTTAACAGCCGTTTCTGTCGTTGTTAAAACATTTGCAATTTCAGTAATTTGATATTGAAATGCTTCCTTTAAGATAAAAACGACTGCTTGCTTCGGTGTTAATTTTGACACCAATTTTTGGATGATATCTAAAGAATGCTCTAAGTGATCAACGTCAGTAACAATCGTTTCCGGAGTAGATTCAATTGTTTCACGCTTTCTTTTTCGACAACTATCAATCCATTGATGATAAGCTATTTTATTTAACAATGCGGAATTCACATCAGGCAAATCCTTATACCGCTGTAGTGCTTTGAGCAAAGTTTCTTGTACAAGGTCATCTCCATCCCAACTATTTTGAGAAAGAAAATAACAGTATTTTGTTAGCTTCTCATAATTCTTTTCTAATTCATTTAATGACAAGGCTGTATGTTGATCGTCCAAGTTCGTGCAAGATTTAGCATTTGTGTACACATCTACTCCTCCTTTTTGCACCTCTCAATATATAAAACGAATAACGATAAAAAAAAGATACGGCTGAAAAAAATTTTCTTGTCTTTTTTCAATAAACTTGAAAGCAAGATGATGAATTACAAGTATTTACTAACAACATTACTGTTAAACAAAGGTAATCCTCCTTGATTAGTATTCTCTTTTAAAGTACGTTTCACCATTAGTCATTTTTCGATCATTAACATCCCATTATTTTACCAATTTACATTTTATTTACTAAATGTTAGTAATTTATCAATACCTCTTTTACATTTTTCTCTTAAACTATTATATGATCAAACATATAGGGAGGAAATAATGTTATGAAAAAATGGAATTGGAAGAAGTCACTGTTACCTATTGCACTTGTTAGTACATTAACAGTAGGCAGTATCGGTCTTTTGCAGGGTGAAGAAAAAGTTGTTAATGCAGCCTCATCAAAAAATGGCAAAGTAAAGAATGTGATCTTTATGGTCGGTGACGGAATGGGTGTTCCTTATATGACAGCCCTTCGTTATATGAATGATAATCCAGACATAGAGCAATATGAAAAAACTGCTTTTGATCCATATTTAGTAGGATTACAAACTACATACCCAGACGATCATGAAGAAAATGTTGTTGATTCTGCTGCAGCTGCAACAGCAATGTCTGGTGGTATAAAAACATATAATGGCGCTATTGCTGTAGATAATGATAAATCAGATGTAAAAACAGTTCTTGAGCAAGCAAAAGAAGGTGGTATGGCAACAGGGTTAGTAGCTACATCGCAAATCAATCATGCTACACCCGCCGCATATGCTGCTCACGATGAATCTAGAAAGAATTACGATCAAATCGCGGATGATTATTATGATGACCTCATTAACGGAGAGCATAAAGTGGACGTATTGCTCGGAGGCGGCACATCATACTTCGATCGCGAAGACCGCAACTTAACTAAGCTATTCCAAAAGGATGGATATAGTTATGTTACAACACGTGATGAATTGTTAAAAGATAAAAATGACCAAATCCTAGGTTTATTTGCTCCGAAAGGTATGGACAAAATGATTGACCGTACTGCTGATATTCCTTCTTTACAAGATATGACAAAAACAGCAATTGAGCGCTTAAGCAAGGATAAAGACGGCTTTTTCTTAATGGTAGAAGGAAGTCAAATAGATTGGGCGGGTCACGATAATGATATCGTCGCAGCCATGAGTGAAATGCAAGATTTTGAAAATGCCTTTAAAGAAGTGATTGAGTTTGCGAAAAAAGATGGTGACACACTTGTTGTTGTGACAGCTGACCATTCAACTGGAGGATTCTCTATCGGAGCTAACGGTGTTTATAATTTCTTCGTTGAGCCGATCAAAGCATTTAAGAAAACTCCTGATTACATTGCTAATGAAATTGTTGAAGGACTAGAAGTAGAAAAAGCCTTAAGCAAGTACATCGATTTAGAATTAACTGAAGAAGAAATACAATCTGTAAAAGATGCTGCTAATGCTGAAGAAGATACATTTACTGTTATTGACAATGCTATCGAAGCTATCGTAAATACTCGTTCTCTATCTGGCTGGACGACAGGTGGACATACTGGTGAAGAAGTGCCAGTATATGCATACGGTCCTCAAAAGGAATTATTTGCGGGCTTCATTGACAATACAGACCACGGAAAAATCATTGCTATTTTATTAGAAGATAAGAACGAAAAAAAGTAGGTAATAAGAGGGTGCTATCATTCGATGGTACCCTCTATCACATATTCCAGCAAAATCTTAGAGTGGTTGTGATGTTCAAAATGAAGCAATTAGCTCATGCTTACTCACCCTAAGACTCATTTGTCTTTTAGGAAATTTCCCCAACAGTTGTTGTTATTCTAAGAAATAAACACTTATTAAATGGCATTTCCTCATACTTTTTTAAAGCGATGACATTGGAATAAAAACTCCTTTGCTCTTGTGATTTCTAAAAAGCAGCCGCAAAGTTACGATAAGAACGTTCGTGTAAAACCTGAATATGGACCTAAGGAATACAAAGCTAAATTCATAGTTAATTATTCATATCTTATTGTTTTAATATTTCAATCGTACCAGTCTCACCGTTAATTCTAACCATTTGTCCATCCTTCAATGTTGCTGTTGCAGAAGGTATACCGACAACTGCAGGAATGCCATATTCTCTTGCTACAATTCCACCGTGACTAACAGGACCACCATACTCCATGATAAGCCCTTTTGCAGTCATGAATAACGGTGTCCAAGCAGGGTTCGTACTTTCTGTAACAAGAATTTCTCCTTCTAATAACTCAGCTTTATTTGGGTCAAAAATAACCCTTACTTTTCCCTCATAAATACCTGCTGATAAAGGAACACCTTGCAGGATTTTGCTATGCGGATCAATATTTTGAGCTGAGTAAAATGTTTCTCCAGTATTTAATACAATGCGAGGGATCGTTGTTCTAGCAAACTCCCTTATATATATTTCTTTGTTCGCTAGAATGGTAGGTCTTAATTGCTCCCTACTTCTTATATCCTGCGTCCTTAAAAAAAAGATATCTTCTGCATCATCAATTAAGCCACGCTGTTCATACAACTGACCTACTTCTAACATAACCTCTCTCGCTAGTGCCAACATTCTTACGATATCAAATTTTGGATACTCTCTCATTCCAGCAGCTATTCGATAATCAATGATCATCTTCCTCATTTTCCTAGCTCTTCTTTCACCTTTTAATACTTTAATTCTCTCGTATATTTCATTAATTAACTGATCTGCTTTTTGCGCATTCCCAAGAACTTCCTCAATGTTCCGATTGTACATTTGATCTACCATATACGATTTTATTAAGTTTATGATATATGTTGGGTCCTCCGACCATCTCTTTACACCAAAATCTAATTCTATTGTACTTCTGTGTCCAAATTCCTTTAAGAATTGTCGCACTTTAGGGTGATCTTTTGTTGGTTCTATCCCCTCTTCATCAAAGTACTTTGCCAAATAATTAAGCTCCATACCTAATTCAACAGTTATACAATTGGGGAATGATTTTGTTAGCGGAACGATATCATAATCATAACCTAACATTTTCGAGAGCTTCTTACTAATTTTTGAGAAATTAGCAAATGCCACACAATATAAGGATTGCTTCTGAGATAATTTAAATGCGTTGACAAGTGTATCCATAATAAAATCCAACTTCTCTTCAACAGTTTGGAGAGAACATGCAAGCTCCATATGTGCTTCAACTACAGCATGACCAATTTTCTTCATCTGTTCATACCTGTCTTCGGAAGCGATTTTATTAGCTTCAACATATGGCTTAACCATACTAATAGCATATTTAATAATGCCCCAAGGTATTTTAAATTTGATTCCTTGGTTAGTAAACTGTTTCCCATGATGTTTCAATACAGCATTCATCGTACCTTCAAGTGGAAGATCGTTTCCAGAAAAAGCTTTCGCAAATTGCTTTCCAACAAATTTATTTGCTAATAAATAAGTGATGTCAGCAAATATTCTTCCACCAGCCTCTTTTACAAATCCACCATCCAAAGGCTTATTACGACTCGTCATCACGCTTACAATCGTCGGAACCATATGCCCAAACAGTTCAAATCCTAACGGTGTAAAAGGCTCCTTCATTCCTAACATAACTGTACTTACTGATATATATGCTCTAAGTTTTTCATCTTGAACAAAACTGTCTATCGGGAATAATGAAGTGATATCTCTTGATTGAACAATATATAATTCATCGTCATGATCAAAAGCAAACTCAACGTCTTGAGGTTTACCAAAATACCTCTCCACCTTAACGGCTTCTTTCACAATCAATTCGATGTGTAGATTTTCCAATGAACTACCGTTCTTTAAACCGTCCCTTACTGGTACATATTCAATCCCGTCTTCGCCATATTGACACAAACGTTCTTTTGAAGATAGTTCTTCTATCAGTACCTTTCCATTCGGCTTTGCTACCGTATACTGGTCTGGATTCACTTCACCACTCACAATCGCTTCTCCGAGCCCATAAGATGCATTTATATATAACTCATTCCTATTCCCTGTAATTGGGTTTGCTGTAAATACGATTCCGGATAACTTTGAGTTGATCATCTCTTGAATGACGACACTATGAGTAAAATCTGACGTAACATTATATTTTGTTCTATAATCAATTGCTCTTTCATTCCAGAGGGACTGCCAGCATAATAGAACTTTGTCAATGATGTCTTTTGTTGTTACATTTAAATATGTGCTATATTGCCCAGCAAAACTCATTCCAGGTAAATCTTCAACAGTTGAACTACTTCTAACAGCTACACGTCCACTCGAGATTTTAGTCAATTGATCTTCAATGTGTTTTTGCAATTCTATTGAAAACAACTCTTTTGTGAATAATACTTTTATAGTCAAGGATTTTTCTTTCGTTGACGTCTCTTCTTTTACAATCCTGCTTATTTTTTCTCCTATGAAATTTTGTTGAATGTATGAATTATAAGCATCTGAAGTAATAATAAAACCATTTGGTACCTTTAAGCCTTGATTATACATTTTGCTCAAATTGTACCCTTTGCCGCCAACAGCTTGAAAATCATCCTCTCCTATTTCATGAAACCATCTAATCATCAAATTCCTCCTTATGCTCAAGCCGCTTTCTAGATTGCTGAACGTATTGAAGGGCTACTTCTTTAATTTGAATCACATTACAAGAAACACCTAATTCACGATTGATTAGATCTTCATTAAAAGCTAACAACATTTCAAGTTCTTTATATGCTTCGACATTGGAAGAAAAAATTAGCTTTCTACATATAGAAAGTATCCTAATCATTTCTCTAGACCATAATCCAGCCAACATATTTGGGTGTTTAACATGAAAAATACCTTCTCGAACACCTTGCAAAATGAGCTGTGTATATAGTTCCGTCGTCATTACTTCAAATTGGCTTGCAAAATTTTTAAGAATGATATGATTTCCATTAAATGAAAAGATTTTTCTCATTTTCGGCCATTCAGGAATTTTACCAAGCTTGTATTGGATCAGCTGTGTAAAAATATGATTCCATAATTCAGTAGTTGAACGTTGTTGATGTTGAAGAAGCTTCTCATAATCAGCTTTTAATTCATCTATATATCGCGAGGTGATTGCTTCGAGAATTTCATCTTTTGATTTGAAATGATGATAAAATCCCCCTTTGGAACTGCCCGCTAACTTAATAATTTCTGAAACTGTTGCTTTCTCAAATCCTTTTTCCGCAAACAAGCCAAACGCTGCTTGTATAATCTTATCTTTTAACTCCAACTTATTAGCCTCCTTTTCAAACAAACCGACCGACGGTCTGTTAAATATAGTATACATTAATTTTCCATTTCAATCAAAGAAAATACCCTTACTGCGTATTATTAATACTCATGAAGATCATAGCTGTTGTTAACATGTTATAAATTTTCAGAATAAATTGACTTTTTAAACGATGTGTAATATACTATCATTCACATAAGAATTCCGGAATTTATGAAAAAGGGGAACGGATATGCAAAATATGAATGGGAAAGTTGTCATTATAACTGGTGCTGGGAGCGGTTTAGGGAAAGAAACTGCAATTGCCTTTGCTAAATGTGGAGCTAATATAGTCATTTGTGGACGGGAGTATGCAAAGCTTGAAGAGGTTGAGCGCTACATCACAAGTCAGTATAATGTTAAAGTTCTGCCTATCCGTGCAGATGTCTCATCTCAATCTGACGTAAAAATGCTTGTACAGGCAGCTACAGCTAAATTTGAACGGATCGACATATTAATAAATAACGCGGCAGTATTTGAACAATATCACATTTTCGAAAGCCCCTTAGATTCATGGGAGTACCAAATAACTAATAATGCTACAAGTGTATTCTTAATGATACGAGAATGTTTACCAATTATGAGAAGTCAAAAGTCAGGACAGATCATCAACATTACTTCAGGTCTAGCGAAGGAAGGTGCTGCTGGTTTTGGTGCCTACGCTGCTAGCAAAGCTGCCATTGAAGCATTATCCTATACTGTAGATGACGAAGAGCATAAAAATGGGATTACGTCACACGTTTTTAACCCTGGTGCGATGAAAACGAATTTGGTGACAACAGGTGATGACCCTGCAAATATCGCACCCTATTTAGTTAAATTAGCCCAATTGCAATCATCTAGTGAAAAGAAAGTATTGCAAATAGACCATATCCAGAAAGCGGAATAACTTTTATTATGTAACTATAGCCGTTTTTGCATAGGTTTTTTACATTTAACCTTGTCGACATCATTAGCTTGACGTTTAAGATTCAAGGTTGTTAGTTGTGTGTGATTTAATATTGTTATAAAAAGATTATAAGCTAAAAACAACAGGCATGCTCCCTGTTGTTTTTTCATGTGGTTGATTTCGTATTAATTGGCTCTTTTCGTATTGGTTGTAGTTTTTCGTCCTAAGAAGTACCACGTAATAACGAAGGTTAGTGACATCTTTCCCCACACCGTCTAAGACCACTTCCTGTGGTTCTATTTTGGTAATGGTAGCACAACCTTTACGAAAAGAGCCTGTCAATCCTTCTCAGATTTTGTTTGAGTAGCAACGGAGCTTAGATGTTTCATACTAACCATTTTTTTATATGAATTAATTTTGTCTTCTAGCATCTTCTCCGTGTCAACCAAGGTTTTCACTTGATCTTGAATCTCACTCCTATGTTCTTCGAGCAGTTGTAAGCGGGCGATCGTTGTATGCTCTCCTTCAATATACAATTGTGCGTATTCTCTAATTTTTGCAATTGGCATTTGTGTCTGTTTTAGCTTCATCACAAATCGAAGCCAATTAAGATGTGCATCGCTATACATTCTATCTTTATTCTTGTTGCGATCTGGTTCTATGATTTTCTCTTTTTCATAATACCTTAATGTATGAGCACTGACTCCTAATATTTTTGCGACCTCACTGATTGTATACATGACATCACATCCCCCCTATTCTTATATTACACCGGACAGCTTAGTACTCACAAATAAATAAGATGTTAATATATGAATGTTATCGGTCAAATAACTATTTTTTATCGACCAATTATTTATACTCTATAAAAACTGTTTTACTCAAAATCATCTTTAATTTTGCCCTTTCTTAATGTAAAATAAATTTCCAAAGCGACTACTAAAACTAAGCCAACAATAATATACTTTACCTCTTGATTGAGATGATCTTGAATAATTTATTGTTCATTTGCTAATCCCTTCTTCTCTTAGATTTTGAAATACTAAATTTTTTTAGCAGAAAATGTTCATTGAAGTTATCAATTTAAATGAATTTATTTTACCGAATAAAGTATTACTATTTTGTATGAACAGCTTGTGATTTTACTTTTATCTTCAATCGTATGATTAATTAGACTTTGGGTGACGTTGAATACTTCAAAAATTCAGCTAGTTATTGAATGCTATATTTTCAACTTTTATTTCCTTTTATAACAATTCAATTATCATATGTAATATTCATAAAATGACAATTCGTTACACCATTGTGACTGTATTATTAAAGAAGGCTGTTGTTGCATTGATTGTTGTTTTTCATTTAAATAAACTCGGATATCCTTCTAAAATATAATGATAATCCATATAATACTTCTTTTTACTGTCATAATTTTGTATAAATAATGACAAAGTTAAAAAAGAGCCCTTATCATTTACATTTCAATATCATAATTACCAAACACTGACAGGCTCAACTATGTAATATATGAATTAACTTTTAATATATCGAAAAACAAAGATTTTTATATAAATGAACGAAGAAGATTATAATAATAAGCATAGGATATTTTAAGCTATACATTTCATATAAATATAAAACGAACCATTTACAATGTAGAATGATCGACAATAACTAGGGAGGGAACATAGTGCAACGAGATGAAAAGAAAAATGAAGTGCTTTCCCTATATGACTTGTATAGTAGGCGGGTTTTAAAGTTCATTTTTACATTAACTAAAGACTACCATACAGCTGAAGACTTAACCCACGAAACTTTTATAAAAGTTTATAACTCATATGGTCAGTTAAAAAATAAAGAAAAAGTTGAAAGCTGGATATTCAGGATTGCCCACAATATTACAATGGATTATATGAGACGGAAAAAATTCAATATTTTTGAGCACTTTAGTCATCAATATCGAGAGAAAGAAGCTAACAATACATTAGAAAGCGCTATTACGATTAATGAAAGCTTTCAAGAATTGTATGAAGCCCTTGGTAAGTTAAAGCCAAGTTATCGTGAAGTGGTCATACTTAGAAAAATTGAGGGGATGTCTACGAAAGAAACATGTGAAATATTAGGTTGGAGTGAGAGTAAAGTTAAATCAACTTTACTTAGAGCTCTAAAAGCACTTCAACAAGAATTGTCGAAGGGAGAATGGGTTTATGAGTAATCAACATGATCATAACCTCTTTAAAGATGTAAAAAATTTAGATGAAAGTATTTCTTGGGATCCTAAAAGACAATTCGAACTTAGGAAAAGAATAGAAAGTGAAATAAATAATAAAAAGAGAGAGCGCAGATTAAAGTACAACTTACTCCCAATAACAGGTTTGATTGCAGCAATATGTATTATTATCATTTTGTTTTCTTCATCAACATTATTAGAAGAAAGTGTGGAGTTGGGGAATACATCGGGTGAGCAATTTGCTGAAGCAGAACTTCAAGTAGAAGATGTGCTTACTGAGAATAACAAAAGTTATACAGTAAATTTAGATGTTGAAAAAGGTTCGGAGTGTAACTTTTGGTTAAATAACCTGCATAATAGCTATAACTATAAATACAAAGTATATGCTCCTGACGGTACTCTCATTGGTAAATCAGAAACAGCTAAATCACAAGAGAGGTTATATGCAGTGGATTTAAGTAAATATGGATCAGGTGTTTATACGGTAAAAGTATATTCCCCTTATGGCAATATTGGTGGAAAGTATGTACTAAGGGTTAGAAATTTTTAAATACAAATCGGTCAGAAGTTGTAGATTACTTTACTTCTTCCTACCGTATGAGATAAGCATACATAACTGTAAAATCAAAATTACCAAAAACAATTGGAGTGATTTAGATGATACAGAGTATATACGAAACCCATTTACAAGTGAAAGATTTAGATCAAAGCATTGCATTTTTTGAAAAGCTCGGACTTCAATTAGCGCATCGAATTCGTGAAAGAAAATGCGCGTTCTTTTTTATCGGAAATAAGGAACAAATGCTTGGTCTATGGGAAGTACCAACCGGGCAAGATATTACAAAACGACATTTTGCATTTGGCGTACAATTATCAAAACTAAAAACATCAATAGAATGGTTAGATAACAGAGATATTAAGCTTGCTGAAGATTTTTTTGGTAGAGAACCGATTGAACCAATCGTATTTACTTGGATGCCTGCTGCTTCAGTTTATTTTTATGATCCAGATGGAAACAGTTTAGAGTTTGTATCGGTATTAGAGGGTGACCCGCTAGATTTAAATGAGATGCTTTATTTAAGTGAATGGGACGAATTGAAAAAGGAAGAACAAACAAAGGAACATATAAACAATTAATCATCTGCTTCATATGTTGTTAAAAAATTCCCTTGATAGCTTCTAAACTGAAGCTGTCAAGGGAATCTCTCGTATCAATTTGGCACTTTGGCAAATGTTAGGTTTATTATGTCTTCAGTCAACTCCATTCCACGATATACAACCCGATAAACAAAACGACCCTTTCTCGCAATAAAATCAGATTTTGTATCGGTTTTTCTAAGCCATAGCTCATCAAATTCACTATGAAATTGTTGATCGTAAAACCCATCATAGTCATTAGTATATTTATCTTTTAAAGACTGTGTAAATGCTTTAGCCAACCATTCACTCCTTATTTCATACCCATAGGATTTGAGTGATGGGCGATAAACGCCAGTTTTGTCATCCCACATCGTATTCGGGACTATAACTTGTTCTTCAAGTTCATAATAATTAGGTACTAAAATACTAGATTGTTCTGTATAATAATTTGCCCGTCTATCAATCTCACCATTCCTTGTAACGTACTCAAAATTATCAAATACATTTGACATGTGAACGATAGGTAGTTCTTTATTGGGGATTTCCGGGAATCTTTCTTGAGTAATGTACATAATAGTATTACCCACTATATAAACCAGCCAAATCGTCGCAAGAGCAATCGTACCACTTCCTATCAGTTTACTCCGTTTCATTTTCTTCTTGTAATCCAATTTACGGTCGAATAAATGCCCTGCTTTAATTTTTTTCATTAGTTTTGACAAATGGAACATGCCAGTAATCATATTAAAGCAAACACTAACGTAAATAAGTATCATCACTGCTGCATCTATGAAGTTATCTTCTACATAATTGTCAACAGGATCGACAAATAATGTACTCATTTGTAATATAATAATAATTATTGAAAGAAATAGAATCATCCAAAACCTTTTAGTAATATCCCTTTTAAGTATAGATACAGTTTCTGCTAGTTCACTAGCGTCTGTATGAATTTCAGATGTAACATCGTCTCTTCCTCTAAATATTTGGACGAATCCACGTGAGCCGATATGTTCCCAACCCGCCTGTTTATAAAAGTCAATTCTGTTATAGTATTGATCGTTAACTTTGAATATATCACACCTGTAATCCACTTTTGCTGGTTCACTTTTTTCAAATGTCGCAAAAAAATGACCAATATTTATCAACTTCCATCCTTCCAATGCCATATTAGAAAACCATGCTTCCTGCTCCTCAATATACCAACTCTCAAGCCATAGGAATTTCTTTTTTAGCTTATTTTTCATTTGAACCTTCCCTTCTAAATATTACATCCCCATCCTCTACCATTTTAGTAAGACGCATATATTCTTGTTTAAATGCTCTACGACCACTTGAAGTAATTTGATAGCTTTTGCGTCTTCCATCGGAGTCTTCTAAAACAATGAGTTTGTCTTTTTCCATACGCTTCAAAATACCGTAGAGTGTTCCTGGTCCCATATTCACTCTTCCACCAGAAGCTTCTCTAATCGCATTCATGACAGCATAACCATGAAGTGGTTTATGTATAGCCAGGAGAACATAATACATCGCCTCAGTCATTGGTGCTCGCTCGTTTTCATTCAAAATTATCACCTATCATTATATTATGTTATACGATATATCGCATAGCATAATAATTGTCGTTATTAGTTACAATATCAATTCAATTATTGCTCGTCTGCACCATCCACAATTGAGAAGCTCAATATAGTTAAGTGGGTATTTTTCCAAAATCTCGAATAATAAAAATCATTTGACTTAGAGCAAGCTCTAAGGAATATAATTACATTGCAGTTAAAAAAATAAAGTCTCTTTTCGTAAACTTTGTTGCTAT
Source organism: Cytobacillus sp. Hm23 (assembly GCF_051842895.1). Classification (NCBI taxonomy): domain Bacteria; kingdom Bacillati; phylum Bacillota; class Bacilli; order Caryophanales; family Bacillaceae; genus Cytobacillus; species Cytobacillus sp. Hm23. Next base: position 100,560 of record NZ_JBPXRQ010000003.1, read on the forward strand.
AATTCCTAAACTAGAAGGCAAAGATATCGTTTTATAGAAGAAAACATCTCACGAATTCTAGTTGTATACGATTTTATTGTTTAGTAAAAAAACAATAATCTATGTGAAAAGAGTCAAATTAAATGAGTCAAGGAGGATTTTGATAAATGAAATATACCGTCATTACAGGTGCAAGTTCTGGAATTGGATATGAAACAGCTTTGGCATTCGCCGCCCGAGGAAAAAACTTAGTTATTGTAGCTAGAAGAGAAGATAAGTTGGAAGAATTGAAGTCCAAAATCGCACAGGTAGCTCCGGACTTAGACGTTATCATACGAATAGCTGACTTATCGGTAATTGAAAACGCGCATAAACTATATGAAGACCTCCAAGATTTAGACATAGAAACATGGATTAACAACGCGGGGTTTGGAAATTTTGCAGGAATTGGTGAACAAAATTTAAATAAAATAGAAAAAATGCTTCATTTAAATATTGAAGCATTAACGATACTATCCTCACTGTACGTACGTGACTACTCAAATATAGAAGGTACACAGCTTATCAACATATCTTCAGGTGGCGGCTATACAATTGTTGCAGATGCTGTAACCTACTGTGCTACTAAATTTTACGTAAGTGCATTTACTGAAGGGCTTGCTCAAGAATTAAAAGATCAGAATGCAAAAATGCAAGCAAAGGTTTTGGCTCCAGCTGCAACTGAAACCGAATTTGGAAAACGATCTATTGATGCTGAAGATTTTCAATATGAAGGCGTTATTCCTAAATATCATACTGCCAAAGAAATGGCAGCATTTATGTTAGAACTTTATGATAGTCATCACGTTGTAGGAATCGTCAACGGTCTCACTTATGAATTTGAGCTTAAAGATCCTATTTTTAATCGAGTGACAAGAACGAGATAACTTAAAAGTCAGTAAGGGCTATATTTATTTCATGTTAGCCCTTACTGACTTTTTATTTAAGCTCTTTTCGTTATTAATAATGGACAATAAGATGGGGTCTGATCCCAAAGAGATTATAAGAAGTAGAAAAGATGTCATCATCGCTACATGTATATGTGCTTATATCTTAGTGGAAAACATCCTTTGTTTAGTTTAAGTGAAGAAGGAATATTTTTGCAAACTTTGTTATTATGATATTAGTTTTACATAATCTCTAAAATGCAACTTAATACGTGTAAATTAAAAATTCAAACAAAGTGTGACGTATGAAGAGTGAGCATAAATCATGTCTTAATTGTATCAATACTGAATGTGATGGGTGTACAGATTGTTAATAATCAAACCTTTAGATAAAGGCTGGTTTTAGTTATTTCAACACGTATTGAACATCCTCAATAATTTAGAAAATAGCTTATAGGGGTTTTTAAATTTGGATCATAATGTGAATTCATTAATACAACTACTTACTACTACCGAACACAACAATCGATTTATTTTAGGCATTGATGGCTTAAGTCGCTCTGGCAAAACTACGCTTGTAAGTAAGCTTAGTCATCATTTGCAAAAATTAAATATCCCATACCATATCTTCCACATTGATGACCACATCGTTGAGCGGAAAAACCGTTACGATACTGGGCAAGAAGAGTGGTACGAGTATTATCATCTACAATGGAACAAAGCTTTGCTAAAGGATCATTTTTTTCAACAACTTAAAAATGCAACCGAGCTCAATCTTCCTTATTATGAAAGTGACTCAGACTCATGCACTGTGAGAAGCATCTCACTTCCTAAAAATTGTGTCATCATCATTGAAGGGGTTTTCCTTCAACGGTTCGAATGGCGGGAATTTTATGATTATGTTGTTTATTTAGATTGTCCGAGGGATCATAGATTTCTTCGTGAAAGTACAAATACACAGAGAAACATCACGAAGTTTAAAAATAGGTATTGGAAAGCAGAAGCATTTTACTTACAAAATGAGCTTCCAGAGAAAAAGGCAGATCTCATATTAAAGAACTAATATGTCGACACTTCACACTAGAAATAAATTCAGGATTGATTAGCTAGCTCAAGTAATAATTCCTACCCTTTTTGAGATCGTTATGGGGTAGCTTCATCGAGGGCAATATATTTTTCACAATTGTACTAGATGAAACTTGCAAAAACTCTCTAGCAGATGAGTTTGTTATCGCCCGAGTTTATTAAGAGAGCGTAGTCTTCTAAAGTTTGTACATGGGCATCTTTTGAGATCAAGCTGCATTGTGAACATCTCCATCTACCCCAATCTCGTTCTAAAGAAAGGAAGGAAGAAAGAATCAATTAGGACATAGTACACCTGTTTATATTTCTAATTAAGAAATGTTTTGTTGAAGAAGTATGTCTAACTCTAGTGGCATATGTTCGTTAATAAATGGGTTAGAAAGATTACCTAGCTGCTTGGATTGAAGAGCTTCCTGCTCATCTCTCCTTCTATTAATTGTAAATATATATTCTATTTAACTTTCGTGCATATGTATGATCAATATTTTTCCCGCGTTCTATCTGTTTTATCGATCTATTACAAAATTTCCGGGTCAAAATCATAGTTTTTATAGGTCTTTCGACTAAATCCTACTATTTTCGCTGAGTCTCTTTTCTGTAGATTGCAGGACTAACACCTACATGGAGCTTAAATAACTTTGAAAAATGAGCATAATCTTTGATGCCTACACCTTTACTAATTGAATTAATTGTTTCATCTGAATTAGTTAACATATGTTTCGCTTGAGAGAGTCGGTATTGAGTAAGAAATTGAATCGGTGTCACCCCTATTGTTCTTTTCATACACCGGGTTATATAATCTGGATGATAGAGTAAATCTCTCGCTATATTATCTAAAGTAACATGTTCTTGAAAATGTTTTTTTAAATAAGCAATCACTTGTTCTGTTAACTTCTCAGACGTATTCGGAACAGTCATTGCTTCTTTTTGTAACTGAACAAAAAATTCTTGAAAATATATTTGTTGATATAAATATAATTCAGGGTTTTGCAGGGCATTAGGAGCAATAATTCTCTCCATCAACCTTTCCATATATTCTTTTTTTCGTATCTTAGCATATTGAGGAATTTTCAAGAGTAGGTTTGCTGGTTCTATATATGACGGGATGTTCTGAACGATGTTGGACCAATCAATTGATTCATTTTCTTCTAGGTCATACTTTATTTCATACTGAAAATGTAGCCATATAAACTGACTACCTTCTATACAGTCTTTATGCCCATAATGCTCCTCACCTGGAAGGATAATAAGATATTGCCCCTCATTTAATTCATATTGGACACCATTCGTAGTAATAAATATTTTTCCATATTTTACATATAGTAAATCAAATATAGGAAATGTCCTTTTAAAATGACGATCTCCTTTGTTAAATACATATTGGCCCCCATTCACAAATAAAGGAAATGGGGGTATTGGAAACTTTATGATATTCATGCTCCACTCCTGAAGTTTGTAGGTTGTGAAAAGCTCATAATAAATGTCCACCCCAATTATTCAAGCGCATAAATGCAACCATCAGTACTACCAAAATAGATAGTTCCATTTTCAATGAAGGGTGTTGAAATGATTGACCCTAATGACATAATCGTATCATATACTTTACTATATTCGTCAATATCCTTTGCATTTCGTAGTCGTTCATTAAGTTCTTCACCTAACTTACCTTCATCATCTAACCATTTTGCGAAGCCTTCCTTACTTGATTCGGTTTGGTATACCCATTGTTGCTCTCCTGTGTGTAAGTTAAGAGCATAAAGCTTCCCATTCATATTTCCAAAATATAAAGTATTATGTGCTATTACACTTGATCCGAACGTATTAATATGGAGGGATAAATTCCACTTTTCTCGCCCGTTTTTAGCATCCATAGCAAACATTTTAGAATGGTCTGATGAAGCAAAAAAGACAAGCCCATCTTTCACAGTTGGTGTTGTAATAACCCAGGTTCCTGGTACTTTATAATTCCATTCACCCCTGCCTGTTTCAGCGTCTATCGCGTACAGGTTGAAATCCCGACTACCAAAATAGACTGTTCCATTAGAAACAGAAGCCGAACCTTGAATGTCGCCATTCGGAAACCATTTATCTCCTACTGTCCTAAACACCCATTTTTCTTTACCAGTTTGAATATGTAGCGCGTAAAAATAACCATCATAGCTACCTATAAACAATGTTTGATTGTATATTGCAGGTGTTGCATGTACTACACCACCAGTTTTATACCTCCAAATTTCATCTCCTGTTAGAGCATGAACAGCATATATATGATGATCACCGCTACCAAAGAAGACGATTCCTTCACTTACAATAGGTGATGATAGAAAGTAATCCCATGGGTCAACCATAGCTTCACCGTTTGTTTCAAAACGCCATAATAGCTCACCTGAATCAATCTGGACAGCATAAAGAAAGCCGTCAGTGCAAGTAAAGTATGCAAGCCCCTTGGCAATACTAGCTGCGGAACGTATCGCTCCACCACTTGAAAAACACCACTTTACTTCTCCATTATTCTTATCAATTGCATAGAAATGCTTATCTTCACTTCCAATATATACAGTGTCATTAAAAACTATTGGAGAAGAATATATTTTTCCATCTGTTTGAAACTTCCACTTAACTCCCTTCAATGACTTTATTTCATTTTCCTGAAAGACTCCTGATAGCTGAATATCATTACGAAAATGAACCGACTGATTATCAACCTTATTTTCCATGACACACCTCCACTTTTGAAAACATAAGCTTAATAGGAATTATTTTAGCTGTTTTCTATATGTATGGATATGTGAATGACCGAATCATTTTGTGTTATCTCGACCAACTTATGATCAGTTCCAATCATTCTTTTTTCTTACAACGAAGGAAATCTAATAACACAGAACTGTAGATCTACTCTACAGTAGCACATGTTGATTGTGGATAAACTGTTGATAGCTGTTTGTTTACTAAGCACCTTTTTTCCTCTGCAATGATGATTGTTGTGTATAACCTACTCTTTATTACAAGACAAAAGGCTTAGAAGCATTTTACGTATTTTTTTAAAAGAAGTGGAGGCGCTATTTTGAGCTATTGAAAAATTATTGTATAATCCTGAAATCGAGTAGAGATACAGTGTTTCTATACACAAAAGGAAGATATTAACAAATGATTGTCCAGTAAGGTTTTATACTTATTGGACAATCCATTTTATTGTACTCTAGCTTTAAACAGATTTGTACAAATAAAAGCTATCTTGCTTTTTTTCCTCACTGTTTATAAGGATTTTTAACATATGCACTCCTTCATAATGCTTTCTAGTTGATAGATCCTTAAATGAGTGGGTTCTTGTATAGGTTTTTGTATCTACAAATGTATTCTCTGTTATTTTAAACTTCTTTGCTGAAGTTTTGTTATTTGCTTTAACAAAGTGAATTTCATAGTCTACCCGGAGTTTTTTTGGTTTTTTTGATGTATTTGTAATTGAGAAAGAAAATGTTAGATCATCACCTACAGTAAGCTTTTCGCAAGATAAAGAGAACTGATCGACTGTAATTCCTTCAGTAGTATCAAAACCAAATAATATTAAAGCATCAGGATCACCTTGCTTTAAGAGAGTACGACAGCCATGTTTGATTATCCAATTAGTGTGAGAATCATGACCATACCACTCTTTGGCAATTTTTTTCACTATCTGGGGATGATCTTTTGAAATATCATTTAAATTGTTCGCCACACTTCTTCTTACGTATTCTGATGAATCTCTTTTGAGATATTCAAGTATTGGCAATATAGGTGATGGATCAATTTTCAAGTCTTTTAATGCTATATTCCATGGCAATCTTGGGCGACACCCTTCACTTGCAAGTCGTCTAACATGATGATCATCATGCTGAGCCCACTGAAGCATTTGTTCCATCATTAATTTTGGAGATGCAATAATAAATGGCCTTACTGCCCCCTCGGAGGTCGAGAACTTTGTAAAGTGTTCTAATGCTGCTATAGAATGATCCCACTGTTCTAGTCCGTATACTTCAACAAAATCAGGGAAGAACAAATATTCAATCCCTCGACACTGTGGTGCAATGCTGTTTAGAATAGCTAATGCCTCCTCATAAGAAGGAGGTAATGTTTCACGTAAACATATTGTAATATGTCTCATTCGCTGCTTTAATTCTTTTGTATCCCAGTCATCACAGTAAATCAGCTTCATAAAATGATTTGAGTCAAACTGAGGATACGCTTCCTCAACAATATTCGCAAATTGAATAAAAAATGATTTTGTGTACATATTCTTTAATGGTTCTGCCACTGAAATTGCACTCCTTCTTAATTAATAGTCTTTATCGTAAGTTTTGTTGTTATTTATACAAATTACTTCCCTTATTTGTACGATAAACAACACTACGAAAACTGTCTTATACAAAATAATGTGTTGTGCTATTAAATGAAAGTTAACATACAACTACGACAAATTCCGTCGTAAATTTATAAGAAACTTGTGAATGTTGGAGAAGTTTCATTCGGTGACTTTTTTTGACTTCAGATGAAATGACGAAACAATGATGATATACAAACATCAGAACAAAAAAAAGAATACCTAAATAAGAAGTATTCTTTGTAAAATAGATAATTAATTATTCTCTTTGTTGGTATATACATCTTGCAATCCATTAATTGCACATATCAAAGCCTAGTCCGACATATAACATCGTTTTATTGCAAGTTATTGTTGATACGAAGGTTTACGAACTTTTTGCATGAAGAATTCTGGATTATTAATATGCTCAAAACCGTATTTCGTATATAACGAATGCGCATCTTTCGTCGCAAGCATAAATCTACGAACATTTGTTAGTTCGGGATGATTGTTAATAATGTCCAATAACCATTTTGCTAAACCTAATTTTTGAAAGTCCGGTAATATGAATACATCGCATAGGTAAGCAAAAGAGGAGAAGTCTGAAATTATTCTTGCAAAGCCAATTTGTGCACACCCATCTGTTCCTACTTCCCCTTTATATACTCCAAAGCATAAAGAACTATTTGCTATAGATTTTATGATGTTCTCCATCGGTATTCCTTTTGACCAGTAAGCTTCTTCACTCAAATATCGATGAATAATATCTAAATTCAAGTACTCGTTATTCGTACATATAGAAAACTCTTTATTTCGCCACAAATCCATATAATGACCTCCTTTTAAACATATTAAATATTTATTATTATACTAATAATTAAATTTTAGAAAACAGTTAATATGTCAAAAAGTCAGAAATTTTTATGGATTAAACACAGTTTATGAGAAAACTAGAATTTCATAATCATTGAAAGTGCAATAGGTCTCCCACTTCATTTTAACCCAAAGGGTTCTTCTTTTCTTTCCATTGATCTGTCAGGTGGAGTTCATTCCACCTGACCTGGTTCAAATTCCTTGACTTTATTTACTGTTCATTTTTCATCGGCATCATACGTGTAGCAATAGCGATTCGATTCCATGCATTTATTGTAATAATGGACATAATTAGTTCTGAAATTTCCTTGTCAGAATAGAGGTTCTTGACCCCATTATAAACATCATCAGGTACGTGATTTTCTGATACTAATGTAATTGATTCGGTTAATGCTAACACTGCTCTTTCCTTGTCAGTATAAAAATCCGTTTCTCGCCATGCGTTTAAGGCATATATTCTTTCTTCCGATTCTCCATTTTTCCTAGCATCTCTCGTATGCATATCAATACAAAAAGCACATCCGTTAATTTGTGATGCACGGATTTTAATAAGCTCTAACATTGTTTTGTCAATTGAGGAATGAGATACATACCCTTCTAAGCCGAACATAACTTTATATGCTTCTGGATCAACGTCTCCCATAATAAATCTTGTCTTCATTAATGAACACTCCTTCTTTAGATATAATTAAGATAAGAGTTATCTGTAATAGAAACCAAAAAAATTTAGGTGAAGCCCCAATTACTATACACTAATATCGATTTTAATTTTTAATTGGTCTAATCACCACGAATAAGCATTTATTAACCTCTTATTGCAAATAGATGGTATTAGCTTTTTATTTTATAGATAACCCTTATCTGGATTATACATATTACTTCTTGTTTTTGTCAACTCCCAATTAATAATTTAATCATGGATTCAATCACTGTGTAAAAACACAAAAAAACCTAGTTAGTTAAATTAATGAACTAGGTGACATAAAATAATACGCTAAGCGATTTCTCAGATTTTAATTAAGGTTTAATATGTTCATCAAACCATTCTGCTGTTTTTTCAATCGTTTCAGTTGGTAATTCTTGATCCAATGTATCTTTTAACCATAAAAGAGTTTTACTTTTTAAATAATCCCGCATTTTATTTTCAGCTTCTAACATCGTTAGATTAATCCGACAAGGTATGTCTGAAGAACATTCGCCTTCGTTACATGGCTCGTTAAAAATGTTTTTGTCAACTATTCTCCTGCATTGAAATAATGGTTTCTCTCCCTCAATTGCCCTAACTACATCCCAAAAAGTAATATTTTCAGGTCGTTGCGTTAATGCATATCCACCTTTCACGCCTGTACTTGAAGTAATAATATCTGCCTTTACTAATTTTGTGAAGATTTTAGATAAATATGTTTCTGATAGCCCTTGTATTTTTGCTAAATCTTTAATTCCGATAGGCCCAACCTTTGAGGTGGAGCATAAATAAACTAAGCTATGAAGTGCGTACTCAACTCCTACGCTGTATTGCATTACCATTTCTCCTTTATACATAATACTGTATTCAGTAATTATTGTTTTTCGTAATAAGAACAAAACGTGATCCAATTAGGGTTTCGTGGCATCTGTTCTTCTAAACCATAATATTCGCATCAAATTTCGTTTAGCTGTTAAGTTGTTGCTAGAAATATCAACAAAACTTGTGAAAAGAGCCGTAGATAACAATTATCTATATTGTATAAATTCTTTTTACATGAAGTCAATAAATACGTTAATTATCATCATTCCACAAATGCCTTACTAACGTTCATATAGCTAAGTAATACGAGAAGTTGACCTGAAGAATCACTTGCCCAAATGCAAAGTAAAAGATTGTAGAAAAAGCTAACACCTTCTCTTTTGTCATACTGTTTAATACCACAAACTCTAGTTGTGTATATATCTAATTCTTAATACGATTACCATTTTTTATAAAATACTGTTTCTTTCAAAATGTTTATAAAAAAAACGCTGGTACATTAGATAATCAGAACCAGTCGTTTTGTTATTCGTAAGCTATAAATTATTCGCTCTTATATTAGTTTTGATTTTCCTGTTGGCGCTTCTCTCGCTCTTCCTTAATAAGTTCCTTTATCTCCTCAATTTCCTTACCATCAGTAATGATACCTAATTCTTCAGCCTTATCCCTTAGTCTTAACTCTTTTTCAATGTCACTTATACTAGACCATTCTTCTAACAATTGTTTTCTCTCACTGTTACTTGTTACTTCTTGGAGTTCCTCACGCACTTCTCCTTTTAAGTCATCTATCGTTTTGCCATCAGTTACTATCCCTAAGTCTTCAGCTCTTTGTAGTAGCTCCTGTCTACAATGTTCTAGCAATATATCTTTTACTTCTTCTATATCTTTGTCAGATATATCAATTCCACCTTCCACAGCCTTATCTAAAAAAGTTTGCTCTCGATTTGCTTGTAGCAAATTGCGAACTTCTTCAAGAGAGATGTCTGTTGTATCTATACCGATATCCGAAGCTCTATCAAAAATCTTTTGTTCCCTTTCTTCCTGAGTAAGACTACTCCAAGTTTCCATAAAAGTTTCTTTATCAAACTTCCCCATTTCATTTTCGCTAGCTAGGGCACTAGTTGATCCCAGTATGCCAACTGTCATAACTCCAGCACATGCAAACAAACCTAACTTTTTTAACATGTAAAAAATCCTCCTCATCATATGTAAGTAATATAAAATATTACATTATAAGAATATAGTAGAATTATGTGATAAGTATGGGAATGTAAATAATATTTAGAAAACAACCTATTAAGATTAGCCAACAATTAATGTGATAGCAACCTTATCAAAATAATATATCCGCTTTGTGAAATCATAAAAAATAAAGCTGTTAAGTTTCCTCAACAGCCTATTTTTTCGTTTAAATAAAATTTTCCTCAAACCAAACTTTTGCGGCGTTAAGCTCTTCCTTCCGAAGTTCATGCCCTCCTTCTGTCCAATACTCTGTAACTTGTCCATGTGATTCTTCAAGATTTCTAACAAGCTCTTTTGTTTCCTTAGAAGAAATTAATTGATCATATTTACCACCACTGATGAACACTGGTAGATTATTTAAATGAGGAAGTGTTATCCCCCGCCGTGGAACCATCGCATGAAATAATATACCGCCTCTTAACGCATTTTTATGATGGTACATAAGGCTCGCAGCAATATTTGCACCATTTGAATAACCAACCGCGATTACATTATTTCGTTTAAAATCATATTCATTAGCACTGTCATCAATAAATTTATTAAGCTCACTTGTGCGAAATACGAGATCCTTCTCATCAAATACCCCTTCTCGGATTCTCGCAAAAAAACGTGCCATTCCGTTTTCATCTACATTTCCTCTTACACTTAATATAGATGCTCTTGGTTCAATGATTTCTGCAAGAGGTAATAAATCATTTTCATCTCCACCAGTCCCATGCAGGAGAAGTAATATTGGTAAATCTGGTCGGCTTCCCTGTTTATATATATGCTTCAAGTTATCACTCTCCTCTGTTTATTCCTTAGTATCAAGTGGCTTTAATTTCTTCTCAATTGATTCCCTTTGCCCTTCAAAAAATGGTGGTAAAGCTAGCTTTTCACCTAAAGTCTCAAAGCTCTCATCTGATTCAAACCCTGGTCCATCAGTTGCAAGCTCGAACAAAATCCCATTTGGTTCACGGAAGTATAAGGAGCCGAAATAGTAGCGCTCAACGAATCCAGAGTTCGCCACTCTACTCTCTGTCAACCGCTTCACCCATTTGTTTAATTCTTCTCGATCTTCAACACGGAAAGCCAAGTGATGAACACTTCCTCTTCCTGGTCTCTCAATTGGAAGATCGCTTCGTTCTTCTAGATGAACCTCTCCACCAGTACCTCCTTCACCTGATTCGAAAACACGAATATTTGTATCCTGCTCCTTTGTATAGGAAGGAAAGCTTCGAGTTTCACGAAAGCCTAGAATATCTGTTAAAAATCTTGCGGTAGATTCAGCATTTGCTACAGTTAAAGTAATAGGTCCTAACCCAACAATGCCATGCTCGACAGGTACTGGACTCTTATCCCATGGCTTACCACCTTGAACACCCTCATTATTTTCATCTGATACAAGAACCAATCGTTGACCTTCAACATCACGAAAGCTTAATGTCGCTCTTCCAGAATGATGAGATATTTCATCATGATCTACACCTAACTGTTCAAACCTCTCTTTCCAGTAGGTTAATGAATCATCATTCTTAACACGTAACGCTGTTAAGGTAATACTATTGGTTCCTTTGTAAGTTCTTCCTGCATTAGGGATTTCAAAAAAAGTTAAATCCGTCCCCGGAGTTCCTCTTTCATCTGCATAAAATAAATGATAAATAGAAGTATCATCTTGGTTTATCGTTTTTTTAACTAAACGTAAACCGAGTGTTTTTGTATAAAAATTATAGTTTTCTTTTATATTAGCTGTTATGGCAGAAACATGATGGTTGCCTTTTAATGGTCTTAAACTCATGATGCTTCACTCCTTATAATTTTTCTTTCATAAATAGTTTAACTTAACTTTATCTTTAATTCAAGATATTTTAACTAAAGATATATTTAGTGTTTTTTTATATGCCCTTCCCAACATTTAAGTGCATGAACAGATGGTGACGCACTATAGTTTGTTTTCGTACATCAGGATAATACTTTTGTGATTTACACCATAAGGTAAGTTTATCATTACACAATCTATAGCAATACTAACACTTTATGTACAAACGCACTTTTAATGGTATGTTTTTTTAGACTATTGCCTCTAAAAGTCCACATATAAACTTTTTCAAGATATTTATTGCTATAAGCTATTGTCTCTTCTAAATAATATAATATCCTTCCCTTCTATTATGTTTCTTATCAATTTTGAATGATTCATCGTACATTACAAATTCTATTAGCTAAGCTGTTTTCGCATTAAATGAAGTTTTCCGTCTAAGCAGTACCCATCTAAACCTCCCACCTTACTATTAAATGTTCATACATAATTTAAGAGCCTTTAGAAATATGGAAAAAAGCTATACTATTGTCATTTAACAGCACTATTAAAGAACTTCATATATTGCATAAATCAAATAAAATAATAATATTTCCTTTGATGAAAGAGAGACTAACTATAGTAAATTAAAAAAGGGAGGTAGCATTTTGAATACAACAAGTGTAACCGTGCAGAAAGGTGAGGGCTTTACAACTTTGCTAATAGATCATGGTGAAGTAAATTTACTTTCAAATGATCTAATTGTTGAATTGCAACAAGTAATAAGTGAGTTAAATAAGGATGAGCATAATAAAGTGGTCATCTTCCGTTCAAACAATAAACATTTCTTCAGTGCTCACTTAGATGTGCTTGTTATAAATCGGAAAGAAGAAGGTATAACAGGAACGGAAAACTTTATGCAATTAATTGAGGACGTAAAAAACATGCGCGCAATTACGATTGCGATAGTTGACGGTGCAGCACGAGGTGGTGGAAATGAACTTGTTATGGCTTGCGATATAGTATATGGCACTGAAAATGCAGTGTTCGCTCAACCCGAGTTAAGTACAAACATACCTCCAGGTGGACAAGGAAGCGTACAAGCTGCACGACGATTAGGGCGTACTAGAGCTTTAGAATTCCTCTTGACGAGTGCAGATATGGATGCTCCTACTGCCGAGCGCTTTGGTCTGATTACACGTCATATTCCATCAGATTCTATTGAAGAAATGCTACAGCAAGTTGTACCACCATTAACTTTCCTTGATCATCGCAATATAGACATGATAAAGGATATTGTTGATTTAGCACTTAAAGATGAACAAGCAGCCATAGACCTTGAACGCAAAATGTTTATCGAACGTGCTGGTGAAGATAAAACACAATATTTGATAGGCAAAGTATTAAAACATGGTGCACAAACATCTCGAGAAATTCACATTTCAGAGCTATTGGCTGATGTTGCCGCTGACGTTATGCAGGATTTAGCCCAAATGAATCAGGGGAGGCAATAAAATAATGAAACAAAACCACCAAAGATCAGGCTTTACAACTGATCTTTGGTGGTTTCAATATAGTTAGTTAATGCAGCAAGGTACAGGCTGTTGTTTTCGAAATAATTTTCTTGTTAATTCAGAATAGAGGGATTTGATTGAGAGAGGCATCTTTGATCGATAATAGGGCTCATATTTCCATGCCTCTCTGTTAATTAAATCCAATTTGCGCATTTGTTCTTTCATCATATGTTCATACTCATAATCATTCATTAGTCATTCTCCCTTCCTCTTCATATTAAGCACAGCAATTATTATTGATAGTGTCTTCCTCAGTGTCTTCTTTGGTGAAAAAGAATTCCCATTCATGGCCATCTGGGTCAGTGATCCAAAATTTATCTTGCCTAGCGTAACAACATGTTGTATCTTTCTCATCCCTAGAGAAGAACCCTTGAGTTTCCAATCTTTGTTTATGCTTTTTTAACTCTTCTGGTCTAGACACTTGGAAGCCGAAATGATTAATGTGGTTTCCTTCTACACTATCTACAGGCCGTAATGTGAAATTTAATCCTGGCTCTTCTAACAAAAATTTCGCATAATTAGGTTTGACCTTTGCTGGGTTTGTTCCGAATAACTTCGAATAAAAATCAATCGATGCCTCTAAATTTGTTACATTTAAACCAACATGAACTTTCATACTTTATTACCCCCTAATGAATAATATATATCAATTTTTTTTGATGTATTCCTCAAAAAAAATGAACAACAAGTAAAACGAATCTGACAACTTAAATTTAGAGATAATCAATTTCTATCCTTGTTTCGGTATGTCAGCATTAAATAAAATTGTTACACAAACCTCAAGTGTTTAAATTGTTCATAAAATGTAAATGCATTCGTATCTTGCTTAATATTTCTACATTTATAAATCAAATTTATTTGATTAATTAATACTATATCCCACACGAGAACATTTTGCAAGGTAAATATCAAAAAAATTTGATGTATTTTCAATATTGAACTAATTATGTATTTTTCATCCTATAAAGACTTCTTTTTTACTTTAATAATTTAATAACTAACAACAAAGTTTACGAAAAGTGCCTAAGTAAAAAAACATTAACAACTCTGACAAGTATATGTCAGAGTTGCTTTGTTATAATCAATTTTGAATTAGAAAGTCTAAAGTATTTACTCTGATTAAAGGAATATTGAAACAGCTTAGGAGGGAAGTAAAATTGATTGAACAATTATTTGCGCTAAAGAATAGGGTCACCATCAATGTCAGATATTCAATTCCTGGAGAAGAAACTATTCTTTTTTTACATTTTAGTTCTGGAAATTCCCATATGTGGGATAGCCTTATCCCATATTTTACAAATCATTTTAATTTAATTGTTCCAGACATAAGAGGTCATGGGAAATCAGATATTCCAAAAGAAGGTTATCATATTGATGATATGGCAGCTGATATGTATTTGTTATTAAAGGAATTAGAGATAAAGAGCTGTCATATTGTAGGTAGCTCATTAGGTGCAGAAATTGCATTAAGCTTTGCTTCATCATATCCGGACATGGTCAAATCAGTTATTTGTGAAGGGGCTTTATATAATGAATTTGGACCTTACGGCTTAATAAATGATAATGAAGAAATAATAAAAGAAACAATTGACAAAAGACGTATAGAATTAATAGATTTTACAAGACCAACTTTCAACACAATAGATGATTTCGTTAATTCAATGATAAATGACTTTAAAAAGCAAGGTATATGGAACGAACATTTTTTAAATTTTGTTAAACATAATATCTTAAAAACTGAAGACGGATACTTTACTAACTGTTTTCCATTACTTGCAAGACAGGAATATATTCAGCACTATTGGGATTTTCAATTTGAAGAGTATTATAAGAAAGTTAAATGTCCTATTCTCATGTTACCGAGTGATGATGAGTGGCACAACTTAAAGGCTAGAGAAATAATGATAAAATTCTCTACATTAGTAGAAGAAAGTGAAATTAAGCATATCGAAGGGTCTAAGCATGCATATATGTGGATGCAGTTCCCTAAGTTAATGAGCACTGTCATTCATGATTATTTAGAAAGAAAAGTGCTATCAATAGATTAATAAGTTTTAACTTAGTTGTCAGGTAAACTAATCTCAATTTTTTCTATAGTAGAATTTCCTAACAAGCTATTTTACTTGGGCTACCATATGAGATTATCAAAAAATAAACCACCTACATCTCTAAACAAGGCTGTTCTGCATTAATTGTTGTTTTTCGTGCGAAGAAATATACACGTGAACAACTAAGATTCGAGGCACCTTGTCTTGTATAAAACGACAGTTTTTATCTTTTATATTTACGAATAAGAGCCTTAAACACGCTTTGTTAATGCTATAGTAGGTGGGTATTTTGACAGAACTTCTATTACATCATTTGGTGTAAGAAATACGTAATGACTAATTTTAATAGTGTCGTATAAACCAGCATTTTCTTCAAGAAACCAACTTAAATATTCAGAATCACCTAATTTAAATAGAGACCACTCACTATAAAATCTTTCGTCATAATTGTTATATAATGAAGAAAGCATTTTAATTAATGAGCCTTCTTCAGTATTTGAATAAGATAATACACCTACATCAAATTTCATAGTTATTTCTGTTTCGTTATATTCATCAATAAATGTTAAAGTCAGTCCTTCCTTATTATCTATAAGTGAGGAATTATATATTTTTGAAGGAAGCCCTTCAACTGGTACCCACCTTTCCCATACAGCCATGTTACATTTCTCCTCAACCTAGTATTCTTTCGATTTTGTTAAATTTACATATTTGGTGAAGCAAACTTCTTCAACTATAGCTTGGGTCAAAAAGATAAACTATTAAACATATTAAAAGAGTAATATGAAGTTATCAAATGAGAACGTCTACCATGGTAACGGCTGATTTTCCAATTCCTTTTCCCAAAACCGTTGTATTTGTTTGACCATATCTAATGACATTGCCTTTTCTGTAGCTGAATTATTTTCATGTAGCTGTTGAATACTTTTCGTTCCTGGAATTACCGTCGAAACTTCCTGACAAGCTAAAATAAACCGTAAAGCAGCTTGCACCATCGTTGTTCCATCGTTTGTTAGAAAACGTAGCTTAGACAATAATATTGCTCTTGTTTCAATTTGTTCTTTCGACCAACGACTACGCACACCTTCAAATGAACTTTGTGCATTATATTTACCAGAAAGCCAACCAGAATCTAGTGGGACTTTAATAATAAGGCCAACACCTTTATCTTTTGCTAATTGAAATGCTTTAGCAGGCTCCTGATGGAAGATGTTATACATGACTTCAACCACTTGACTATTTGTAGTTTCTAGTAATTCAAATAATTCAACACTTGAATCAACCGAAGCACCATATGCACGAATTTTCCCTTCTTCTTTTAAACGCTCTAATAATTCATAATGAGGACTTTCTCCATTAAGAAATTGAAACGGAGGATTATGCAATAATATCGAATCGACGTAATCAGTATTTAGACGGTTTAAGCTTCCTTCGACTGATTGACGTAATAGGTTCACATCAAAATTTTGAGTATTATTCGAATGGTAGCCAAATTTTGTATTAATAATCACTTGGTCTCTTTTGCCAACTAATGCTTTTCCTAACAGCTCTTCACTTTTTCCTAATCCATAGTTCGGTGCCGTATCAAAGAAATTACAACCTTGATTAATAGCTTCATGAACTAGCCTAATTGCTTGGTCATCATTCATTACTCCCCAATCTTTCCTATTTCCAAGTTGCCATGAGCCAAACCCTGCTTCCGATACATGAATACCTGTATTACCTAATGGTCTATATTTCATAACAAACTCCCCTTCTATTTTATTGAACAAGTTGTACTTCATATCATAAGTTTGAATAACATCCACAATTACAATAATTAGTTGACCATAACTTATGTTAAATGATTCCTATGTACGTTATAAAAATTCATCTTGATCATTTACATTTGTTTTTAATTTAAGTTCAACTAAATCCTAGCGTTTCTTATTCATATTTAACCATAGATTGATATAATTAAAAGTATCAGTTTTTACAAAATGAATGGTACCAGAAATAAATGGAGGAATTCACATTGATTGAATTAACACCCGTATTAAATACTAAGAGTGAAAAACCTATTTATATTCAATTGACTAATTATATTAAAAAAGAAATCATAGCAGGAAGTATTCAACCAAAAGAGAAACTCCCGTCTAAACGAAAGTTATCACAACATCTAGGTATTAGCCTTAACACCATTCAGGCCTCATATGATCAGTTATGTGCTGAAGGCTATGTAAGAAGCATACAAAGAAAAGGATACTTTGTAACGGATTTAGATAACAGCATCTTTTTATCTCATAATCACCCTCACCCACAACAAATCAATAATAGAAAAGTAGAAAGTACAAACATTAAAGTTGATTTCAACGTCGGAAGAGTAGATTTAGAAAAGTTCCCATATACATTATGGAGAAAATTAACTATCCAGTCATTATATGAAGACCAAGGAGAACTTTTTAATTTTGGGCACCCGCAAGGAGAATTATCACTTCGAGAGGTTATCGTAAAACATCTTTTTGCATCCAGAGGCGTTAGATGTTCCGCGGACCAAGTAGTTATTGGAGCTGGCACACAGCAATTAATAAGTCAATTATGCACAATAATAGGAATAAACCATGTATTTGCATTCGAAAATCCTGGATTTAATGGAACAATGGCAGTTATAAAAAATCAAATAAATAAGACAGCTGCAATTCCTGTTGATGAAGACGGAATTAATATGAATGCGCTAAGACAAAGCGGAGCGAGTGTTGTTTACGTTACTCCATCCCATCAGTTTCCGCTTGGAATGGTTATGCCTATCTCACGCAGGATTGATTTATTAAAATGGGCTCATGAAAACAAGGCCTATATCATTGAAGACGACTATGATGGTGAATTTCGATACAAAGGAAAACCAATTCCATCATTACAAGGACTCGATAAGTATGACAATGTAATATATTTAGGAAGTTTTTCAAAATCGTTAATTCCATCTATTCGTATAAGTTATATGATATTACCTCCACATCTAATAGAACGGTATGAAGAGTATTTCTCTATTTATAAACAAACAGCTTCAAGGTTACATCAAGATACATTATTTCGATTTATGAAAGAAGGGTACTGGGACAGTCACTTAAATAAAATGAGAACATTATACCGGAAGAAACAACATACGTTAATAACATCTATTACTAATGATTTTAGGAATCAAGTAAATATCATTGGCGAAAAATCAGGGCTACATATTATTCTAGAAGTTAGTAACGAAATGGTAGAGGAAGAGCTAGTTACTTCAGCTCTAGAGGTTGGTGTAAAAGTATATCCTTTAACAACATATTACGACGAATCTACAAAGCATGAAGATTCTAAAGTAATACTAGGTTATGGAGGCTTATCTGAAGCTGAGATTATAGAAGGTATCAAATTGTTAAAAGGTGCGTGGAAACTTTAAATACATATAATTACATTCCCTTCTTGATCTTTTACTGAGGTTGTTTTCGCTTAGTTTTCCAACTAAGAAATTACTGTTTCGCTCATTAATCTCTACTAAGAATATTATTTTGCATTTTTAAGATAAAATCTCTCATCAATGTAATAAAGACAAGCAGCCCCAAATAATCCATTATTGGGCTGCTTTAAATCATTAACTTAAACTTTGAATACCCAATTGATCATACTTTTCACTTGTAAGTTCTCCTTCATATAATAATTCCCCTGAGGATAAATCACTAACATAAAGGGCATAACCATTGGTTGTTGGGTGGAGTATATTTATTTTTCCATTTATTAACTGATATTTTATATCATAACCAGTTTGTTCATTAAGAAAATCGAAAGTTATTTTATCGCCCCATTCTTCCTTTTCTATATCATACATAATGACTCCAAATTCATCTTCTTGTTGAGATGGGAAGAATAGCATTGAACCAACAATTGTAGATGAATTAGAAGATATTAACATATCATCTGGTATAGTCAATGGTTTGGATTGATTCGTCTCTATGTTGTATATGACAAGTTCATTAGGATCTGAACCTGAACCATCGTCATATTGTACCACCTCACCATTTTCACTATAAATCGTAGCATCTGCTTTCATTAGAAGGTATTTTTGAGGCTCAACAGATTTTAAATCATTCATCATCGTTATGGTTGCATAGAAATTGCTTATAGTACTTGGTATAATCGGCGTAGAAAGTAGTAATTCACTATTTACGAACTCTTGCTCATCTATATCAAACGTGTAAACCGTTAAATCCTCTCCTCCATCGTTCCGCTGACCACTTGCAAAGACCTTAGCTATGCCATTAATTAATTGAACCTCTCTTACGTCTAGGAAATCATAACTTTCATTATTTGGTAACTTCAACTGGATTGAGGTAACTTCTTCAGATTTTTTATTAAGAATATCAATATTAAATGAAATGTTAGATCGAGATTGATAATCCCAAATATCACCAACATAAACAAGTACGTTATCATCTTCATAATAGTGATTTAAGTTAATTGAATTTTTACCACGCATAAAATTGTTGTACTGTTCTCTCCATTCCAAAATAATGGGGTGTATCCAACTCTCTGACAATTGTTCAAGCAGAGACGGCGTGTTATTTCGATTAATTGTATTCTTATTTGTAATTTGCAAGTTGTGATATTCACGCGTTTCTTTTGTATAACCGCCTGCCAATATTTCTATATTTTCTACTGCATCCTCATTTCCACTTACTTTTTTCCATTCAAGCAGTCTATTATCTGTAGCAGCTATACTAGATTTCATATAAAAAGTTCCTACTATTATTACTGTAGCAATACAAAGCAAAATTGTTTTTCCAAATCGTTTCATTAATTTTGGCCTCCTATCAAACCATAATTTTTTTCTTTAAAAGGAAATGACCTATCAAAATACTTCCAACTAAGATAATTCCTCCAATTCCTAGTTCCACAAAAAATAGTTCCTTGAGATACAAATAATCATTTAAAACAAGTTTATTTATTAATAAAGGAGCCAACAAAATGAAAAGGCATAAACCACTATAGATAATGCCATAGAACACCCCTTTTAAATGATAAGATCGTTCAAACAAAATAACAGTAAAAGCAATAAATACCAATGTCATGCCACTTCCGTAATAAAGTAGAAATTCAGTAAAAGTTGTTGGAATTAAATTTTTTAGTAATGTGTCTTGAGTTGTAATTTCAATGAAAGTTAAATCGGTCCGAAACTCATGAGGGACCATCCATTGGAAAACTTGACCTTCAACGAGTAACAATAATAACTGGAATGCTACTAGACCTAATATTAGTAGTAAAATCGTTGTCGCCTTTGCTAAATAAAGGTTAATACGTGCAGTTGGTAACGCTAATAAACGATAACTAAATGTATTTTTACCGAACCAATCACGGTACCATATAAAAAACACACAAAGTATTAACGTTACGATAGCAAATAATATTGGTGCCTTAAAAAATAGCGTTTCTGAAATATTTAGAAAAGACATCGTTCCATTCTCTTGCAAAAACACATCCTTCGGAATAAAATTTCCATATATTTGTTCATTAGCTCGATTTACATACCTTCTTGATTGAAAAATGACTCCGACCATTTGTGAAAAGAACGTCAGCCCCATTAATACAACATATAATTTTATAAAACGATTAAACTCAAAATCTATTAACTTCATATAACGCTTCATACTCTATACACCTCTCTCATCACATCGATGATTGATTTCCCATGGCTCTTTCTGACTTCTTCTGTATCGAACTCTTTTAAAACTTCACCTTTCTCTAGTAAAACAACTTTATCTATTAAATGATCAATATCGTTTATTTCATGTGTCGTGATGATGACGCCACGATCTTTTATTAATTCACTAGTGAACACATCTGCAATTTCTTCACGACTAAACACATCAATACCTGAAAATGGCTCATCCATTAGGATATACTCAACATCCATCGCTAACCCTAGTAGAAGATTCATTTTTGCTGTATTTCCTTTCGATAAATCTGAGATTCTGTCAGCTTCATTTAATTTAAAGAATTGAAGCAGCTCCATGGCACGTTGTTGGTTCCAGCAATCGTAAAAATCAGCCATGAATGTAAAGGCTTCATGTATTTTCATATGTGGTAACATCGTTATTGAATCTGGAATAAAGGTAATTTTCTCATAGCTCCCTTTATGGAGCCTTTCACCATCTATGAGGATTTCACCACTATCTATAGGCATTAAGCCCATAATGGATTTCATAATGGTAGTTTTTCCTACACCATTAATACCAATTAAACAAGTAACCTCCCCTTTTTTAGCAGTAAAAGAAACATCTTTTAATACGCACTTTCTACCATATTTTTTTATGACATTATTCACTTCAATCATAAGGATACCTCCAATTCATTTTCACTTATAACAGACCCCACGTTATATATAGGACCTTGATGCATCTATTGCAGGAAGGTTGATAAATTCTTCTTAAATTTCAATATTGTAAAAATATC
This sequence comes from Cytobacillus sp. Hm23, assembly GCF_051842895.1. Taxonomy (NCBI): domain Bacteria; kingdom Bacillati; phylum Bacillota; class Bacilli; order Caryophanales; family Bacillaceae; genus Cytobacillus; species Cytobacillus sp. Hm23. Next base: position 122,376 of record NZ_JBPXRQ010000003.1, read on the forward strand.
AACCTACCATTTATTTGATACTAATATTACTAAGTGATTCTTAAGAACCTCGATACATAATAGTGAAGAATTTCTTAAGTCTTTACTAATAATTAGTTATTAGGGTTCATTGCTTGGCATTTTAAGGGCTGTGAAACGGGGTGACATAGTAAAAGAGGAATCATACGATATCGCTATACAAAAATTAAAGGAAACGAGTAGCTTGATTAACAATAGTACTATGGAAAATGCGCAATATATTTATTCCATAAACCTGCTCCATGTCATAAAAAAGACGCCTTCTTTTGGAAGGAGGCGCCATTTTGATAAAGTATACTTGACATTGTCCTGCTCACTTAAAGTAGCATGTTCATATTTATTCCTAATAATTTTTCAACTGGCTTTTAAAACAGTGCCATAAGTCAAAATTGAATTAGCTGCTATAAAGGGTCAGTTCTAGCTTAAGTTATTAAGGTAGTAAGGTTATTAAGCCTCCAATATTCCCAAAATATTATACAGTAATGACTACATTCCCCTTTTTGTGACCTTGATCTACGTATTTATGAGCTTCAACAATCTGTTCTAATGGATAATTCCTGTCTATGACTGCCTTAACGTGTCCTGCTTCAATTAACTTGTTGAGTTTAATAAGATACTGTGGATGTATCTTTAAAAATCCATCATCTACTGACACGTATTTTCCATTATTACTAAGTGCTGTTTCACATTGTCTTTTTAGTTTCGAGCTTTTGTTTTTTCCAACAGCATCAAGGATAAAATCATAACGTTCTAATTGATTTAATGAATCCTCTTTAGTGTAATCTATTACTTTGTCTGCACCTAGAGATTTCACTAATTCTCTATTTGTTGAACTGCATACCGCAGTGACTTCAGCACCTAATTGTTTTGCTAGTTGTACCGCGGTCGTCCCTATTGCTCCCGAAGCGCCATAAATAAGCACTTTCTTCCCGTCTTGGATATCACCATCTTGCATGAAGTGCATTGCGAGAGCACCACCATACACTATCGCTGCCGCTTCTTTATGACTTATATTTTTCGGTTTAAGCGCCAATTCCCCTTGCTCAATTTCTTTCGCAGATACACATTTGTATTCAGCATATGTTCCACGGCTATTACCTGTAAATCCATACACTTGGTCACCTTTGTTGAATAGCTCAACATCATTACCTACTGATTCTACGACCCCTGAGAATACGAGTCCAATTATAGGATTTCTTGGTTTCGAAAACCCAAGGAATATTCTCATCATCAGTTCCATGATTTGCTTTTTAGGGAAGCTAGGGTTGCCAGGCATGTTAAAGCCTCTAATTACACAGTCACTTGCAGTTACTGCAGTTGCGTGTATTTTTACGAGTACTTCATTGTTTTTTGGAATGGGTTTTTCCACTTCTTTAAGCTGAAGGACTTCAGGTGGACCATATTTAATGCATGTAATCGCTTTTATAGATATCTCCTCCTTACAATTATCATAACTACTTATCAACCTATTTCTTCCGTTCAGATCATGCTTTTTGTAATAGGCTGTTTTCGTTTTAAAAAAATATACACGTTCGGTAGCTTCTTTTCTCTAAAGACTAAAAAACATATAGTACATCTCAGTTAATCGAGTTTTAGTGAAAGAGCAACAAATTTCGAAAAGAATCTTATTTATAGTAATTAGGTCTAAATAATCTCACGTCAAGCTTTTCATATATTACCTACTGTGCGTTTGAAATGATAATTGGCGTTTATTTGCTGTGCTTAGCAGTCAGCAACTCATCAAGTGCGGCTAGATTGAATCCCTTGATAATCAACCAAAGTGCCATTACCATCTCTTGTACACCCAACGGAACATACAACATTTCTAAGCTAAGGTTTAGTCCAAATAACTTTAATAAGTCGACAGCCAGATAGATAACCGCTCCGATCAAACCCCAGACAGACAACCAACGAGGGATAAGTTGGGTGAGATAGAAAAGAGTGTACAGCAGCATTGCCCCGATGATAAAAACAATAGTCGTAACGGGACTCAAGATGTCATTTGCCTGAAGCAGGACATTACCAATCACCTGTAAAGATGCCGCCTCTGCTCCAGCCGCCGTGAATTCTTTACTAAACACGCCTAACAATAGCCAGCTTACTACCGCTAGGATATATACACTTCCCTCTAATGGCCCTCGGAATACGACCATCCCTAGTGCCAGGGCTTCATTCTTTTTTTTGAAGAGTGGATATAAGAAAACAGGCATCGCCGCTAGAGAAAGCCCCATCATGAGAATAAAAAATGCACCTAGGTTAAGCTGATAAGGATTGGCAGCAATTTTGCTTAAAAAATCCTCCCCAGCAAGTAGATCCCTGGTAACTATCTTACTTAAAATCCCTGATGATGTTCCGATAATGTAGAGGACACCTACGATCAGTGCAGTCATTCTGTATGCTTTCATTAATTTGTTCCCCTTTCATCTTTTGTTAAATTAGCTATTATTTTTACCTACTCATTTAACGACTCCAGAGAATACAATACCGACCACTGGCTGTCTAGGTTATGAAAAACCTACAAATAGCCTCTTCATTAGTTCTATTAGTTCCTTTTTGGGAACTAAGGTTGGTAATTTATAATTTCCCCATAACTTCAAAATAATAATGTTATCTTCCTTATGAACTTTTTACTTAGTTATTTATAGCAGCGTCTTTGAAGCCTGTATTTTATTTTACTCCCATTTTTTATAAACCTATAGACACTTTAGTGTTGTTTTTCAACATGTAGGTGTAAGCTAATCAAACAATTTACGAACTATGCTGAACTGTAGGAAATTATGGAAGCTCATTATGCCGAAGCTGAAGGATTTTACAGTAACCCCATCTCACGTGCTTTGGCTACAGCCTCAGTGCGCCTTCTAACTTGAAGCTTTTCAAAAATCCTTCGATTATGTCCTTTAACAGTGTCTAATGCAATAAATAGTTTTTTACTAATTTCTTTGTTTGAAAACCCCTGACCTATTAGCTGTAAAACCTCAAGCTCACGTTCGCTCAAAGCATCAAATTGGACCTGGGATTGAGTCATATTTTGTTGTGCTACATAATCAAGTTTAAATGCTTGTAGTAAAAGGTCTATATACTCTGGCATAATCCCATTAGCATATGCTTTGGTCAATAATCGTTCCATATGCTCCCCTTCATCAAGAAAAGTTCGAACAAAACGACCAGAGCTTGCTTCTAATAGATAGTCTGTTAACAATTGCAATGCATCGTCTGTTTCACCATCTATATAAGAAACTACTGCCTGTAAAATCTTTACCTTCAACATTTTCTCTCTCATGCCATTTTGCTTTACCTTTTGGTAGTAAGTGTTTAACTCATGCTGAGCTTTAGCGATGTCTCCTTGAGAAAGATATACTCTTGCCTGACTATGTGGGAGTTTGTACGTTTCGGCTAAGTTACGTGCAGCATGAACATTTCCCTGATTTAACAATAAAAGTACCTCTGTCTCACAGACTTCTGACATTCGATCTTCTAAGTCATACTGAAAAACATACTGCTTTATTTCATTTAAGATATTAGTTGCGACATCAAGGTCTTTTTTCGCAAGTAATGTTTGGACATAGAGTAGGTTACACGTAATGATTTGATTATAATTTTCTATATATTTCGCTAGATGTTTACTTTTCTCTATATATTCAATGGCTACATCTAAATCGTTCCATTCGTAATAAATACGAGCTAAACCAATATATACATGATACGAATATGATGACGGCGTATCATCTTTCATTTTTAGCGCTTGCTCGTATGTTTTACATGCTTGCATGAGCAGGTTCTCTTTTACTTGTAAGTTTCCTAGCGCAACTGTGGATAATATTGCAATTATTTTATTACCTGACGCATTACTAGTAGCAATAGCTTCTGAATATGCTTGTTTCGCTTTTTTGTTGTCTCCTTGTAGTTCGTAGGCTACACCTAGCTTCCAAGTAGTTGCAGTTCGAACCGCTAAGTTACTTGGGCTTAGGTTCTCTAGTGCAATAAGAGATTCGGAAATTATTACGTCTACATTATTTTGTGCTGTAGCCAGCAGTGCACGTATGGCAGCAATATGCCCTACAAGGTTCCGAGTTTTCATATTTTTCTCAAGTCCATACAAGGCTCTTTCAGCAGCGAGTAGTTTTGGTTCAACCTCGTTATATTGAGCAGACATAGAGAGTACTGAAGCATATATAACCCATAATGTAGGATGAGCATCCAATGTGTCTGTTGTTAATGTTTCAAGCCATTTCATTACAGGGACAACAGCTCCACGAAAGTGAAGAGGGATCCCATTCCCCAACAATATACGTTCAGCTCGTTCTACATCACCAGCAGCTGTAGCATGCTGAAATGCCTCAATTTCGTAGTTGTTTTTTTCATACCAAATACTTGCGCGTATATGTAATTGCGCAATATCTATACTACTGCTCACTAAGGTATCATCACTGCTATGCAACAATTTTTGTTTTAACAACTCTGCAAAAAGATGGTGATACCGATACCAGCGACGCTCATTATCCAAAGGAATAATAAACAGATTCGATTTTTCTATAAACTCAAGTGATTGCTGCCCTTTAAGAAATGTATCTTGCATTATTGCATCACATAATGAGCCACATAAACGATCTAAAATTGATGTTTGCAATAAAAAATTCTGGATATATACTGACTGTTGTTTAAGGACTTCTTCTACTAAATAGTCAACTATAAAAGAGTGATTTCCTGTAAATGATTTTATAAAGCTTGATGGGTCATCATGTCCGCCCATTGAAATCCCAGCCAATTGAAGGCCAGTAATCCATCCCTCCGTTTTAGTTACTAGGTTATCGATATTGTAATTTGACAGCTTCAAATTCATCACTTGATTAAGGAAGCTAGCAGCTTCAGAGCTAGTAAAGCGTAAGTCTGAGTTGCGTATTTCCGTCAGCTGATCTCTTGCTCGTAAACGTGCCAAAGGAAGTTTAGGGTCTTCACGAGTTGTAATTACTAAATGCATCTGTGGAGGCATATTTTCTAAAAAGAATGTCATGACATCGTTTATAGGTTGTGTATGGATCGTATGATAGTCATCAAGTACGAGAATAAAGTTATATGGAATTGAAGTGATTTCATTAAGAAGAGAAGTTAAGATATCTTCCAATTTGGGTGGCTGGGGAGATCGGAGTAAACTCAAAAGTTCATCACCTAGATCTTCCTCTATTGTCTGTAATGCTGCAATAATATAAGAGATAAAAGAGTGAGGGTTATTATCTCCCTCTTCTAGCGACAGCCAAGCTACAGCACAATTACAGTTGGCAAGCCATTCGCTCACTAATGTCGTTTTCCCAAAACCTGCATGAGCTGATATGAGAGTCAAATGCCGGTACATCCCATCGTTTAGCTGCTTAATTAAACGGTTTCGTACAACTAACTCTCGCCTCATTATTGGGATATTGAGTTTCGTAGATAAGATGGAATTAGTCATTATTATCTCCCTTCTATTATCACACTTGTTTAGGTTTTATCTTTCCAAAGCTGTTAAATATAGTAGTGAAAATCTTATAAGCAAAACAAACTTAAATATCTGTTAATCATATAGAGACTCTACTATATATGATCAGGGGTAACACCCTAGAAATCGGCTTTACAAAATAAATTCTAATCTATATATTCATGTTAACTTTGGCATTATTTCCATATTGGCAGCTTAGTTTATTATATGGTTATTTCGTATTAATTGTTGTTTTCCTTAAAAGATATAAATATAAACATATACACAACTAAAGTTTGCGGCATCTGTTATTTTCTAATCCGATGACAAACGTTTAAAACTGCATGTGTCGGTTCAAATTTCGTAACAATAGCATAATCGATTGATCGTGCTCCTAACTCCCCACTTATTCATTGCTAAAACAAAAACTATCGACTCAATAATCATGATGGATTAATGTTAGTTGCCACATAAACCGTGTAAAAATTATAGGTTTAGAAACCTTAAGAAATTCTTCATATATATATTAATAATTATCTAGTATTATTAGTAGCTAGAGTTATTAATGAAAAATCACGGCAATATATCATGTATGCTAATGATATGGTAAAGAGAAATTTGTTAAAAGGATAATGTAAAGGAGTAGAAAAAAATAATGTTGGTACAAAGTTTATTCTTTATTGGAGTACCCTTTTTCATTGTTGTTTTCGCTTGGTGGATAACTAAAGAATTACCTCCTAAAAATCGTTCCATGCCTGGGAAGATACTGATTGGTATTGGAATCATATTATTTATTGTTGCAGAAATTCAAAGTTGGAGTTGGCCATTATCTCTTGTTATACTTCTCCCTATTTCAATACTTATTTTAGGTGGAATAGTAATACTAGTCATTGTTTTGTTAAAAAGCTAAAATATTTCATCATACTTTCAACAATCAATATGACCTCATATGTAAATAGTAAAAATTCACTCAGCACAGATTCAACTCTGACCGTAGTATTTTTTCTTCATTAACAATGGTAGTAAGGCAAAGCACCTATCTAACCATGCAAATTCATTACATTTTTATACAGTTTACGATAAGGGCCATAATCCCTTATCCATTACTTAATTACCACTTTTTATATTAGAGTATATTTCCAACAAAAGACTTCAAGTAGCATTCGCTGATCTAGTTCCACTTGTATAGGAATTAACGGAAGAATGTTATATAAATCCTATATTTGAATACATATTAAGGAACAAGCATGTAACACCTTTACGGGTTAAATCCTCAGTTATATGGATCAAATCACTATGTATACGGGTCAAATATTCATCTTGGAGAACAATATACTGTGCTAAACGCTATCTTTTAAAACTTTTTTTCCCACATTAAGAGAAATTCAATTTCTACATTAGTATTAAAACGAATCATCATATTCAGACAAACTCCAATATAAGGTCAATATAGTATTCTCCGCCATAGTAATAATCTTAATATTCCAACTATTGATTTTATCATATTTTACAAACTATGATAAATCAACATAATCATGTTAATATATTCACATAATCACCGTAGAAAGGGAGATGTTACTTTGAAGAGAACAGGAGAAATTATTATTTCAGGGATAGCATCCATCTTAAGTGCAATAATAGCTATTATTGGAGCTGGAATGATATATTATTTAAAAAACGAAGAATTTTTAAGTGAATTGGAGGATGAGCTAGCTTTAGATTATCCTGATGTGGCAGTATCCAATATAACTGATTTTATTGAAAGCATGGCTAGTACAGCATGGCTCGTTATGGTAGCGGGTTTTATTAGTCTGATGTTAGGTTTAATTGCCGTCTTTAGCCTGAGAGGAAATAAGAAGCCACTACTAGCTGGAACGTCGTTAATTATTGCTGCGGTACCAATTACCTTCATAACATTAGTAGCATCTTTATTGAATGAAATCCTAGGTTATTTAACAGCTCTGCTATTCTTAATTGCAGGAATGATGAGCATAGTACGAAAACGTAAGCAAACATATGTATTAGAAGAAACCATAAGATTAGAAGGCGAGAATACCTCTCCCTTCAAGCAATGAGTATTAAGGGAGAATTAAAACCACTCGAGAAAAAAGAAGATCATCTAACGTACTATTGTACGAAGTTATTTTGTTAGTATGTAATAGTTATATTTTACAGCTATGATGAGAATCTAACGGTGACTAAGGACTGAATTCAGTACTTAATCACCTCAAAAAATTTTAGTTTAGAATTGTTTTCATAAAAGATAAGACAGCAAGTAATCCCATAAAAATAGTAATATATAGCATAAGTTCCACCTTGAACTTCTTCCGACTCTAGTTTAATGACTAATTTTAAAAATCACTCATCCTGACCTTATTAGAATGGGGTTATTCCCCTTTGATCGTAAGTTCTTCATTAATTATTTCTTCACCATTAGAGTTTTTAATTACTAAATTCATAGGTTCATCGTTCTCAAATAACCTTGTAGGATGGACAGTCCACAAAAGTAACTTATTTGAATTACTAGGTGTAAAAGTTACTTCATCTATTAATTGTCCATAGTTCATACTTACATTACCTTCTCCAACCAAGACTCCATTGCCATGATTGTCTACTATTGCAACCGTGTATTTTCCTTTTTCTAAGTTATAAACATCTACAACTAATTGTACTGAATTAGCATCTTTTATTAAAACTATATATCCATTGTTATTATCAAATTCGATCAATTCTGTTAAAAGGTCTTTACTTTCAGATGTTGTGAATTCTGCTAACTTAACGGGCTGCTTATTACTATTTAAATCATCGGACTTAGCATCATCTAATGGTGTATTTGTATTATCCAATACGTTACAACCTGTCATTATTATGACTATAGAAATTATTAATACAGAAGATAATACCTTTTTCATAAGAAATCACCTAACTTTTTTTAAGTAAGTAATTTAGTATTATAACTAGTATTACGTTGGTTCAAACCATTGTTTCAGTGCACTGTATGTTTATTAATGGCTCTTTTCATAAGCTTTGTTGCCTTTTCAACTTACATTTTAAAATTGATGTGTATGAAATGATTCATGAACTCTATGTGTAGACTTATTTGTTTCTTAATACAACTATCTTATTCATCGTCCATTTGTGGCTTTCTTCCTTTCCAGCCATTTGATTCGAGGGTATGATCAAGGTCTTTAAAGAATTTTCCCCATTCAATAGAAACTGTACCACGTTCTTTCATAGTCTCCTTATCTGATTTTGCTCCATCCTCTTCATTGTTCTTATTCTCCATATTCAACTCTCCTTCACATAACGAAATGATGTTTTACACGTATTCATTTTTTAGTAGAAGAAACATTGGAAAACTAGCTTGAGCTAAGTCCATATATTCCAAATAACTACCAATTATTTCTCTTACATTAGAAGACGTAGGTTTTTCTTATAAAGTTTCACTCATTTAAAGAAAAGATATCCATTAAGGTGAGTAAAATATCTTATTCCCAACAACTATGCTAATAATCTTCATTGATGCTCTTTTAATGACTCTCATTTTACTCAGTTAACATATCCCAATTTTTTCTAATTGGATAAAGGGTTAAAGTTATGTTAGTTTTGCATGATATAATATAAACTTGATGACAAAGCGTCTGGCAGCCTTACGTATATATTTTGTAATGTTAGATAGTGCGGAAACATTTTATGCATTAGATTTTCTCTAAAACTAATATATGAATACTTGATTGATAAGATACTATTTACTCATCAATAGTAATTTGATGAAAGGTGGGACTTCTTTGAATGAAACAGAATTAATAACTTTGATAAAAAAGATGGATAGTGACAATGATGCTGTATCCTGGAGTGCAACTAGAAGAGCAGAAAAGATAAAAGATCTATCTATTTTCCCTTATTTAAAATCCTTAATTGAAAAGAAAATTACAAACAGTGAAAAAATGAATATATACTTTATTCTTTCCCACCTCGCGTTAAGTACGAATAATAGGGAGATTGAAAATTTTCTTCTTCAACAACTACTAAAAGAACAAAACCGTAATGTGCTTTCATTTCTATTAATGGATTTAATGCGCTTAGAAAAGATTCATGATGGGTCAAATGTAGTTCCACTTGTGAAGCACAAATACTCCACCATTAGGTCTGAAGCACTTGAGGTACTAACAATTTGTGAAACGCCCGATACGGAAGAAATATTTTTAGAAGTATTAAAAACGTCACAAGACGAATTTGAACTAACTGCAGCGATAGCTGGGGTCAAAACCGAAAGAGCAATCCCATTAATTCAACCGTTACTATATCATAAAAGCGGAGATGTTAAAACGTGTAGTATTGGTGCACTTGCACAACTTGGAGGGGAGTCACAAGTTCCGTTATTTATTGAGTTGCTTGAAAAAAGCAAATCAAGATATGTAAAAGAAACACTAACTCATACTTTGGCTGAAATTGGAGATGAAAGAGGTATTATCCCTGTTTGCAATAGGTTAAAAAAAGTAGCCTCTCGACAAAGAGTAGTGGAATCCTATCCCTCTGAAATTACGATTGGTATAGCGTTTTTGCATCCATTCTATGATCAATATAATGAAATTCAATCATTATATGTTTATATCAAAAAGAAGTGGAACCACCTATTTGAAGAGGAACAAGAATGGTTGCAAAAACATGTTCCTTTTTTCAGAACTTAACCTTCTATTTGGTCCTAATAGGCTCTCTTCCGTAAATATAAATTATTTTTTGAGTTTAATATCAGGTCGTTTTTAGACTTTCCACTTAGGATTTACTGCTTTTGTTATTAATAGAAGCAGTATTCTATGGTATTATGTGACTTTCACCTTTTTAGTAAGAATAACAACAATCAATGAGAAAACTGGGTTATTTTTAAATACTATCTATCAAGAACCATTTCTATATCCTTATTTAACTGCACCAAGATATTTGTCATTCTACCTATGTTTTCCTCAGTGTTAAATTCTTCAGGTGAAATACCTTCTTCATAAAATATTTCCCGAAAAGAGTCACTGTGCTTTTTCATAATAGCAGCGATGCTATGAATATCATTATTAGATATTGACCTTGAACTTATGTCAATAAGTAAATTCTCAATATGCCAAATATGTTCATAATATAGTAAATCTATACCCTCTATTTGTTGAAGATACACCAGGTCGCCTCCATCCTGGTTTATTTTTTTGAAGTCTTTGTTAAGTGCATTAGTAAACAAAGCTTGTTCTGTATCATTAAAATCTTCATTATATAGCTCTAATGTTTCACCAATATCATACAATTGCTTTGCACCAAAATTCTTTATGAAAGTTCTAAAAATTCTCTCTTCAACACTTTCAATATCCCGCTGATGTGAGATATTCTTTTCATATAAGTGATACAACAAATAGAAACTTAAAAAAATTAGGATAACAATACAACCCCACAAAACTTTTAGATTTTTAATCCTTTTCTCCCCCTTATTGCTACTATACGTACATAAGCTAATTCAAGAAATGACCTCTTTGATTAAAAAATATTTGAGTTTCTATTAGCTGAAGCAGGCTAAGATTAAGAATCTATTACTGACTGCTAATTTTCATTCCATGTGTTCAAATGTTTTTTTGACTTTATTTAACTCATCATCTTCATACTTTAAATTTTTCAACAAATCTCTAAAGTAACTTTCAAATTCTTTATTGCTCATGTTAGATAAAATACTAAAGTTTATTTTCCTCTTTAGAAATTCCATATCTTCTAACCATGAATGTAGTAAGCCCAATACTTCTTCATCAATTACACTTCTAGCTTTTACTAACACTCCTATGTCGTCAAGTGGAATGTGGCTATAAATTGATAATAGCTTTTCTAAATGTATATAATTTTCATTATTAGTTTCAAGCACTTCCAACATATGTACTGATAAATATAAACTCCATGTCATAGCAGTTAAGTATTCTACTTTTTCACTTGTTGAAGTCTCACTCCATTTTCTTTGTAATATATCACCGAAATTATAAGCATATTCAATACCATCTTCTATTTTTCCAAATTGGGCATTAGTCAACCGATCCCTATTGAGTTTCCAATTTCCAACAAAATATAAATTAAAACCAATTGAAATGACTAAAATAGCTAAAAGTACCTTCTTTAGCTTAATATTTTTCAAATAATCTCTCTCCTAATATGGTTTAGATAATCATTTTTTTAAAAGGCTCTTTTCGTAAATTTGTTGCTTGAAGTTTAGTTGACACACACAAATATGTATCAAATTACCAAATTAATTATACAGAAAGCATTTAATTGAAGTAAATATAAAATTTAGAGAAATCTCAGATATATTAATTAGTATACTAATAGCTTTCTAAACATTCCTCATCTAAAAATGGCTCTTGTTGTACTTTTATTAACAGTAGGCATCAAGGTGAGGTTTTAGCCGAATCGAACTTCTTAAAAGTAGAAAAGATGCCACGAATGATAAATTAGAAGTATTCTCATGAAATGGAAACTATGAAAAAAAACAATAAAAAAGACATGTCACTACTAGAAACATGTCTTTTGATGTAAGATTTTATCAACATAAATGTTCAGTTTCACTCAATGAAAGCTCCCATTATCAACGCCGAATATAGTTTTATTTAGCATCTGTCATTCTTTTTCTCTTTAGTTTCTTAAATTCCAAGAACAAATAGATTCCTATTATGAAATATGTTATAACCATCCCAATAATCAACCGTACATCTTCGCTATATGTAGTGAGCGATAATATAAATGTCGGTAGGTGAAGTGCTATCAAAATAACAAACATAACAGGAGTCTTTGCCCAAATTGAAAATAAAACTAAAAAAGTCAGAACAATGAAGCCAATAACTAGACTACCTAACCAATCAAAGTTGATAGTCGGGGTTTTATAAAATGTATCGACTACCATTAAACCTACAAAGAATGTTAAGGTAATAATAATTGGAAGTAACAAAATAAGAAATTCTGTTAACTTTGAAACTTGATTGCTAGCAGTATAGCGAAAAGTTATAAAAACGCCTCCAGCGAACATCAAACTAAACAAAATTGTTCCTACGATTTGCAATAGACTATAACTTAATGTACCTTGAAATAAATCTCCTAAGATAGAAAATGACAATGTACTAATAACAAAGAGGGGAACATATTTCGCCCACAACTTATAATCGGTCTTCATCTCATTTGAAATATTTTTCATATATTCTTTGGGTGAAGCCCCCACTATTTGATCAATTGACTTACCATGCTTTTCAGCTTCAATAAGATGAACCTCAAGCTCTTCAGCAATTTCATTAATTTCACTATCATTTTTTCCACTTGAAAATAAGTACAACCTTAAATCATCAATAAATTCCTTACTTTTATCAGATAGTTGATGTCGTTTCATTGTCTCAACCTTTCCTTTTTGTTTCTTGTTTAATAACTGCATTAACACTTTTCTCAAGTTGACTCCATCTACTTAAAAAATCATCCAAAGCATTAATTCCTTTTTCTGTAAGTGAATAGTACTTTCTTTTTGGTCCTGCTGTTGAACTTTTACGTACAGAGGTTACGAGGCCTTCACGCTGCATTCTCATTAACAAAGGATAGATTGTTCCTTCACTTACTGCACCAAACCCATACTCACTTAACCGTTCAGCCATCTCATATCCATAGCACTCTTTGCCATGTATAATTGCCAATAGACAACCATCTAAGATTCCTTTCAGCATTTGTGTTTGTGACATTATCGTTCCACCATTCTTATTATCTTGTTTTACAAGGTATATATTTAGTATATGCATAATTAACTTGTAATGCAAGGTATTAATGAGAAAAATATCCAATTATAAAAAGTAACCATTAGCAAATGACAAAGGCGCATATCTTGCGCCATATGGTGGTAATAATTTATCTAGTTCCATACAAGCTTCTTATTAGCAAAACAAATTTAAATTATGCTATCAAAAACGCTTATCATCACGAATGAAGCAATTGTAACGACTAAAAAGCAAACTACTGTCACGGTAAGTAGATAACCGATATGAGAACCTTCCCCACTTGCATACATTCGTAACTGTAGATGTTCTTTTTCTTTTTGACATAGAAATACCCCTTTAGATAACAATATCTAGAGGGGTAAAGCTCAGTTTGTACATACTGAATTTTATGTACTCCATAATCTTGTTACATCTATTAATGTCTGACCATTAAACTCCATTTTGTATACATCTGGTTTGGAAGTACTCAACAAAAAATTCAAATCGTATTTACTGTCATAATACTCCATCATCAAAGCCATTACTGCTCCATGAGTACCTAATGCTATTTTTTGTCCTTTGTTCTCTTCCAATAATTTATTCAAGACCTTTATAGCTCGATTTTGACAACTTGAATTAGACTCCCCTCCCGGCAAAGCAAAATCAGGATTAGAGTATGACTTATTCAGTAGAGGTAATAATTCCTCATCAGATATTCTCTTGTTTCCATTGATGAAAATCCTTTCTTTAAGATCTTCAAATATTATTACTTTTTGTCCCGAACGTTGAGCTAATTCTTCTATCGTTAAAATTGCCCGTTGGTATGGACTTGAAACGAAAACCCCGATCCCTTCTCCATGTAATAATTCAGTTATTCGACAAGAATCTAATTTACCTTTTTCCGTTAACCCTCTTGTTCTTTCATTTTCACCCTTTGGTGACTCCCCGTGTCTTACCATGTAAATATATGTATGCATTTATAGCCCTCCATTTTTCTAATATGTTATATGTAATTTTGTATACTGAGTGATATATTAATAGCTTTGAAGAGCGGTCAACTCACATGATATTGTTGTGCCTTATTGTTCATATGATAAATATTAATATTATTTTTCCTTCATGATATTTCCATGAATGCGGCACTATATATTTCTTGCATCTTTAAGAAATAATCACAATAAGGGGACATTGTATTTTGCGCAAAAGCTGTTAAAGCTCCCCTAATAAACCAAAGTTGAACAAACTCACTTAATTGTTTTATATCAATGTAATCATATTTCATATATTCGATTGTAAAACTCTTTATATAAGATTCCATATCGTTTGAACAAGAATTATGTGGAGCTTGGGAGGTTAATAGCGCTGCAATATCAAAGTAATGATTACCTCTTCTTGATTCGCCAAAATCAATAAAAAAGTATTCATTAGTTTTATCATTATATATTGTATTCCAACTACCTAAATCTCCATGGATCCACGAGCTATCATCTTGGTCTATACGGCTCAAACGATTTATCATTGTATCCATGTTAAATGTCAGTACCCCTTTTTTCACGTTATACCATTCATCTCGAAGGTTATTCCAAGTTGTAGTTAAGTTAAATCTGTCATTTCTTTTTCCATCCCACTCAAAACCTAGTAGCGCTTTCCTTAACAAAACAAGTTTCTGTGTCCATTGTTGTATAGTTGGTTTCACTGAACTTGGTGAACAATAAGATTGTAGATGGTAGACCTCCCCATGTAGATCAATCCATGATTTTCCATCAATTGTTTGGAGAATATTTGGGACAATTGCAACATTAGAGCGAGACTGTATATGCGAATGCAACTCGTACTCAAAGCATGCTGCTTCAATTGATAAAAGCGATCTTAAAATATACTTTCTGTTCTCTGTTTCTATTAGGAAAGTTTTTGATGTATTACCTGACGTTAATTCCCTTATATGCTGAATACCTTCTAATTGATATTCTTGTTGTAATTTTTCCTTGTCCATCCATAAGTCCTACCTTTTAGTTGCGAATTAAGAATGTGTTGATTTTGCCCTAATATCTTTATTCTTGAAAAAAAATAAAACATCACTTTCCTCAAGGAATGTGCCACATTGTGAAAGATCACTTGAACTTCCATTAGATCGTATCATATTATTCATTGCTATTTTCCTTAAGGTAGCCAGGGTAGAACAGCAATTTAGCTTAAGAAATACAAAAATGAAAGGAGGTTATTTTTATAGATACTTAATGTATTTATACTACCTCATTTTTTATCTAATAGCTTATTAGTTTATAACCTACGAATTGGAGATAATAATGCAATGACTACCTCTATCCCTTTTGCAATTCCTGCAACGATAAAAACTCCTCCAGGATGAAAATGGTCAGCCACATATACACCTAACAATGCACCTAAAGGCATAGCTAAACGTGTAAATACTCTTGAGAAACTTAGTACTCTCCCTAACATTAATTTGGGAACACTCTCTTGTCGTACGGTCATAACTAATGTATTCCAAGCTACATTACACGTAGCAACTAGACCTAAAGATATCCCAGGTGCAAGCCAAAAATCACTAACTATTGCATAAGTAAAACCAATGGTACCAATTAATAAAAGCATAGGAATAAGGACGCCTCTACGTAACACACGTTCCAAAGGTAATACTATAAAGCTCCCTAACAGACCACCAACACCTAATAATGCATAATTTAGACTTATTTGGTTCTCATTCAATTGTAATGATGAAAGCAAATAAAACATGAGAACAGCATAAACAGCACTATATCCTAAGTTACCGACCATCGCCTGAAGTGAGAAACTTAAATTCAGTCGATCTTTTAATAACCACATTAATCCTTCTTTCATATCCTTATATATACTTTTGATATTAGTTTCTCCACTGTTTTTCCCTAAGTTGGGTAGTTTCAATATTGCTAGAAATGTAAGACCGAATGAAATTACATCGATCCAAAGAATATTAAATCCACCTATTATAACAATTAATGCACCCGCTAGTATAGGACCAATGATATCAGCTAATTGATTAACTAACTGAAATGATGCGTTCGCTGTTGTTAGTTTTTTACCTGATGATTTTTTTATAATGTTCGGTATAGCAGTAATAATAGTTACATCAAATAACAAGCTTAAAACAGTTAATGCAAAAGAGATAACATATAGATGCCATATTTGTAAAATACTCATAAAATGAAACAATGGGATCAGAGATATTAAAACTGCTCGTAAAGCATCTGACAATAACATTAATTTTTTACGGTCCCATTTATCAACTAAAACACCGACAATAGGTCCAAACAATACAATTGGAAGAACACTAATAGCATAAATTGTACCCATTATTAAAGCTGATTGTGTTAACTCATATGAAATCCAAGGAATAGCAAAAGTATATAAAGCATCTCCAACCCTCGATACTAATAATGAAAACAGAAACGTATTATATGAACTAAATATCTTCTTTAACATTCATTTCTTACTCCTATTGCTGTCTAGTATTATTATAAGGGGCAATTTGTTAGATACATACAACTCTGAATTTGACTACGACATTGTTGTTTTACAACATAAGCCTTTACAATGAATAAAGACATGTGCTATTTCATAAACGTACGATTTTGTGGAACAAAGATCTTTCCTGTTTTAGCTTATAAATCTTGGGATAATCGAATCATATCTCTGCACTGTATACCGTTCTCAAAAATTACTTCTTCATAATGTTTAATAAAAAAGTCCAAATCAACACCATTAATTCTAAAACCACATTTTTGGTATAGAGCCAATTGACCAATACTTGAATTTCCAGTTCCAATTTCAATCGTTTTATAACATTTTGCTTTTGCTACCTGTATTGCATCTATCACCAATTGCTTTCCTATTCCTGTACCATGTAGCTTTTCTACAACTGCTACATTCACCAACTCAACTGTCTCAGGCCTTGTTGGAAGTAGTACATAAACTCCAATAACTTGCTGTTCACTTTCGGCTACATAACATTCGCCCCTATTTACATAATCATTGACAATATCTCTTGAAGGGTCAGCCAGTAACAACAATTCCATCGGAGGTTCTTCATCTATGCTTAGTTTCCGAATAATCATGATTAATCACCCTTAATTCATATGAAATTGTTTTAATCTACGCTGTAACAATCTGTTGATTCGCTCAGAATACCTTAATACAAGCTTTTGTTTTTTGAAAAAGTATTGATACTTCTCTTTAAGAATAGTCTTGTCTTATAAAAGATTCGAACTCGATATAACAACCTTTCTCTATAAAAACTTTAGTTAAAAAACATTGTTATTTAAGGCTTTCAACTTTGACTATTTCACCTCTTATAAACTTCTCTATCTTTCTTGTCAATTCATCTATTTGATTTATTTCAGTAATGATGTAGAAATTAGCATACATGGTATATGGGGGTTTTGACTTGTTATCTACTTTAAATTCAATTCCAATAATTCCTCTTTTATCTTGAAGAAAAAAACGCATAGATAAAAAATGTGTAGTATGTTTAGTTCTATTTCCTGTTGTCCAGATAAATTCATTTTCTCCAAGTTGTGTAGAGAAAAGTTCAATACCTCGGCGTAGCTCTTCTAACTCTTCATTATCAGTATAGATATCTAAATTTACATTACAATCACTTCCGAATATTGATAAATTCACTTCAAAAAAATCAACATCAGTCCACATCTTTTTCATAATAAATTTAGGATCAGCCATAATACACACACCTCACTAATAACCTTTTAACAGAAATGAGAGAGTTTAGAGATGTCAGGGTTACAAATGCTTTACAAACCTATAGCCCGTTATTTCATAACCAAGAAATTTATATAGTTCGTGCGCTTTTACTCTCTTCTCACTTTTCCCACTTAAAAGATAGATAAAATTAGAGCCTCTTCTTATTGACCAGCCTTCTACAAATTTAACCAAAGATTTTGCAATACCTTGACCGCGATATTGCCTTTTCGTAACGAGCGAGGTTATTTGAATCTTTGCTTCGTTACTTGTGTATGTTGTATGTACTGATATTCCAATCATCCCCACTAGAGATTTTTCCTTTTCTGCAACAAAAGTGTAGTAATTTGGATTGGATTCGATACGTTCCATTCTTACTTTCATATCATCAATTGATGCAGGGTAGCCTAAATCAGCCATTAAACTTGTGAGTTGTGCTAAATCACTAGAGTCGTATTCTCTTATTTCCATTAGAAAAACCTCCCCAAATCCCTGTGCTGTATGATTATTGTAAAAAACTCTAAGTTCATTCTTTACCCCTCTTATATTAACTGTATGGCAGCTACTATGTTCAGCAATTGTCCACGTTTATGGAAGAAGACTTTATAAGTTTTTCTCTAAACAGAGATGAGGCTTATCCTCAAAAATTACTTCTTTATATTTTTTGAAGCCTAATTTACTCCAAAAATCTATCCCTCTACTATTTTCTTTATGAACTGCCAAACGTAACTTTTCCTTTTGCCCCTGTCTAATAAGGTTTTCTATATGCTCATATGCTACAAGCGAATTACCTGCACCTTGATACTGTTTATGGATGACAAACAAGCTTATCCAAGGTGTATTATCTGATGAGTTATTAAGACAGTAATCTACCAAGCCTATGTAACTTTTATTCTTTTTGATTAAAAGGCGTGTGGTATTCAACTTTTTAGACTCTTCATACTCTGACTGTATATCTTCAAAATTAATTATGTTTTTATTTTTAGACATAAGGTTATAATTTGAATTTGAATTCATAATCTCAAGCTCAATCTGCCATTTACTTATGTCATTCGTTTCAAATGTTATCATTTCAACCACCATTTCTATTATTTAAGCAATCCTGCCATTTACCTTAATACCAATTATTTCAAATATTCAACGTCTAGACAATCCCTTTTACAATATATATATCCCGTAAATGAAAAAGCTCTTTTCCTAAACTAGGAGATAAACATATCGTTTTACAGAAGAAAAGATGTCACGAAATCTAGTTATATACGTGTTTATTGTTGGTACGAAAAACAATAATCTATGCAAAAATAACAACCTGGCGCTCATCTTTATTTCAGATTTACGCCAGGTTGTTCAAGTTATTGTAATTGGTCATTAATTAGTGTTTACAAATATCCAACAATTTTTTTCATAATAACCGACTTAAAACTAGAGAGTAATTTCTATTATTATTACAACTCTACAGAATTTTTTATAAACGTATGTAAAATGTGAGAATATAAATCAGGTTGCTCTCTATGTACTAAGTGACCCGCAAAAGGAATAATAGCAATATTTATACTAGCGTTTAATTGCTTGTAAGTGATAGCAGCAGAAACCTCTAGCTCTTGTTTTTCACCAACAATACATAGAGCTGGGACTTTGATATTAGCTACATCACCTGTTTCATCAAATGGATAAAATTTATCACCATTAAAAGATTGAAGTAACGATTTCCAATCATTTGTCCCATGAATTTCGTTCAAGAATGCTACCGCTTCTTCGTTATTAAACAATTGTTCATAGCCTTCAGCTTCTTCTCTTGAAAGTTCCGCCCAATTAGCGGGTTCAACAGGAAATATCCCCGAAAAGCTGAGAGACCTTACTTTATTAGGGAATTCTTTAGCGAAAAGCAAAGCTGCAACTCCACCAATTGATACTCCCGCAATATGACATTGTTTAATATTTAGAGATTCTAAAGTATCATTTAAATCTTTTACACAACGACTAAAATAATTATCAATTTTTCCAACCGACTTCCCGTGCCCTCTTAAATCAGGTCTAATTACTTGAAAGTTCCTAGCAGTAAAGTAATCACTTTGTTCCTGATACTCGGTCAATCCCGTCATACCACCAGAGTGGATAAGGACTAATGCTTCTCCTTCACCAATAATATTTGTATGTAAAATCATAGTTTTTCCCCGTTTCTTTGTTCATATAAACAGCCTTTAAATTAATAACACCTATATCTATTTTACATGTTAAATAATTATTAGATAATATAGATTTCACTAACAAAGCCTTACTTTTACAGAAACGCTTAATTTTTTCAACTTACTAATCGATTCATTTAGATTTCGGTGAACGCAATACAATAGACGCTTTCTGCTCTATGATCGGAAGATAGGGTTATCTTGTTTTCTATTCGTTACACATTTATCTTTAGCGCCCTCGTAGCAATAAAAGTTTTAATATACTTATCTAAAATTCTAGTTCCACCAAAATCGTCTTCATAAAAACCTGCAATGACAAAGCCAGCATCTATTTGACCTTGAATTTGGTCTTCCAAAGTATGAGCATATTCTATCGTTTGATGTGAATTGAGATAATCTTGAACCTCATCGTCAGGTAAATAATCTAGAGTAGATGAAGGTATAGAATGTTTCACATCTAAGATTCCTTTTCTTTCTTGAGTGTCATCAAAAATCCATAATAGAGGATTAGTGAATCCTGTTATCAAGATTCCTCTATCTTTCAATACTCGAGATGCTTCACTCCATACTGGATGTACATCTTTTACGAATAAATTTGAAACAGGGTTGATAATCATATCAAAAGATTCATCTTCAAAATCGCTAAGATCAACCATATCTCCTTGTATTGCTTTCAACGTTAAACCTTCACGTTTAGCAACTTTTTCATCTTGTTCTAACTGTTTCTTAGATATATCAGTTACTGTTACATCTGCTCCTGCTGCAGCAAGAATAGGAGCCTGTTGTCCCCCACCAGAAGCAAGACAAAGTATTTTTAGACCCTTTAACGAATAAGGAAACCAATTTCTAGGGACAGGTTTTTCAGTTGTCACTGTGATCTCCCATTCATCATTTCTACTTCTTTCTATCATTTTACTGCTTACAGATTTAGTGTACCTAGAACCTTCTTCTACTTTCTTATCCCAAGCAGTGCTGTTTTGTTGTGTTGTATTCATTCTGTCATTCCTCCTGCCAAAAATATATAAAATTTCATCTATTTAACAATAACATAATATTTTATTATCCAATTTGCATATTAAAAATTCTCCCACACATAGCAAAATAAGCACATTTTTGATACATTTTCATGGAAGATACAATAGATTTAAATCTCCTTAAACTAAAGACCCTTTAACTTAATATCAAATTTGTTTTGTACCATGAAGGTTTTAAGATTTCAAAATTTTTGTGGTCTTCCAGAATATTGTATAAGCGTTCAATCATTTCGTCTAATTGTTGAGGCATATAATTTATTGACCATACAACTGATGAAAAGATAACCATCCCAGCATATATAGCATAAATCCTCCAAAAATTTTCCCGTATATTGTTATTAAAATATCCTTCTATTTGTCCGATTGAAAATGGTATACTTAGTTTTCTTTGGAACAAGGCTACTTTTACAAAATCATGAAATGGATCTCCCCAGTCAAAATTATTAAAATCTATAACTCCTGCATACTTATTTCCCTTCATGATGATATTTCCAAGGTGAAAATCATCATGTTGAAAGTTATTTGGACGATTTTTTATAAAATGCTTATTTCTCTCTATAAATTCAATAATCTTATCATCATTGTTAATCTTGATCCCGCAGGATTTATATGCTTCTAGATATTTGTAATGCTTTTCCATTGCTCGATCGTACCAAGGTTTAATTGTCAAAGGTGCTTTATATAAATGCATTCTAGATAGTTGTCTACCAGCTTCAATCCCTATTTTCATTTGCTCTTGTTCTGTAAGAGTAGGTAGTGCCTCTGTTCCATCGATACCATCAATATAAGAATATATAGTGTAGCAAGAATCAAGATCATCTAATAAACCTATTTCAATTGAACGGGGACAAAGAACATTATACTGTTGCATCTTATTTATTATTTGAAACTCTACCTTTTTCCGTTCATATTCTTTCATACTCCCTACACGTAACAATAATTTTTTTTCATCAACATGTACTACATATTTTTCATCAGGAGAATACCCTTTTAAG
Organism: Cytobacillus sp. Hm23; assembly: GCF_051842895.1. Classification (NCBI taxonomy): domain Bacteria; kingdom Bacillati; phylum Bacillota; class Bacilli; order Caryophanales; family Bacillaceae; genus Cytobacillus; species Cytobacillus sp. Hm23. The sequence continues at coordinate 144,561 of NZ_JBPXRQ010000003.1, forward strand.
AGTCTTTCTATTTTGGTAGCATTCTGAAGCAACTTTATCTTATTTTGAAGACCTTGTAATTCATCACTCATAATAAACCTCCAGCATTTCTAATTTTTTTATCAAGAAGACCGGAATTCTTGTAAAGAAACGTTACTCAATTTCAAACTCTTTATTAAATAGCCCAAGTTAAATCTGAAGAGAGATTCCAATTGTATTGGAAATATTAGCACTTCTATTTGCTGGTTTTCGTTTCACTTGTAATTATGAATTACTATTATCTAATAACTCCTATATAAAGACAAATTCCTCCAATTATAGTCAAAGGGTTTCGTGAGAGAAACAAGAATATATAAACAAAGCTTTTTGGAGGTGATTGAAAAGACCAATCCTATTCCTTTATTTATACAATGTTTAAAGATTATTCCTTTCTTTTTTAGAACATCTACTCCTATCACATTTTTTTTCGTTACAACACTTTATGGTGTAACTCCAATTGTTACAATCTGTTAGATAAAATATATCCTTTATAACCATCTATTAATGTAATTAACTTGCATATTCTAACACATTTAAATCCACCTATTCCTATATGGTTATAGTAGATGTTTAAAAATTTTATGGTTCTTAGGAAAGCTTCATGAGGTTTCTTGTATCTATGTTGTATCTTAAATAACTTATAATGTAATGGAGGTAATTTATTTGACTAAAAGGCCAATAGGAAAAAAATTAATTACTATGATACTAAGTGCAATCATCATAATAGGAATAGGGACATCATTGTTCAGTACTGATCATATCGCAAATGGAGAAGTTGTCCCATTATATCAAGATGCAAATGCACCTATACCCGATCGAGTTACTGATTTAATTTCTCGAATGACACTAGATGAAAAAATTGGACAAATGACACAAGTAGACAGAAGGTACTTAAATTCTGATAACGATATCGCATCATATCATATTGGATCGTTATTAAGCGGTGGTGGATCAGCCCCAACTCCTAATACACCGGAAGCGTGGGCTGACATGTATGATCAGTACCAATCAATTGCACTCTCGTCAAACCTTCAAATTCCAATTATTTATGGAATCGATGCTGTACATGGTCATAATAATGTATATGGGGCAACCATATTCCCGCACAATATCGGCTTAGGAGCTACACGTAACCCTACATTATTAAAGGAAATTGGTGAAGCTACTGCCAAAGAAGTAGCTGGAACTGGAATTGATTGGACGTTTGCTCCATGCTTATGTGTCAATAGAAATGAACGCTGGGGCAGAACCTATGAAAGCTACGGTGAAGATCCAGAGATTGCTAGTTCATACTCTACGATAATTGAGGGATTACAGGGTACAAGTTTAAATGACCCTTCCTCTATTTTAGCAAATGCTAAGCACTGGGTAGGTGACGGAGGTACATTAGGTGGCGATGATCAAGGTGATACTATTATTTCTGAACAAGAATTGAGAGACATCCATATAGCACCATTTATAGATGCTATTGAAAAAGGTGTCGGTTCAGTTATGATTTCATATAGTAGCTGGAATGGAGAAAAACTCCATGGACATAAGTATCTCATTACAGATGTCTTAAAAGAAGAACTAGGATTTACAGGATTTGTTGTTTCAGACTGGGCAGCTATCGATCAATTGGCTGGCGATTATGCTAGTGATGTCCGAACTTCTATAAATGCAGGTATAGATATGGTAATGGTTCCTGATGACTATATAACATTTATAAATACATTACGTACAGAGGTAAACGAAGGTCGTGTATCAATTTCACGAATCGATGACGCAGTAGAACGAATTCTAACCAAAAAATTTGAACTCGGCTTATTCGAACAACCTTTGACTGATAGAACGTTCACATCAACTATAGGATCGCAAGAGCATAGAAATATTGCTCGAGATGCTGTAAGACAATCTCAAGTGCTCCTTAAAAATGATAATAGTATTCTCCCATTATCAAAAGATTTAAATAAGATATTTGTCGCAGGGAAAAATGCTGATAATATTGGGAATCAATCTGGTGGTTGGACGATTAGTTGGCAAGGTAGTAGTGGAGATATTACACCTGGAACAACTATATTAGAAGGTATTCAAAGCACAGTTTCTCAGAATACTGAAGTTACGTATAATGAGAGAGGTATCGGATTAGACTCTAGTTATGATATAGCTGTAGTTGTGATTGGTGAAACACCATATGCAGAAGGTAATGGAGATCGACCTACCAATTTAGGACTTGATAGAACAGATATTGCAATTCTTCAAAAGATTAAGAGGTCTGGTGTCCCTACTGTTGTTATTTTAGTTTCTGGAAGACCGATGATCGTCACTGATCAGCTAGAAAATTGGGATGCATTTATTGCAGCATGGCTTCCTGGAACAGAAGGTCAAGGCGTGTCAGATGTTCTCTTTGGAGATTACAACTTTACTGGTACACTACCACTAAGTTGGCCTCGCACAGAAGATCAAATTCCAATTAATGTTGGAGACACTCCCTACGATCCACTATTCCCTTATGGATTCGGACTAACCTATCCCTAAGGAATAGCATGGCTTAATAAATGGCTCTTTTCATAAACTTTGTTGATATTGCTACCAAATTCGAACCGCAAAATGTCGTATTATACGTTGGTCATCATTTTAGCAAAGAGAAGATGCCACGAACTCAGTTATGTATATGTTTTTATCATATACGAAAAACAACAATCAAAGTGAAAGCAGTCTTTAAAGAACACAATTACTACCTTTTAACAGAAAGTAAATGGGCTCTCGTCATTTTATAAAATGAGAGTCTATTTTCTTTTATACAAACAATAATTAATTCACACCAACTGCATCAAATACTACCGTTAAAGCTTTTCCTCAGACCCACTTTCCCCCAAATCAGTAGCATTCGGGAGTGTGGATAATTCAGCTCTCTATAAGTAAGTTAATCATTTAAATGAAGTTTTATTGTTTTTAGTATCAGTTTTCTAAATAAGGGCTCTTTAAAGTGAAAAAAAATCAAAAATTAATGAAAATTACCTAGTACACAAATACACGCTTATTACACATAAATAACATACTATATTTTATAAGATCCTTCCGCCAACCTCCCTGATCACCCTCCTTTCATGAACGGAACAGGGAGGTACATATATGCCTAAGTTGTATTTAGCCCTTTCCCCTCGTACAACTTTTAGTAGCTTATCTGCATCTTCAATATTAGCTGTTATCAAGGTTCATTTGGTATGAGTTTTAAAAGTCAATCAAGATATTGACTCAAAAAACAGCCCTACTAAGTATGTGGGGCTGCTTTTTATAATCAAATATTTATGTAATATTTCATTAAAAGCTCTTGCTTTCTTTCTTCAATTTCCTTAAATATATCTACATTAGATGAATTTTTTCGTTTGCGTTTCAATATACCTTTTAACAATGTTATCACCCTTTAGTTTTGATACTTTAAGTATAGGCTGATACCCATTTTCTGAAACCGAGCAAAAGATTTGTTTTTCTCTCATACTTATGACTGAAATGATCCTCCTTCATTTGCTCCATCAAACACAAATTTTCACCCCCCATAAAGGTTACGGGGTACATCATCTAAACCGAACCAACAGCTTTTATCCATTACTACTCTAAGTTTATTTAGCCCAATTATAAAGAAAAGCAAAAACACCCCTATCGTTTAAATAAGGTTGTTTTTGCGATATTTTTCTAAAATACTCAAAAACGCTCCATAGTAAAATCAGTATTTACAGCAATAGCAGCTTTATTTCCTTCTGCTGCCGAAATCAATAGTGATGAAGGAACCAACTTTTCGGTTTCCCCAGCTATATAGATGTTTTTTTGAGTTGTCCTTCCCATTCCATCTGTTACAACAACTCCATTTTCATCAATTTCACAACCTAGCTGTTCAACAAATGAAATGGGGCGATAAAACTTTGGTACAACAAACCCTCCTGTTCTCGCAATTGTTTCTCCTGATTCAAATTCTATTTCATGTAAATACCCATCAGCACCTATTAATTTTTTAACTGGCTCCATCTTTATTTGTATATGATGCTTTTGCAGCTCTAAGGCTCCACCTTCACTTATTTCAACACCATTTGTGATGAGCACTAAATCCTTAGACCAATTGTAAACTAATTTAGTCATATGAAGCATATATTCTTCATCTTCTGCGATAACAATTAATGGCTGTTCTCTCATCTCCCAGCCATCACAATATGGGCAACTAAAAATGCTTTTACCATAATATTCTCTAATAGATGGTAAAGGAAATACTTCTTGAACACCAGTGGCTAAGACTATTTTTTCCGCAATAAATTCTTTATCTCCTTCGGTTCTAACAGTAAATCTTCCATTATCTTTAGTTATCTCATTAATTTTTGTATTAAAGTAAGAAATTGAAGGATACTTCTCTAATTCTTTTAACCCTATTTCTCTAAATTCATGTGGTTTCGTTCCGTCTCTAGTTATAAATCCATGAGATTCTTGAGTGACTCTATTCCTATTGGTTCCATCATCAAACAAGCCAATATTTCTTCTTGCCCTTCCTAGAGTTAAACTAGTACTTAATCCCGCAGCTCCTCCACCTATAACAATACAATCAAAAATATTCATTTGAATCATCCTTTTCTGTTTTATATTTATAACAATCATTAAAGACCTTTTATATCTGTAATTAAGTTAAAGTTGAACAAGTACCTTACCAAATCTCCCTCCCATTTTTAAAGGAATTTTACCTGTATATGTTTTAAGTAAATATTCTTCGGATTTTTTAAGTTGCTTATCTTCTATAGGGATTCCGTATTCAACAAACCATTCCGATAATTTAGATACTACGTTTTCGATATCTATGTCCACAGTTTTTACATGTCTTTCAATCAAAGATTGATAAGAGTAACCTTTTAGAAAAAGTAGTTGTAAAAGATATGCCATATCAGAGGAGCCAATTCCTTGCGACTCTACCCCTATAATTGGTAATAGTTCATCCATTAAATAAATTTCTTTTCTACTAGACATCCCACTTATATAACAATATTTCTTCGCAAAACTGAATGCTTTTTCAACTATATTCCAATTGCTTATAGCCGGACACATAGATGAAAAGACGAGATCAAAGGATTGTTTATTATTGTCTTCTACTAAATCCTCAAATTGCTTTTGAATGATATTTACTTGAACAGAATGTTTTTTTGCATGTTCCGCTAACATAGTAGCTAAGTCTGAAGAAGGTTCGATAGCTGTAACCTCTGCTCCTTTTCTTGCCATAGGGATGCTAAATACACCAGATGCTGCTCCTATGTCTAACACAGATATCCCCTCAAAGCTAACACCTTGTTGTTCAATCCATGTTAAAATTCTATTGCTTCGTTGTCTACCTTCATCACTGAACGACATTTCATCATAAGACTTAGCCCATTTTCTGAATCCTTCTGTATTATAAGATCCCACCTGCCCCAATCTTTGCATTATTTTCACATTTGTATTAGGATCATTTTCCCAAGCAGACTCCCATGTTTTTTGATTAAATAAGTCGCTTCTCAATTATGATTACTCCTTCCATATAACTTTAAATTCAATGACATTAAAGACATTTTATATCCGTAATTAGATTATAAAACAACGTTGACTGTTGTTTTATTTAAGCTGCTTTCGTATAGTATGTTGTTTTTGTACAACAAAATAAACACTTATAAAACTAGTTTTCTTAACACTTTCTTCTATAAAACGACTGTTGAGTTATACGACATCTATTCTTCTTTTAGAAACAATAGCAACAAAGTATATGGAAAAAACCTTTATTTAATTAAGTCAGAAATTTTACGCTTTCTTAATTCTTCTTCCATTTTTTCTTCTGAACTTAACATGACTTTTTGTATCGGACATTCAGGTCCATGATCGTAACAATCAAATAATGAAGACCTTCCTTCAATTGCATCAATTATATCGAGAAATGAAATTGATTCCCACCCATGAGACAATGAATATCCTCCATTAGCTCCTGACGCAGAAGTAACCATGCCTTCTTTAACAAGTTTCGTTAATATTTTTGATAAATATGTCGGTGAAACATTTAATTTTTCGGCAAGAACTTGTACTCCAACAGGTTTATTAGCATTTATTGTGGCTAAGTATAACATCGTATGCAAAGCGTGACTTGTTGCTTTTGAAAATTTCATTTTCCAACCTCACTTTAACAATTATTACAGACTTAAAAGGTCTTTAATAACGATTATAATTTAAACTTATTTTAATGTCAATTTAGGATACTCTATTTTATTTTGCTAACTACCCCACTTACAAATCACACTATACCCACAACAAATCTAGTAAGTTTTTGTCTACAGTCTGAACGGCGTATACCTCTTCAATCACGAGCCATATATGGTTTTTACGCTTATTTCTCACACAACCCTCTATATTAAGACATATATAACTAAAATAGAAATCATATGTAATAGCAATGGGATTGATAGTTGTTGTGTAGGTAATTATTTCTCTTTACAATAATAGATAGCTGTGAAACTGCTAACATATAGTACATTATAAAATTATCACATTCTCTCCCTGTTTCCTGTCTTCACGAAAACAGAGAGAGTTTAAATATTTATAGGCTGTTTTCGCATTGATTGTTGCTTTTCGTACTAAGAACTAAATACGTATAAACCAAGTATTCTTAGTATCTTATCATTTAAAATGAAGTCAATTATAGATTAATAATAATAAACTTCTGATTAGTAACAATCACATGGTACTTCTACGAAATCATTGTTATATACAGGTGTACCTACCGTACAGTTATCTCTGTCACGAAAATACAGGTTTGCAAATACACACATACATTTACATTTATTCTCCGTTTCTATCACGAGTTCAGCGTGTCGAGTCATATCAAAATCAAATGTTCTACGAGTACCTGGAGGAATCATTATTGTCTCTTCTTTAATTATTGATGGTTGATCTCGTTCTTCCCAATCAAATGCTGTAGCTCTAATTGTACATTCTTCTTCACCACGATTTATAATCTCTGTATGTCCATTATCAGCACCGACTTCTCTGTACAAGACACCAGTAGTTCGTACTTTTGCCTTGGCCATTAATACACCTCCTTCAACCTTTATAGTTCATAATATTCATTAATGAGAGAATAGCTTGGACTTGTATATAGAAATAAAAAAACTATGCTTATATATATATTTCAGAAGCATAGTTTTTATTTGAATTTTGATAGCTATAATTTCTATTATGTTTTCAATGCATCAATAAATTATTTGTTTTTACTATACCTTAGCCTCATTTAACCATTTCAGCGTACTCTCTATTTTATAGGATCTCCACATATTATGTGCCAATGAAGATGCTTAGAATCTTGGTAATCACCTAGGTTAGTCATTACTCTGCAAGCACCATGTTCCTCAGTAACTTTCGAAGCAACCTGTTTTATTAGATCGAACAGTTCAAGTAATAATTCACTATCATTTTCTTCTAATGTAATTAAAGAAGAGATGTGCCTTTTTGGTATGGCTACTATATGTATAGGATAAAAAGGGTGTACCGAAATGCGCGTAATTGCGGATAATTCTATAAATGTTTATTTTATGTTAAAAACTGCGATTGGTGTTCTACCTTCATTCTCTTTATCGACGGTAGCAATAAAAGCTATGTTGGAATCCTCACTCCAATATCCTGATTTAGAAATAACAGCATATAAATCTGCATTTTCCATTATTCGTGTAGTATTCGTTAATTTATCATTTTGAAGCTCTGCCATATAGACGTTTGTTTTAAATTCATCCCCAATTTGTACTGGTGTATCAAACATGATTTTTTGCTCATCAGGAGATATATTATAAGAAGGTGTCCATATTCCTTCACTACTTTTACCACCAGCTACAAGTAGCTCCACATGATTTGTTTTTTGATCCAATATAAATACCCCACTTTTCCCCTCATATATTCCATCAAAAATCATTCGATCATTTTGTAAGAAATCATAATTCGATATGTGATCAGGGGAATTTGGTAAACTTAATACTGGTGTAACCTCGCCATCTTTATTTATCTTAAATATACCTGGTCCTTCTTTAAGAGAGTTACCATCAACATAAATACCATCTGGAGCTTTTTTAATAGAATTAGCCGAAAAACCCTCAAGCGTAAATGACTTACTCGCGTCCCAAGTAACTGTTTCATTTGATTCAACATGAATAAGATTTACTTCTAGAATGGAATTGTCAAAATCAAAAATCACATCTATGACCGAATCTCCTTCAGAATCTGCAAAATAAGCATTCTCTGGTGTTTTTTTCTTAAGGAATTTCTTCTCACCATTTATCAAATTATGAACGTAAATGTCTTCTCCTTTATATGATAGAGCCCTATTACCATCTTTTGAAAGCGCAATGATTTCTTGATCCGTTATGCTCTTTTCTTGTTTAGTAGTTGTAGCCAATGTTTTGAATAATCCTTTATCATAATAATAGAATTTACTTCCACGAAACCAATCGTAATTAAGTTCTTCTTCGACTTCAATATTCTGTTGGCGAGTTACGTCCAATGTGCTATCTGCTAAAGCACTTTCCAGTTGAACATCGTCATTAATAATAACAATTTGTTCATGATCTGTTATTGTTTCTTGTGCTGTTCCTTGCAAAGAGCAACCTACTGAAAATATGCTTATCAATACAAGTACCAAAAATCCCTTTAACTTAGTAACCATCCACTTTTCCTCCTCTTTATCTCGTGTACAGGTTTAGAATACACAATTGATATTGCCAACTTTTCAGAAGTTGTTGCCGTTTTGTTGCCAACGTGGAAGGTTAATTGTAGTAATAGCTCGTCCATCCTCATAATGAAAAGAAATTGTCCCATTAAGTCTTAATATAATTTGCTTACATATATATAGACCTAAGCCACTACTCCCTCGTCTTTGTGTATGAACGAAAGGTTCAAAAGCATGTTCTACTATTGATTCAGCAATTGAATGACTTCTATTTACTACTGTAATTGTTTCTCCAGTTATTGATACAACAATTTGTTCTTCTGTTAATCCATATTTAATTGCATTGTCTAGTACATTGATGAAAACCTGCCTAAGTTCATCCTCATTTCCTTGTACTACAAAGTCATCTCCTAACAGAACTATCTTCATTTGCTGTCTTTCAGCTTTCAAGCTCATATCTTCACAAACTGAAGACAAGAGAGGATATAAGTGAAGAACTTCATTCTTTTTTAAGATGGGATCTGCTTCTTTTTTAGATAGTTCTAATAACTCAATGACCATCTCATTAAGTCTATTACTTTCCAATCTGATTTTTTTGGCTGCTTTTTGTAAGAAGAAAGCATCATTAAAGTCTTTTTCACCAATAATTTGTGCATATCCAGAGATCGTTGCAAGAGGAGTCTTTAACTCATGTGTAACATTATTGAAAAAAGTTGTTCTACTTTTTTCAAGTAACATAACCTTTTCCTTCTCTTTCTCAATAATCTCGATATGGCCTTGTATTTTTTTCTTCATTTCATTAAAACTAGTCGTTAAAACTTCTATTTCATCCCCTGTTTTTGCATATACATTAGTGCTATAATCTCCAGCTGCCATTAATTTAGTCGCTGCTGTTAATCTATGTAAAGGTTTGATGATTTGATTAGTTAGCAATAAGGATATGATAAAGACACCAAAAAATAGGCTAAATGTTAAGACAGTAAAACTCTTTAAAATTTCTCTGTTATTAGCAAAAAGTTCAGTATAATCACCTGTGAAACGAAGAACACCATAAAATTCTCCTTGAATATATAAAGGGTAAGAAAAGTAAACTAGACTCCCATTTGCCACATGATTAACAGAAAATGCTGATTTATTATTAAAGGCTTGATTCAAGCTTACGCTTTCGTTTGCTTCAAGATTTGATTGAAATGTTTGATTCCCCAATAATAATGGTCGGTCAATTGGTACTGCTTCATATAAAAAAACTCCTTCTTGATCATATATTGATATACTTTGTTTATACAATTTACTTAACTCTTGAGCTATCGTACTACCATATTTTTTTAGTAAATTTTCATCAGTTGGATGAAGCTGGGAGAATTTTTTTATGTGCTCTCTAGATGAGTATTGAAGTTTCCCTAACTCACTTTCAATCATCGCATGAGAATTTGTTTCTAATGATGTCTTCAATACATGGTTAACAACAATTGCGGCTAAAGTAAATAGTATACAAAATCCAAGGAAGAATTTTCTCCGAATTGTCCACTTCATTTAGTCATTCTCCCCTCATTTTATATCCAACACCAAAAACTGTTTCTATGATGGAAGGAAGTACAGGAGAATCAAGTTTTTTTCTAATCCGTTGAACATGGACATCGACTGTACGTAAATCTCCATCATAATCAAAATCCCATACAGTATCGAGAATTTCTTCACGAGAGAATACCCTATTTTTATGTTGTGCGAACAATAGTAATAATTCGTATTCTTTAGGTTTTAAAGCTATTAACTGGTCATCTTTATAAATAGTATGTGATCGAGGTTCAATTCTCACCAAGTCATTTATAGCTATATATGATGATTGAGTGGTAGGATTACGCCGACGAATAAGTGCTTTCACTCTAGCAGTGACCTCCCTGACATCAAAAGGCTTTGTCATATAATCGTCGGCACCAATCTCAAGACCCAATACTTTATCAACAATATCATCCCGTGCTGTTAGCATCATTACAGGAACACTACTTGTTGTTATCAGCTTTTTACATATATCAAAACCACTTATATCGGGTAACATTAAGTCTAAAATTACGACATCCGGCCCAACTCCCTCAAAAACTCTGAGTCCTTCTTCACCTGTCGCAACTCCGTGTACACGGTACCCTTCCTTACACAAGGAATAGGTGAGAATATCTAGAATAGATTCTTCATCTTCTATTATTAGTATCGTCTTTTCTTTTTTAATAATATACACCCTCTTAAAAAACCATTTTCAAATATTATTCTACTAAAAAGTTGTTACCAAATTGTTGCTAAAAAAGAACCTTCTACTTCCCGAGTGGGAGGTGGATGCTCTGTTACCCCACAGTGGACTTTCAACACTAGCTGCTATACGTGGCACACACATAAAAGGGAGTATCTAGTACCCCCTTTTCGAATTAGTTTATTATTATTTAATCAATTATTATTTATTACGACTGTACATTTGACCTGCATTCTTATTAATAAACATCAGCAACCATCAGACAACTCGAATATAAAGAAATAATAAACTATTAAATCCTATCATAGCTTATAACTCATCTTAAATGTTTTTCCTTTTCCAACGCCTCCTAATAATTAATTAATGATCAAAAAAAATGGACTGATCAACAGTCCATCGTTGTTCAATTCTTTTGAGCCGTTTTGTAGATTAACTAGCTTTCCTATCTCTGTCGACCCAATCAGAATTTCCCGTTATTCGTTTACTATTGCCCAGCGCATATGGTCTTCCCAAACACCATTTACTTTTATCATTTTTCGAGATAAACCTTCAAATTCAAAGCCTAATTTCTTTACTACTTGAATAGATCCTTTATTTCTTGGGATAATAGGTGCTTCAATACGGTGTAATCCAAAGTCTTGGAACATCACTTTAATGGCCTTTTCTAAAGCTTCAGTAATAAACCCTTTATTTAACTCATCCTTATCTAACTTGTAGCCAAGAATACAAGACTGCAGTATCCCTCGAACAATTAGACTAAAAGAAATACAGCCTATAATCCTAGTATAGTCTTGGTCTACTTTTTTAAATATCCATAACTTAAAAGAAGTTCCCTCATTATATGATTCGAGGTCTTTTGCTATATTATTTTCTTGAATCTCTAGAGTATAAAAATCCGAAGGTCTTTGTGCCTCCCATTCTGCTAAGAAGTCCTTATTCCTTTGATAATAGGCAAGTACTTCCTCTACGAAGGATTTATCTATTTGTCTTAAAACTAAACGTTCAGTTTCATATATTTTCATTTTTTCAACCTTTTAGTATGTATTAGTTCAGTTATTCACTTATTTTCAAGATTATTGCAGATAACAGCCTGTTAATGTATCCTTTTACATAATTAATTTCTTTGTGAATAAAAACAAATAAATTATTGCTGTAATAACAACAATTCCTAAACTTACTACTATGAACCCATAAAAAAATCCACTGACTGACGCAAATACATCTAAAAACATATTTTTAATAAAGTCAAGAACCTTCTTCATATATTTACCTCTCTACTAGTAATAGGTTTGTATAACTCTTTAAAACATCTACCTTATTCCAAATTCTGCCCTATAACTTAAGACCAATTATTTCAAATGTTTAATATTTCGGCAATCTTTTTTCACCAAATATTTTACTTAAATAAAAAAATCCTTGTCTTATTTCGGATTAACACCATTTTATTGAAGAGCGAATACCTTTTATCATTTGAATTCGCATTGATTTTGTTTTTCATATTAAGAAATAAAATATGTACACAACTAGAGTTCTAGAAGCTAGTTCAATTATTAATTTAACAATTTGTGTAGTAACTCCTAAAGAAGCTTTCACGAATAAAATCTTGATTTTTTACTGAATCTTTCTGCATGCCCCAAAATATTTTATCAGTTTAACCAATTCAAGAAAAAATTCTTCTTACTGATACACATATCGCATACATATAAGCCCTATACTTAAATATTGACAAAGTGTTTATCATCATCTATTATATGAATTATCCTAGTTTTGAGATATATAATATTAGAATATATAATTTTAGATTATATAAAATTAGGATAAATAATCTTTTTATTGTATAACTGGCCAGTTATCAATATAAATTAAAATTCAACTACAGAAAGGTGCTGTAAATTATGAAAAAAAATTATTTAGTTGCTTTACTCTCACTTTTGTTAATGTTTGGTATAATCGGAAGCTCTTTTGCAGCTGGGCTTAATGACAACAATGAAAAACTAATTCAAGATGAAAGTTCCGAAAATGAAGATAGTGAGTTATATCCAGCCCCACTTCCTGATAATGCAAAAGGAGCTATGATCCCTATGGATAAAGGGTATCTAGTTGAGGAAATAGGAGATGGAATTTATGCTGTAATGGATGGTATTTTCAGTACGATGTTTATGACTACTGGAAAAGGAGTTATAGCAGTGGATGCCCCAACTACACTTGGAGATAAGTATTTAGCAGCGATCAAAGAAGTAACGGATGAACCGATAAAATATGTCATTTATAGTCATGCACACCAAGATCATATTGGCGCTGCGTCAATGTTCCCTGATGATGTAAAGATTATTGCGCATGAAGAAACAGCAAACATATTAGAAGAAAGAAAAGACCCTAACCGCCCTATCCCTACACAAACTTTTAAAGCCGATAAAAAAGTGTTATCAATTGGAGATAAGAAGCTTCAGTTAGATTACATTGGAGATAATCATCAAGAAGGAAACATATTTATTTCTGTACCAGACCAAAAAGTTTTAATGGCTGTGGATATCGTTTTCCCAGGCTGGGTACCGTTTCGATATTTAGCTCTTTCTGATAATATTCCAGGGTGGATAGATGCGCATTATAAAATATTAGAATATGACTTTGACACTTTAGTTTCTGGTCACGTTACTCGCTTAGGCACACGTGAGGATGTAGAAACTCAAATAGAATACATCGAAGATATAATTGAAACTACTAAACTTGCTATGCAAGAGGTAAGTCAATTTGAAATTGGTCAAAGAGTAGGTTTTGAGAACCCTTGGTATGTCATGGATGTTTATTATAATGAAGTAATTAAAGTAGCTAATGACGATCTTCTTCCTAGATGGATTGATCGACTAGGTGGAGCTGATATATATACATCGCAACACATTTCCAAAGTACTTGATATGTTACGACTTGAATAAATAGTATCTTCACATGTTCATACCTTTTAAACGTCTCCTCTTAAGCGTTTAAAAGGTATGAACTTCACCTGCAAAATAAGTGAGATTACCCTAAATGAACGAATTGATACGTGTAGTGTTCCTTAATGAATACTCATATTATTGAATAACGGTAGTTGTTAAATTTCGTTCCACCAATACAATTATTAACCTCGTCAAAATTCATTTACGAGGTTAATATAATTACTTACATATAAACTGTTTACAGTATTAATAATATAATAGTAAAGTTGTTAAAACTCGTATATCTGATTCAAGTACCATGCTTGTGGAATAACATTTACGTTAAAAACTTTATCAACTCAATAATCATTCCAAATAACAAAAAGAACCCATTTTGATAAAGATTGATCAAACGGGCTCTTTTTTTGTGGATGTATACGTTATTTTATTCAAAATGGTACAAACTTTGATTCAAGTGAGCATTTGTTATAAGTTTATATCATTTTTATGACACATGTGTGTAGCATTTTTTATTTATCTGTATGAATCATGCGTTGGTTGAAATAAGTCTTCTTCAGCATTTCTAACCATTGAAAAGTGTTCAACATTGTAATGGCCGTGGAGAGTTTTATTATGGTGCTTTATAATTTCTTCTGCACTTAAAACATCACTATCCGTTGTTGAATGTCCATCACTGACTAATGTGACATCCAAACTACTAATAGTAGCTGTTCTTACAGCACTATCTATACAGTGCTGTGTTGCACAGCCCATAATAACAACATGTTCAATTTCTTGAGATCTTAAATGATTTAAAAGTCCAGTCCCATGAAATGCATTTGTAGCAGCTTTGTCGAAAATCTTTGCATTCGAAGGTACAGTAATATCACCGTGAATTTGAAATCCTTTTCCTTTACCTTCAGCAACATCCTGATCCCTTACAAAGATTACTGAAACACCTGACATTATTGCTTTTTCAATGACTAAATTAATATTGCTAATAAGTTGCTCTTTATTAAAAACCGCACTTTCTTCTTGATTCCCATCAATTAGTTCTTGTTGAGCATCAATAATTAATAATATTTGTTTCAAATGATTTTCCCCTTTCAAATTTGGGGAAACGCTATATTAGTTAATTAGACGTATTCCCCATAGTATTTTTTACGTCGATAGATTTTTTGTTAGTCATAATATCTACCTCCTTAACAAAATATTGCCTAATTAGTATTCATAATATTTAGGCAACTAAATATTAACACAATTTCTTTTAAAGCGATAATTTAAAACAAGTTCATAAATTCATTTTTATAATCCGTATTAGATTTTTTCAGAAAACCGCTTTTATACACTTCACCAATAAGATTTAATGAACGTACGTAAAAGTTTACGAAATTATATTTACTGTCTCTTAATAAATTCCAACTCTTCATACTCTATACACCATAATTCCTAGTTAGTTTAATTACTACACTGAAACACATAGCTTATGTAGAGTCAGTATAAAGTGGTTTAATCCACAAATCTGCTAAATGTCTTCATGAAAAATAGTATCATTTGGCATAATAGTACGGAGTTTATGGACTTCGTCTTTGTTTGTTCTATGAACAAAAAACTCTGTTCCCCAATGTCCTGAGTTAAAGCATTCAGTTTCATCATTATAAAAAAAGAGAGAAAACCATTTCACTCTCCCCATGTTATCCAAGTAATCGGATAACAGATAGTTTATCAAATGAGGATGTAATTCAGTTTGTAAAATAGTGATCTCGTCTAGTACGTGTTTTATATTAGTACCTTTTATTGACACCAATTCCTTTATAGTTTTCTTTTCCACATTCCAACAATGTATTTCAACCGTATTACTTTGTGTTGAAAAGTATGTAATTAGAGGTATCCAGTAATCATAAGATATAGGGATTGCTACATCTGAGTTTTTTTCCATATACAAGGGTACAGCAAAGTACAATTTTGAGTGCATTACAACTTCCTCCTTTTTAGTCTTTTATATTAAATATTAGTTATCACACTATCACATATGAATAGAACATTATTTGTCTATATTTTTATTAGAATACCAGGCAGTGATATGTAAATGAATACCCACACAATAAGAACTAAATTACAATCCCCTCTCTTCTCTTACAGTTGAAATCTTAATAGTAATGAGTGAATGTTGATATTTTTCCATATTCGCAAATAAACACTTTTCTGATGTGTTACATAAAAGTGCTTATTGTTTAATAACAACTATTTATTTACCTACTCGTTCAAAAGCTAGGTGTCCTGCTAAACCAGTCAACACACTCCCCATGAACCAACGTTGAATCTTTTGCCATGTAGGACGTGTTGAAAACCATACAGATATTTTACTAGCTGTTAAAACAATGAGCAGATTAACGAAAAAACTTATTATAAGTTGCGTAAGACCTAGAGTAGCACCTTGGAGAAGTAATGATCCTTGTGCTGGATCTTGAAATTGAGGAAGTAAAGATACATACAAAATTGCAATCTTAGGGTTTAGTAAATTAGTCATGAATCCCATTAGAAACAATTTTCTCGGGGACTCAATGGAAAGAGTTTGCGGGGTCAAAATTGAAGTCTTTGAATTAAATGAATTCCAAGCAAGCCAAAGTAGGTAAGCAACACCTGCCCATTTCACTAATTCATAAATAAAGGGAACTGCATTAAATAGTGAAGCAAGTCCGAGTAATGTCGCAAATAAGTAAATCACAAATCCAAGCATAACACCTAAAAGAGAGATAATTCCTGCAATTCGTCCTTGAGTAATAGAACGAGAAATAAGATAAATCATGTTAGGTCCCGGAGAACATACAATACCAAGTGAAACTAATGCAAAAGCTAACAAACTCCCAATGCTAACCATAAAATTTCTCCTTTCAATATATTAATAGTTGGAAATATCTGCTTAATTATAAATTATGACATCATTCGAGTCAAAGAAAATAATAGTCATATAAAAAGCTATTTCTCTATTAGAGAGATACTCCACCATTATTAAAGAACGTTTTCAGCTCCTTGTAACCTAAATCATATTCATTTCAGCATATCCTTGAAATAAATATGAAACCAATCTTTATTTCAGGTTTGACCTAATTTATTAAACATAATTACATTTTTTTGTTTTTTCAGTAAAAAAATTATGTTCTGAGAGATAATTACTGATTTTCCCGAACGAGAAAGCTAATCCAACATATATTATAAAAGAGTAGAATTTATTACATCGATCACAATATTATATTTCACCATTTTGACCCACTCTATCGATCCAGGTCATTTTACTAGTTTCTTAGAATATATAATGGGTCTCAGTTGTAATATTTATTACATCGTTTAATATCTTAAATTATCATTATGAGGTGAAATATCTTAAAAAATATTTGTACAATTTTAAAAGAAATGAGGTGAAATTATGTCAGATGCTCTACAAGTTTATACTTTTGGAAAAGATAATAAGGGCAACCTTATGCCTCTTCAAGGAGTTCAAGTAGTGACTACGACAGATAACCCTTCGGTTTCGATCAATTCATTAACTACAGATTCCAATGGATTTGGACGAGCTACTGCCAACGGTCTCGGTCAAAGTGTGAATACAGTAACTACTTTTCCCACATTTCATCCCCCTAGTGGAACTAGCTTTGCCACCAATGATATGGAAGGTGTTACGGTTACACTGAACTTCACAACACCTATTATCTCAGTGCCACCGAACCTTGATTTAATACTTAATCAAACTAACACTACCAAAATCACAGTTTACTCATTAAGTGCGCCAAATAGAATTAAAACCGTAGATGATTTGTTGGCACAAAGAAAGCCTTTAGAAGGTGCAGATGTACGTCTCGTAAGAAACCAAGTACAAAAGGATCAACAATTTAGTAATAGTGATGGCGTAGCACAACTAGACATGCAGTCTTCAACGACCATGGTTGGTTTCAATATTGAAATAGGTGCTAGTGGGTATTTCAAGATCAACCTAACTCCATTTACAGTTGGTGAAAATCTTGGGGTTACGTTTGATGCTTATCTAACAAAAGATATTGTACCTCAACCTTAGAAAAGATTTTCGTAACAACGTACACCTTAAGTTTATGAATATAGTGGGTTAAGATTATTTTAAACACTAGTATTGATGATTCCTAAGATAATAAATAATGGCCCTTTCAATGAAGAAAGAAGCTCTTCTTCTAGAAAGGCGCCATATAGATAGATTATTTTTTTTGGCTTATTCTCATAGGTTGTTGTTTTTCATACGAATAAAAAAAACGAAAACAACTAGATTTCGTGGTATCTTTTCTTCTTGATGACTGTTGAGAGAACTCGGTATCTTTAACTTCTAGTTTAGGAACTATAGCAACAAAGTTTACAAATAGAGGCATTTGTTATTAGTTATCTGGACATTAAGAAACTGCTCACTTAAGTTGAATAAGCTTATTCTTCACTTGGTCTTGCCACTTCTTTTGTTACTTTTACTTCCCAAGAAATAATTGTTGTACTATCTTTCACATTATTTCCCTTAATAGTTTTTAATAATTTTAGAATTCCTTCATCAATTTGCTGACTTTTCATTACATTATAAATCTCTTTCGGAGAAGAGTACGGTTCTTTAGGACATTCAATCAGCCCATCAGTTGTTAAAAATATACAGTTTATTCCTTTTCTTAGTTCTCTTATACCACTACTGTAACAGGGAACTACTTGGTCAAATGTGTTGACTAGTCCAACCCATTCGTAGAATTGCCGTTGATTTATTTGATACTGACCAAGATTCGCAAGCTCTGGATGAAATACGTAAGAAATACAATCTCCTATAGAAAACCACCAAACATATTTATCCTTTCTTAGAACGATCAGACAAGCTGTTTCCCCTTTAACTTTTCGACAAGCAGTAAGAAACGCATCTTCTTGAAACAAGTTTAGAATTGTTCCCTCTATATTTTTTAATGTCTGTTCATATGGTAAGGATAATATAAGTTGTATATCTGACTTTCTCTTTGAGAATTGCTCTAATACTAATTCAGCACTTTGGGCTGAATTATGTGCATCTAAAATAACAGTAAACTCCCAATTTGCTTTTTCATCTATCCAAATTAAGCAGCCATCTTCATTTTTATACTGACCTTCCAGGGAGTTACCACCGAACCTTCCTAAGGATACATGCTTAAAATTATTTACATTTATTAAGTCTACGAAATTTGCTTGGCTCCCAACCCAACTAAATTCACTAATGGAATTTCCCATATCAATGATTCTCCAAATATGCTTTTAAACGATTACACAGCCTTACAACCTCGACGTTATCACCCATAGGAGCATTTTCCCAGTCATAAACAGCTGAAGGTCCCCAATATTTTTTCGGGGTATTTGGATAACGTGGAACTATATGCATATGAAGATGAGGAACTGCATCACCTAAAACATATGAATAAACATGTTCAGCATTTTCGCTTTCTATAAGAGCTTTGCTTACTTTTGCCATGACCATTCCAAATACCTGTGCTTCATCAACTGTCATATCACCGAGTGTTGGAATGTGTCTTTTTAAGTCAATCATTATATGACCTAAATAATGTGGTTTGCCATCTTGATCGATGTGACTAACATAAACAAAATCATCCTCATAAATGGTTACTCCTGAAGTTTGAATATTTCCAGTATGCTTGTTACAAATAAAACAATCTTCCACAATAATTCACCTCATATAAATTCTTTTTTTATATAATAAAAATCCTACTATCTCATAAAGAGACGATAGGATTTTCATCGTGGTACCACTCTTCTTGTTTCATTTTCGTTAAACGAAACATCTTAGGACTTTGTTACGGAAGTTAACCGTATAGACTTAAATATCCATCTATCCACTCCTAGGCGAGTTGGGGATGTTATTGACTGTCTTGCACCTTCCGACAGCTCTCTATACAATAACTTGTCCTTAATACTCCTAATCAAAGCGTTTATTTGATATATTTTTTAAAATTCTATATATTGAAATTCAATTTGTAAATATTTTTCTATAAAGCCGAATTCTCTCAATACAGTTAACTATTGTAAATTTTTCGTTACCCAACCTTCTCACATGATCAAGGGAATATTATTCCTGAATTTTAGAGATAATGTTTTCTTATGTAAATATAGTTGATTTCTCGGTAAGTTAGATTATGTCGCAGTAAAAAACCTTGCTGATTAGTAATAGGTTACTTCTGCACTAACTGAATTAGGTTGCCACATGTATCATTGAAGATAGCTATTGTCACTTCACCCATTGCTGTTGGCTCCATAGAAAACTTTACGCCTTTTTCCTTTAATCGTTTGTACTCTCTTTGAATATCTGCAACACCAAACATTGTTGCTGGGATGCCATCGGCAAATATCTTCTCCTGATACTCTTTTGCGGCAGGATGTTCATTCGGTTCGAGTAAAAGCTCTGTACCGTCCAGGTCATCGGGAGAAACGAGTGTTATCCACCTAAATTCTCCGGCAGGAACGTCCTCCTTTTTTACAAATCCAAGCTTTCCTGAATAAAAATCTAGTGCCTTGTCTTGATCTTGTACGAATATACTAGTAACAACGATTTTCATACTTTAGAGCCTCCCTTGTCTACAAACAAAATACTATTCTTGATAAAATAATACTTGATTTGGTGATAATTAGATACCATTTATCCTTCTTATTACTTAATAATATGACAATAGTTTATATAACAATACACGTTACAAACTTTGTTTTTTTCCTTTCCTTCTGTATGAAACTCCCACCATAAAAGATGTTATTATCAAAAGAAGTATTGGTATGACACTTTTGTCCAGACCTTCAATTAAGATAGCAATTATCATTCCTAAAAACATTACTCCCGAGATAATAAAGTAAACTAAAGATGTGTCTATATATTCTTTAGCTGTGAATTCTTTTCTCTTAATCATAAATATCTCCTTTACAACCGTTTACATTCATTAAAGGCTCATTTCGTAAACATTGTTGCTATTGTTATCAAATTAGTGCTAAAAAAAGTTACTTTAAATTGTTAGGCATAGTTGTACAGAAGAAAAGATGCCACGAACTCATTTTGTGTAAGTTTTGCTTCTTAATATGAAAACAATAATCAATGCTTTACACTGATTATTTCAAATGTTCAGTACTTAAGCAATCCATTTTTACAGAATATGGCGTATAAAAAGATGCTTATCTTTATTTCAGATTTATAGTAAAACATGTTGAAGCAACTTATTAAATAAAAAATACTAGTGGTAGAATTATAGCAAGAGAATCTGGAAAGGAAGTAGTTTTTATGATAGAAAACAAAACAATAATAATGTTAATGAAGTTATCAGAGCGTAAATATTGGGGGATGTCGATTCTGAATTATGTTGTATTGATAGGTAGCGTGTCAGTAATAGTGTTGTACGTGTTAGACACTCCTATTAGAAGAGTAATAGGTCCGTATGCTTTTCTTATTTCCTTAATAAGCTTTATTGATCATCATGTTTATTATAAATTAGTTGAGAAAGTCAAAGAACAAGAAGAGATCGAGTACGAGAAAAATAACCAGTAGAAAATATAGCAAGGCCATAAAAAGGATTTTCTACCTTTCCTACAGGTTCTTTATGCAGTTCTTATTAGATATAAATCAACTCTTCTCTTATGCTTTATCAGAGGTCATTCGGATTAAGAGTTCAACTAGTCAATTTTGGTTCTCTGTTTTTTAATGCTATTACTATTATTCTAGCTTTACAACATTCTTGCACCATGAATAACCATGAGTTAGTACATTCACCCTTCTCAGTATATTTTAACAATGTCATTATTTTCATTATAGATTTTCAAATAAAAATTGTGTAATTTCTTCATTTAGTTCATGGTGGAACTGCTTTCTATTAAATCCAGGTGGGTCTTGTGATGGAAGAAAAGATGAATTTGTCATTTTTTTTGGGAATGGGCTAAGAAACGAGAAATGTCCTGCATTTTTAATAATCTTATGTTGGATCATTGTACTGTCAGGTATCCCATTCAATATAATGTCTGCATGAAAATAAGGTGTAATTTGATCTTTCTCCCCTACATACATCAAAATAGGGATGTTTATGTCTTGCAAAGCACCCTTATCTTTAAACCAAACTGAAGCTGGTGCTAACAGAATTAAAGATTTAATTCTGTAATCTGGTGTAACATTAATAAAATGAACTTTTCCATCAGAAGATTCATATGGAAAAGAGGTTGGTACTCCTCCTGCTGCAGCTAATGCTGTGTACCCTCCCATAGAATGTCCGATAACTGAGACAGAATCAGGTTTTAAAATTTTCATGAAATTTTTATTATTAAAGAACCAATCGATCGCCATAGAAATATGCTTTGGCCTAATCGTTAGGTTATCCATAGTTCCTTCAAATGTGTTGTTGTTTATATTGTTAAATGGGTGCTCAATCATTCCTACAACAAATCCTTTGCGAGCCAAATGGGAAGCAATCGTTCGATAAACTAAAGGTGAGCCACCGGTGCCATGAGATATTAACACCAATTTGAACATACCTTCTTGAGGTTTAGCATCACTCGAAATATTCAATTGATATGGTCCAATGTTATCCACTTTTGCGGGAATATTCGTTGGATACATTACAAATATTGAAAATGTTACATCTAATTGTTCGTCAGTAAGCTCGACTCTTCGATAGCCGGCAAACATTTCTTCATTCATAAAATCCAGCTCCTATTAATATAGAGTTATTTTCACCCATATCCCAACTCAATGAAATACCTAAGCTTCTTCTTTCCTTAAAAATAGAAATGATCTATTCCACAGATGGGATTCAAATTTTAAATAAGAAATACTTAGAATTGTAGTTGAGTATCATTAATTAACTTAGAACGAAACCTTTTTTATAGGAACATAAATATTATTTTGTAATAAATTTTGGGAATTTATATTACACCTCTCACTAAACTCGGTAGTACCTGCATGTTCATAACCAGAGTGTGGGAACCATTCTTCATATATTACACGCCAAGTTTCTTGAATTGATTTACTAAAATCTGCTGGTTTTACTTTTGGTGTAGTAAAAACAGCAAACTCTGTTTCTGGAAATACTCTAAAAGTTTGACCTTCCTCTACTTGATCAAAATCATTCACTTCTGCTCCAATTATATATAAAAATTCTCCAGTTTCTATATTAAAATCTGTACAAATGCCTAACTCAACCATTGTGTCATTATGAATACAATTTTTTATCTTACCGCCCAAATTTCGCTCTTTATACACCTTCCAAAAATGTGGAATTTCTTTAAAATTCCTTCCATCATCTATTGTCGTTCTTAGCTCATACCCAACAACTTTATATTCTGGCTTTTTAACAATACGAAAATCCATTTCAATTCCCCCTAAATAGGGATTATATCGACGCTGCAGTACATTTGCCTTTGGATATAATTGTGTTTTAATATGTCGTTTTCTATATTCGCTAGGTGTCATTTTAAATAATTTTTTGAAAGAACGTGTAAACGTTTCATGAGATCTAAATCCATTTTCCAAAGCAATATCAATTACTCGAATATCTGTACAGGAAATTTTATAAGCTGCTTGTACTAACCTCCTTTTTCTAACGTACTCCATTACAGATGCTCCTACCAACGTATGGAATACTCTATGAAAATGATAGATTGAAAAGTTAGCTTTATTGGCTAGTTCTTCAAGTGTTAAGTCATTTTGTAGGTTTAACTCAATATAATCAATCACTTTCTGAATCGAATAATGATATCCCATTTGTAGTTTAACTCTCCTCTCTTGTTTAATTCTATCTTTTTCAGCTTGAGATTTCTTGACGTTTTTTGCTTTTGTAGGTTTACGTAAAATTCATTATATTAATCATCTTTTACTATAACTATTTCATTTTCAAGGATACCTTTCACAATTGAAAACTCAACCAAGCTGCAAATACAGCTCTATAATATTCATCATAGTTATTATGTTCATTATTAGGCGTACACAATTAGCAAACCTCAAATGACTACGATATAGAATGTTCAATTTAGTGTAAAAAGTAAACAATCTTCAAGTAAATGTCCCCATACATAAAGAAAGCATTTCTTGAGTTTGAGAAATGCGCTAAATATAAGGTGAAAAACTTTAACAAAGCTAGCCCTTAGATCACCTATCTACCCGCCCATTCCATGAATAACATTTCTATTGTTTGATTACTCAATTTTTCACAAAGAATCTCCCGTATACTTGTAAAGCCAACTACATAGTTTTATAAAAAATCCCCTTTGTGTTTTATAACAAAGGGGCTAATTCAAACAAACCTTTTAAGTTAACGGTGCACTTTTTATTAAATCATCTGATTGTGGGCTCCCTTCAAAAGCCAGGTTGTTTAATAACCTTTCCTTGTAATCCAATAGTAAGCTAAGTTTACCTTAGAACTATGCGACTTATTAATCACTGTGTTCCATAATGACATTTGTAGAATGAAGGGCCGTTCTCCGTGTCAGGCATTCATGCCATCTATTTTAGATTTCATTTTCTCCAAATTTATTGTCTAACACGATATTACGAATAATTTTCATTGGCTTGAAACTATCATCATACGTCTCACTAGCTATTGTAACTACAAGATTTTTTGTTGGAGAAATAATTATATATTGCCCTCCAAAACCTAGTGCGAAGTAAAAAGTATTATCATATGAAAATTCTTGTTCCTCGTCTAATTTATTCACCCACCAGTGCATCCCGTAATGGCCAATGTAATCATATGTACATAAGTGAGGAGTTGTAGCTTCTTTTATCCAATGTGAGGATACGATTTTCTTTCCATTAAACGTACCATTTTGCAACATTAATAGCCCAATCTTCGACATGTCTTCAATTTTTAACATAAGCCCGTCCGCACCTTTGTTAATTTTCATTTTATCAGCATACCAATGGTATTGTTGAATTCCTAACGGTTTAAATAAATATTCATTTGCGAAATCCTCTGTTTTCATTTTTGTTACTTGTTGTATTATTGCTGATAAAACGTGGGAACAACCTGAATTATAGTTCATATGATTTCCAGGATAGTGTACCATTAGGCGGTCAATTACAAACTTAACAATATCGTTATGATATGTCATTGGAGCAAAACAATTCCATTCACCAAACTCTGGGAAATGCAGTCCATCGGTCATAGTTAATAAATGATATATGGTTATGTCCATTTTTCTCTTGTCTTCCTGAGCTTCAAAAAGTTCAGGAAAAAATTTATGTACAGGCAAATGTATTGAGTCTAAGTATCCTTTATCTAGCGCAATACCAATCAATATAGATATGACACTTTTTGTACATGAGTTTATTTTATGAAGTTTGTCCTTTTGTTTTTTATTTTTGTAATATTCATATATATTCTTTCCCTTATGAGTAATGTAAACCGCGTTTATTTTCTTTTTCCTCAGTTCCTTATTTAATTGATCTTGATTCATTTTCCAATACTCCTTTCTCTTTACCAAGAAATCATTGTTAATAATGTTATCTTCTCTATTAATCATGTCTTATGGACAAAATAAAAAAGACCAGTTATGGTCTTTTTAGTTATTTCTAATATTAAAGGGATGTGCTTGACAACAAATTAATACTAGACAGGAGTACTTGAGTTTAATTGTAAACTATAGTAATTCCATCTTATTAAAAAGCCATAGAGAGACTCTCTGTGGCTTACACATGTAAAAAAGATTAATGCGAAGTATCCGTTAGAGGGTCTTCAAAGTATTTTATTAAATTCGTTGAAATAAGCTTCATGATTACCATTTTGAAGAGCCTCCTTATCAATTTAATAATTTACATGATATTGTATTTTATGGAATTTGTAAACCAGTTTTAAAATTTTTCTTTATCTATTCAATGAATTCTCTCCTTCTTTATTAAAGGAATTAGATCAACCTAATTCCCTTTCATGTAAGATAGCTATTTCTCAACAGCCAATTTAACGAATTCTAATATATAGACACATCCATAAAGAAAGGCGCTTTATTGCTTTATTTGAAAAACTTACTATTATAATGTGATCACAGATTTCATCAATTAGTTATTGGTTTTAAAGTTCTAGTTGGCATTTTTGATTAACTCAGAATGGACAGAAAGAATTGAGATTATTAATGTATAATTCGTGCAATAATAAATGCAGAGTTAACTTACGTTTAAGGAGCTGGTTATGAACAAATGGGTGCAATTGACCGGAATGGATATAGATTTGAACCTGAATATAGTTTAATTGAGAAAAATGGGGCAATTCACGTATATAAAAAGGGGCAGCTTGTTGATGAAGTAAAATTCTCCTTTTCTGGTAAATATCCAGAGCTTAATCAAATTGAACAGCTAGTTGATGAATATTGTGAAGAACGGGGAATGTGATTACCTTACATTGTTTCTTCTACCTTGCGTTTCACTTGCCCAATTCATTAAGAAAAGCGCATTTCTTTCTCTAGAAATGCGCTATGTACTGGAACCAATCACTGGCATTATTACATTATGTAGCTATAAGATTACGCATCAAAGCAGGTAAACCCTCCTGCATTTTTTGAAATCATTATGTACTAATCTATCAAAAATATTATTTTCGACCATCAATCTGGAAATAAAATGAAAATAACGCTTTTCTTTTCTTTATGTCTGCCACAGATTGTTAGTAAGCATCCATCATATTATCATACCTAATGTGTTTCTTTTGTAACTAGCTGATGGGTATATAGATTTCCACCTCTTCACCGTTTTCTATAGGATGATAAGTTTCTATTATGTATGAACCTTGTTTATTATGATACCCTTGTTCTTTCGCCCATTCTCCTAATTTAGAATGAAGTTCACCGACTTCCATGATACTCCCTCTCGTTACAACAAATTCATCCTTTACTTCAATATATTCCATTTCTGAAGGAAGTTCCGTTATAGAATCAGGCACAAGAATTCCTACAAAATATTCTCCTTCAAGATGGTCATCACCCTTTTTAGGCTCAAAGAGGGCTATTTCTGTTCCTATGTGGTTCGAGATTTCGTCTACTCTACTCATAAATTTCTGAGCATTCATCGGTACTTCGTTTCCAAAGTTTTTAAATTCCCCTTTATTTTTCATTCCGACAATTTTAAATGTTTTTTCAAGCTTTTTAAATTCCATACTTTCTCCCCCGGATAATATAATTCTAGAGTCCATTTACTGGTATTAGGTATTGATAGGTTTTTATTACCATATGTATATCCTAAACCTTGAAGTTAGTTTAATGTCAAATATCTTTTTCATATATTTTATAAAATTTATTTCTCTTTAAAAATAATAAGGTAACTTCTGTTAACGAATCCTGCGCAAACTAACTTTTGTTAACTATATATTTGACTTTCTTTGTCATTCATTATTTATCCAAATTTACACTTTGTTATCACCCGTATAATCCTTAAGAGCTAATTACTCCTCATGTATAATTAGATCAATTTAGGCATATCAATTGTTAAAACAATTTTAACTTATTAAATTTTTTTTCAAAATAGAGCAAAAAAGTACCTATATAAAATATATATCCTTGTACCATGATCACTGCTTTTATTTGAGGTGTAGCCATAGGTAAACTATATCTGTTAATCAAGGGGTGGAAAAATGAAGGAATATATTATAGATATAGAAAATTTAGTAAAAGAATTGGATGAACAAAAGAAAAAGAAACTTAAGATTGATGTATTGCTACGAATGCTAAACATGCTTAAAGATGAACCTAATCATAAATTATTGAGTGATTTTGATGAATTAAAGAAACTTCTAACAGAAGTCATACAACATTACAATAAAACCAAAATTAAAGTGTATAGACGATATTTTCACAACATCCAGGAGGCTGTTGAAAAAGAATTCGGGTATGTCGAAAAAGGAGCTTTAATAGGACGTTATGTAGGTATATGGATTGCCATGGGCAGTGGTATTGGGTTGATTATGGGAATGGTTATAGGATCGGGTATAGATAATATCGGCGTCGGTGTAGCTCTAGGTCCAGGTTTTGGAACAGCTATAGGTATTGTTATCGGTTCTGGGATTATTGGGACTAGTAAAGAGAAAGAAGCTGATAGTAAGGGTTTAACCTATTGATTATGGAATTTAATATTATTAGCTAAAAAGTTCATTTCATCGTTATTCATTTCCACAAGCCTCTTTTTGTCTGAAAAAAGGTGGAATTCTCCTATTCAATCTAAGATTTTTTTTGTCTTTCAGATACAATACCTATAGCTTTTGCTCTTGAATAGTTTTCTGTGCCAATAACTAGGATTATTTCCTAGTTTTTTAACAAATGATGTAGAAGGAAGTAATACCCATTAATACTAAAATGACATCTAACGTTTTCTTCAACATAACTTTACCCTCTCTTTCTCCATTAAATTTAGCTTTAAATTCCCTCACAATATCATATATACATTCATTTATATTACAAATTCAATTTTCAAGAAAAGTCCTCTTGTGTTTAATCAAGAATACTTACTTGTTAATTATTATCCAGTAACGATAACTTTTTAATCTTAAAAATAACGAGCAAAGTTGTGTTGTTGAGACAAATCTTTCAAATGAATTAGCAACCATTTTCTTCCTTCATGGACAGAGGGATACCCTCCTCAAAGTAGACTAACAGCTTTCTTAATATAACTTTGTTTCGAATGAAAACTATGTTTTAATAAAATTGGAATCAATCATCAACAATTGAGGTGAAAGAAGAATGGAAAAAATATTTTACGGAACAAACCAAAATCAATTTGGTGAACTACTTCTTCCTGAAGGTGAAGGGCCTCATCCTGTCGCCATTGTCATTCACGGTGGATTCTGGCGAAAACGAGTCACGCTTGAGAGAATGAGAAAGGCTGCTCAGGATTTAACAGCAAGCGGGATCGCAACATGGAACATTGAATACCGTCGCACTGGTCAAGAAGGTGGAGGTTGGCCAGGTACATTAATTGATGCTGCGAATGCGAGTGACTATATACGTACCCTTTCAAAATCTTATCCACTCGACCTGAATAAAGTTGTCACAGTTGGTCACTCCGCTGGTGGTCATCTCGCGACCTGGATTGCTGCACGCCATCGTATTGCAAGGGATAGCGAGCTTTTCATCGAAGACCCTATCTCTATTCGCGGTACTGTTAGCCTTGCCGGAGTGAACGACCTTGAAATGATGCATGGTGTGCATCATTATCGTGACAAGGTGCTATCTCGCGAACCAGATAATCCAACAGCTGAATTAATTGGGGGGTCGCCAGAGGAATATCCAACGCGCTACAAACATGCTTCTCCTGTTGAACTTCTTCCAATCGGTGTCCACCAAACACTTATTCATGGTGCACTTGATATCCACGTACCGATCGGAATTAGTGATCACTTTCACCGTGAAGCAGAAAGTGCAGGAGATAGTGTAAAATATGTTAACCTTCTTACTGCAGAACATCTCATGTTGACAAATACTACCTCTTCCGCCTGGCAAACAGTCAAAGAAGAGATTCTGTTCCTAGTCAACAATTAAGAAATCGGCAACGCTTCTACAGAATTACAACACAATGTTTGATGCCAGGGAGTATAATACATTGCGTTACGTTCCAGCAGGTATCATAGTGGCAGAGTTATCATAAATTCTTCTTTGAAAGCTTAAATTTTCTCTATCCATAGAAGGATCATACCTAATTAGAAGAATACTGACTAATAGTTATGATCCTTTTATCACTTTTCAACAAACAGATTGAAATTGAAATTCTCCTAACTAAAAAATTACTGAGCAGCGCCTGCTAACCTTCAAGATAATGGCCCTAAAACGAAATTGACGCTAACCTTTTGCAGATTAACGCCAGATTTCGGAATAAATAAAAGTTGCTTCATCCTCAGATTTCTAATTCTTCTTCACAAGCACCACTGATACTAAAATAACTGATGTTATTTACTTTCTATCTCACTCCTGGCCTTCTCTATAATCGTTTTTATAAACGGTTCTTTCTTCTTTGTATAAGTCGGTCTATCAAACTTATATTTAAAAGCAAGTTCTTGTTTTAGTGAGGCATACTCTTTTGCTGCATGGGGGTGTACTCTAAGATAATCACGAAACAATAATTTTTCAATCCACTCACTGCTATTAAATTCACAAATATGTAGATGCGAAGTACCCTGTCTCCATAATCCTTTCCTAAAAAACTCTCTGTCTTTAAACTCAGGTTGAGGGACATATTCATATTCAATTTTACTTAAAGGACTAACAAAGTTTGATATCTCATTCAAATCTTGTACACCTACGATAATATCAATTATCGGTTTAGCATCTAATCCTTTTATAGAAGTACTTCCAATATGTTCGATTCCAACAATTTTATCACCTAGAACATTAAGAATTCTATTTTTTTCATATCCAAATTGATTATCCCAATTTGGATATAATTACTAAGAACAACAATTGGTTTTGTCATATTTATTCCACCTATGAAAATATTACTTTTTTATTTAATACTTATAATTCCTAAAATGATTTGTTGCTTACAACAACTTTCTGGTGTATACAAAAACACGATGATTTTAAGGTCATCGCGTCATAAGGCTGAAGATTATGGCATTATTTTTTGTGTAGTTTCGAGTATAACCTTATGTTCTTGAAGCATATCAATATTTGTGTAATCTTTGATTTACTTTCCTAGCTTGGCATAAAGCTCTACATTCTCTAAATTAGACATGTGAATCTATTCTTTTTGATTAGGGTCAAGTTTGTCAGGTAGTCTCGGTACAACACATTTTTTGTACTTCAAATATTAGAAAGTGTGTGTCTTCCATACTTAACGATACAGTGCATACTCATAAACAAAGGCTAATGGACAAACATCATTGTTTCAGTGTCTCCAGTAGGGAACTCCTCTATAAAGGCTTTCACTAAAGCTCTCCTTTTCTTGAACATAGGAAATTCACTTGAATTTCTCCCAAATAGCATTTGTATAAGCTATTTTCAACCCTGCTCGTTCCATATTATTTTGACTCTCGCTTCCATATGCAGCTTGTCCGACAATTATTTTACATCTTAATTCAATTGCTTTTTCTATTCGCTTTTTTATAAGTTCAGTTTGAACGCCTTTATTCCTTAACTCTGGAATTGTGGCAGATGCAGCTAAAGTAGCCACTCCATTTTTCACAAATAAGGCTCCAACTCCAGCTGGCTCTCCTTTTACACTTGCTATATAAAATGTCCATTTACCGTTATTTAAAAGAACCTCGTTATTTTCTGTAACATTGTCTTTTAAGAACGAAGGCATACCGAACCCTTTAGTGTAAATTTCTCCATAAATATTAAAATCATCTTTACTAATTTCTTGGATAAGTATAGAAGTTTGTCGTTCATTAGCTAATTGTACGTCTTCATCCAACCCTCGGTAAAGAGAGGTATGGAACCCACTTTGAAAATAACCTTTAATGCTTAGGGTTCTAAGAAGGTCTGTAGTTGAATTGGTTGGAGCAATTTCGAATCTAGCAGGAATACCCCTGCTAGAGTAAAAATCTAACATTGAATCGATGTCTTCAACATTATTACTACAGATCCCCTTAATAGTATTAAAAGAAGGTCCAGGAATATTCTTTACAGAGAAAGCAACTGCATTCCCAAACTTTTTTATTTCAACACCCATTGGATTTCCCTCTAGTTCTTTAACTAATGTTAGCCTATCTTCCAATGCGTCTATTTCAGATTGTTCAACCATTACAGCATTTTCTTTAGATACTAAAATAGTCATCAGCTCACCTCTGTTTATTTTGAATATTACGCCGGACAGTTGCCCCTAACGGCATAATTTAGAATTCAAGGTGACTTAATCATTTTCCTTCCTTACTCCAGATTATGGTCTTTTCAAAAAAAAGAAGCCTTTATATTGACTCTCAGGGAGGTAACTCTTTAGTAATCTTAGAATAAAATTACTCTCTATTATGATATCTAGCCTTTAGTTACTTATATTTAGTATTCACTCCACTGTTCCATTGTTAAAAGAATTAACCGTTTTATGTCTTCAATTCTCTTAGGTTGACTTTTCTTATTATTTAACAATTGACATAAAGCAATTAAGTCTAATAGTTTGGCCTTTTTCAACCAATCACTCGGTAATACTCCCCCAGATTCTTTATAAGCATATATAAGTGGGTGAACAATCTTACTAGATGTGTTTTCATAACGCAATAAATTTCCTATATCAACTAAAGGGGTACCGCTAAAAGCATATTCCCAATCTAATATTGCTGATAATGTTACTACTTTCTCATTAGAATTCACGAGGATATTTAATGGATTAAAATCAGAATGTACTAAAGCAGATTGGTTTCCTAGATCATCCATTAAATATGCAAATTCCTTAACGAAATCCCAAACTTTATTAGAAAACTCTTCACCCAACCACCTTTTTCCATTTTCTAAAAAGATGCTATTATAAATAAATTTCCCATAGAGTGTTGAATTAATTTCTAAAGACTCATTTATATTTAAACTTTCATCAAAGAAACCACCTTGAGAAAACTCTATCGAGTGCAATGTAGCTAAGTACTTCCCTATTTGCAGAGCTATATCCTTAATAAGATCAAAATTTTCATCTCTTGTCATAAATTCTGACAACTGTATACCATCCATCCAGCTGATTATCATAAATGGCGTTTTAAAATTTCTACAGGTAAAATCTTCATACAGCACATCGGGAACTAGACTATCATTTCTTAGAAATTTTAAAATACTTTGTTCAATTTTCCCTTTGATATCATCATGAGCATAACAACGTAAAACATATGATTGATTCATGTCAGTAGTAATTTTTAGATTTGAGTTATTTAATCCACCACTTAACACAGATACATCAGTTAGTGTTCTTCCATCTAAAAATGGTTTGATCATTTTTGTTATTTCATCTTTATTTAATATGATTTGTTCATTTGAACGCTCCCAACCCTTTTTCAAATAATACAACTCCTAACATTCAATATTAATACGTATATGCTTTTCTTTGTTACAATATTAAAAACAATACTTTACGATATGCACTTCACGAATACTGTTTCATCCGTTCTCAATTTCCACACGGTTATCCGTATCAAATGAGAGAGCCTATCTCAATTATTTTCCATTATTATTTTTCAAGCTTAAGCTAATATAGTGAAATAACTGTTTGATTTCTTTCCTATAAGTTTACTGTTATCCGATTTAATTGCAATTTAAATGGGGAAGAAATACTTGTGGTAATAAACTTACGAAAATTTCTTTTTGATCACTTCTACTTAGTACGCTTTCACTCAACAAAGATCGATAGATACATAATACATACTAAAAAAATGAAAGCTCCTTCCCTAAGTCTAAGATGATTGTTTGGTAATGTAGTCCTAACGTCATAAGAAACTTTTGCTTAAAAGACTCATAATCATGGGCATCCACGCTTTGGCCTCCTACCCTGTCTGTACTGAATGTCTTTTGGATTATAAAAATGATAGATTCTCGTTTCAATCACGTTCTCACTTCTGTTTCGAAGTACTTCAGCAAGCTGATTAGCCATAGTTGTCTTGCCAAATGCCATAACCTATGCGAATAAGGTGATATATTTTTCTACTCAATATGCTATATGCTCACTCAGTCAGCTGTTTGCTACCAATTATTTAAAACCCTTCTTAGGTTTATATCAATTTCCACAAAGGTGATTTACGAACCCATAGAAAAATTAATAGACTAAAAATACAAGCAAGTAAAAATACTAGCGAAGGATTATACCACTCTGCAATCCAGCCTGATGCAATAATTGCGATAGGCATACCAATCTTAAACATTGAACCAGTAATCCCGCTAAT
This sequence comes from Cytobacillus sp. Hm23, assembly GCF_051842895.1. Lineage (NCBI taxonomy): Bacteria > Bacillati > Bacillota > Bacilli > Caryophanales > Bacillaceae > Cytobacillus > Cytobacillus sp. Hm23. The sequence goes on from NZ_JBPXRQ010000003.1 coordinate 178,257, forward strand.
TCTTCCAATGAGTTCATGTGGTGTTGTTTCTTGGCGATATGACCAAATACAAATTGATGAAATCGTTCCAAATAATCCGTATAAAAACAAACTGAATCCTAATACCCAGATGTTATTTGCAATAAATAACATAAAGTATGTTAAACCAGATAATAATGTCGTCATTCCGAGAATCACACCGACCGCCATTTTTTTGCGAATCCACGTAACGACACTACTCCCCACCAACCCTCCAAGACCAGCACATGATAAGACGATTCCCAATTGTGAATTATTCAGTTGTAATACATCCTTAGCAAAAAAGATAATCATTGTATCTACCATTCCCGAAGTGGAGTTAGTAAAGATCACTAGAATAGTGATCAGCCAGAGTGGTCTATTATTTCTAAGTTCTTTCCAGCCTTCTTTTAATTCTTCACGAAAATTTGTATTTCTCTCTATTTCAGCTTCGTTTGAATCCAATAACATGAGTAGGAAGAATGCAACGGTAAAAGCGATTGCTGTAATAAGTAAACCGATATGCAAATTAGAAAAAAACAATATTAAACCTGTTATTGCAGGGCCCATTATCCCAATAAATGTAGTAATAAATGCAAATGATGCGTTAGCAGGTGTTAATAACTCTGTTGGTAATACTTGCTTAATGATACTTGCCCTTGCATTAAAATAAGCATAACTACAAGTCATCAACATGAATCCAGCACTGTAGAAAACAATTAAGTTCTCAAACCCAATTTGGATGAACATGAATAACAGAAAAAGCACAACAATTTGTAAAAAGATCGCCCATAAAGACCACTTTTTTTTATTGACACGATCGACGATAACACCAATAAACATTGCCAATAATAGATTAGGTAGAAATTCAATAGCTCTCATTGTGGACATAGCTACTGAGGATGCTGTTAAAGTGTATAAAATCAACGGAAGCGCTAATTCATAAACTTTACTTCCAAAAGCAATAATTGATCCAGTGATGAAAAGAATAACAAAATTTTTATTCGTCCATAGTGATGAATGTTCGTTCTCTTGTTGAATAGATATGTTTTCTTTTGGTTTAGGTAGATTCATAATCTTCCCCTTTCTACTGTTATTTATTGGCTGTTTCCGTATAGATTTCTTACTAATAAATAAACACAAATACAACTAGATTTCGTAGCAACACAAAGATGATTTATGAATAAAATGACACCTTTAACTTCTAAATTTAGGAACTATAGCAAGAAAGTTTACCTAAAGAGCTTATTTATTAGTTTAAACTCAATTAAGGTGAAATAAAGCTGAAAGAATTATATTGTTTTTTCACCTTTTATCTCGTATCAACTGTCTCGTTCAGCTAACTACCAGTGGGGAATGAAGAAAAAACTACACTGTTGAGAGCTTCATAGCTATCTATGAAAGCTTGATTTTATGTTAGTTAAAGTGTTCTATTACTTTATTGTTTCTAAAAAAACCCCTACTCCATATAGAGTAAAGACTATGTGACAATCAATTATTTGTTAACGTTTTTCACCTTTTTACTAACATTTGTATGCCCCACATCGCCACACCGTTGACTCGTAAGAATGGAACTCAATGTAATTCTAGTTCCCACTATAGAACTCTCAAAGTAATCCATAGATTTTATCCTTGTTCCCATGTACGTCACAAGGATATAACCTAAGCCCTCTCACACTTTTACTTTCGTTGACTTTTATTAGTTAGTCTTAACGTCCTTAGTAAATATATATTCGAGGTTAGCATAGTCAATAATAAAATAAAAAAGGGTATAATTGATATATTATTAGTAAATTGATCGCAAACACATCTTCGCTACTACATGTTTGTTATTGTAAGAGCATGATTAATACCTAATCCAACTATATCTCGCTTTCACTTGATTCCAGTGATCTTACCTAATCAAATCATGAAAGATAATAACAACAACGTCTTTTTAAAAATCTACCTATTAGGATGTGTGACAAATGTTAGTGGAAGAGCACTACCTACAATTACGAACCCATTTTCCAAACGAACAGAACGGGGAATGGATTGAAGTAAAATTAACGAGAATCAGTGAAATTCTATATAGCACAATAAGAAATACCAATCATCTAATCAAAAAAATGGAAGACCGTAAATGGATAAAGTGGTCTTCTGGAAGAGGTAGAGGGAAATCTTCTAAAATTATGTTTTTAAAAGAGAAAGATCTTTTATTAGTAGATCTTGCTAAACATAGAGTTTTGTCAGGTGACTTACATAGCGCGCATACTTTATTAAATGGATATGATGTCAGCAATGAAGGCAGTGTAATGTTCTCCAACTGGCTGGAACAACAACTAGGGTATCATCAAAAAGAAAGTTCAAAACAGCAATTGGACACCCTTCGATTCCCATTTTATCGACCAATACCATTTCTAGACCCTGCATTTACAATGCGTCGAACTGAAGTTCATATCGTTAAACAAGTATTTGACACATTGGTTATCTTTAACCCGAAAACGAAAGCTATCGAACCTCACCTTGCCCATTATTGGACTAATGATGAAACATACAAGGTGTGGACATTTTATTTACGAAAGGGTATACGTTTTCATCATGGAAAAACGATGTCATCATTAGATGTGGCCTATACCTTACAAAGAATACAGAATCCTGAAACGCAATCACCACATCAATGGATGGTTAACGGAATAAATAAAATTACTTGTATTCATGAACATGCGATTCAGATTGAACTTTTTGAACCTAACTCTTTATTTGTAAATGTTCTAAATTCTTCTAAATTGTCTATTGTCCCTAATGATTTACATGAACATGAAAAATTTACAACACTCCCAGTTGGAACAGGTCCATTCTCTATTAAACAAAACGACAAGTCTAAACTATTATTACAAGTAAATGAACACTATTTCAAAGAAAGAGCTCATCTAGACCAAATTGAAATATGGATATGGCCAGATTTTAAAGCTGAACACAAACTAAAAAAACTTAATTTTAAATATTTACATATAACTCATTCATTGAGAGATGGCGAAGGCTTCAATGAGTTAAACCAATTTGAAAATGAGAGTTTTTATTTGGCATTCAATTTACATAAACAATCCCCATATCAAAATGTGAATTTTCGTAAAGCATTTCATCTTACAATTAATAGGGCCTCATTAATAGAAGACCTTGGTGGACTAAGGCATAAACCTGCAAGTGGTTTCCTGTCCAGTAATCAAATATCAACATATATTAACGACTACGATATGAATAAAGCTAGAGAAAAACTAGCTCAAAGTGGTTACTCTGGAGAAACCATTCATTTGTATACTTATGAAATGCCTTTAAATATCGAAGATGCTCAGTGGATAAAAAGGGCAGCTGAAAAGCTAGGTGTTCACATCGATATATCGATATTTCCAATCGAGGAATTAAGAAAAAAGGATGTTATGATGCAAGCTGATCTTATTGTAGCAGGTGAAGTATTTGATGCAAATATTGAAATTGAATTAATCGGTGTATACAAAGAGAACGGTTCATTTATCGGTTCTCTTATAGGAGAAAAATATGAAGAAGAAATAGATGACTTAATAACAACAGCATTAAAAACATCAAATAAAGAACAGCGTTTGCAAATATTTAATAACATTGAAAATATCATAAGAAACAGCTATAACGTTATATTTTTATATCACAACAGACAAAATGCAGTACATCATAACAGCTTAAAAGGTGTCTCTCTAAATGCACTCGGTTGGATAGAATATAGAGACTTGTGGTTGGAAAAATGATCCCTCTATTAACAAACAAAAAGCTTCACTATTATTAATAATAGCTAAAAGGTCAATCAAATTTTGGATTGACCTTTTAGGTGTATTAACTGTTGATAATTAACTCAAGAATTTTTTGAAGACAATTATTAAAACGTAGTTGTCCTAACTGGATAAACATAGATGTTGATAATCACAACTGCTTAGTTTTTGTACATCCGTATCTTCCTATCATTATTTTTACAAGGTGGAACCCCAAGCTTTCTCCTCTTGTTTGCTAGTTCTCCTATCTCAGTTTAATTCAAAAGAATTTTTTCTTCTTTTTAGATTTAGAAATGTAATAACTTCTGTGAGTTAGAAAATCATCCTTACAAGACTATCCACCCTACCCAACATTCATTATTTCTCATTTATCACGAACTTTTTGCTTGAACACTTTTTATTTCCTGTACAGACATGCTTCTATTGTTGTATACGTAAATTATGTAATGGTTTACGATTAGCAAAGTGTTTTTCTATAGAACGAAGGACTTCTTCGTTGCCTGGTAATGAAACTGTTTCAAATGCTTCCTTGAAGGAAACCCATTTATAATCACTATGTTCATAGTTTAAACTTACCTTTTGTGTTTCATCCACATAACCTATGAAGACCGGAGCAATATAAATGTAATTTCCTTGAGGTGAATAAATTTGATCAAATAGATTCGATGTATAGAGTGAATTACAAGTAATCCCTGTTTCCTCTTGAATTTCTCTGAGAGCAGCTTCCCACGCTTTTTCTCCTTCTTCTATACTACCACCTATGTAACACCAAACATCTTGTAAAACTGCTGTATCACGTTTAAGCAATAGAACTTTGTAATCTGCTCCTACTTTTTTTAATAATACAGCCGCAACACCTGTGCACCTTAACGGTACTTCTACATTAACCAACACAACACCCCCTTATCTTGTTTTTATAGCTTTTTTTGACAATCAAAATTTGATTCTCCTCCCTCTCTAAAAAGAAATTTGAACCAAATTCTGATAAATAAGATTGAATATCTATAATAATCCTCTGTCTCTTTTCAAGAAGATTCCTTGAAAGCAACTTACTCATCGATTGGTATTCTAAGATGAATTCTATTATTGAAAAGCTACGAATTTATTGACGGGAGTAGTCTACCTATTTTTAGTTAATCGACAGTTGTGGTTTAACTTGTCCTTTTTCATGAGATAAAGACCAGTCATGTGCCACATTCCTTTTAAATATTTTTTTAAAAGAAGGTTTCCATTCTGATAAATCCTGATAAACAAACGTTATATTGTCACATATTTTGTCTGCAACTTCATACATATGTTTTATATCATTAGCCACAAATAATATATATCCTTTACGCTGAGTACTGTCTACAATAGTTGGTATGGTGTCGCCCTCTTTTACTAATAGATCAATTAATACGACCTCAGATATGTTAGCTAACCCTTTATACTTAATTTCTTTTAAGCAACCTGGTTTTGGAATCAAACTTAAAGACATAGCTTGACATTTAGAAGGTACACATCTATATTCATCGATCGTTTTATTTGTTAACGCATCATAATAGTATCCAAATTGAGATATGCCGGTTGTTAATTCTACCATTCTCCAAATGTTTCCTCCACCTATTCTGACTTGAGACTCTATGATTATTGGGTTATTTTGTTTGTCTATCTTTACCTCTGTATGAGTAATGCCGTCTTCCAGCTCCATGTCGTCCAAAAATAGCATTACTTTCTCAATGATTAATTTTTTTTGAGATTCATCTATAGGTGCCGGCATAATAGTATAGTTTATTAAAAACGTATCTTCTTTAAATATTTCAGCTGATATAGCTAGTATAGAATGTTTTTTGTTATAAGAAACGGCTTCGACCGTATAAACCACGTCACCTTCAACGTACTCTTCCACTAAAATAGGTAGCTGAATACCGTTATCTTTAATAAATACCTCTACGTCATCTCCTATGTCTAGCTTAGATACCTCTTTACCACCTGCACCACTAGGAGGCTTTATTATAATACTATCTTTTTTGTTTAAAAATTCATCAATATCTTTTATATTGTTGCAAACTAACGAATCTATCGAAAAGTCCTTACCTGCTAGAATTTCACGCATCATGTCTTTATTACGGGTTATCATATTAGCGTTAAAAGAAGCTCCTTTAACATCAAAAATCTTTGCAATTATAGAAGCTGTATCTAAGGCCGTTTCGTTGAAAGATACGACCATATCAAACGGTTTCTCTTTGTACAATTCTTCAGCGTAGTATACACATACTGGTATGTTTGTTGTGTCTATTTCTTTTTTATAGAAACACTTTTCTAAGATCGTTCCATCGAAATATATGTGTTTAGTGTAAGACCCTATATACGAAACAGTATACCCCCTGTCTAAAGCATCTTGCATAGGCTTTGTCCATCCCCCTACAAATAAAATGTGTGGTGCATTTTCTATGTCAGTTCCTTTTAATATCTTATTCATCAAAATCATCTCCTCTAAATTGAACTCATATATTCAATGTTGGTTCCTTTTGATACGCCTCGCCTTAGCAACACTATTAAACACAATGTTGTTCCGAAGCCTCCTATAAATAACGTAGTTTGAAGCCCAAATATAGAAACTAACAATGCACTAGCAAAGCTCCCCAATGCCCAAGCTCCCCAATTAAGCGTACGTTGTACAGCATTTACTCGACCTAGCATGTGGCTTGGTGAGGCAAGTTGTCGTATGGTTGCAGCGTAAGGACCAAATACACCTTCTCCCATACCATGTATGATACTTGCAGCTACTATACCGATAACGGTTCCCAAATATCCCATTATCGGTATAAAGCATAGACCAATAACTGATACAGTAGCGCTATAAATAAGCACTTTTGTATTATTAAATTGTTGACTTTTTTTCATAAGTATCGTATTTCCTATTAAAAATCCCACCGCTGCTGAACCTACAATAAATCCTATTTCAAGTTCAGATAGACCCATTACCTTATATAGGAATATTACTAAAATGCTATTTAGTATGTATTTAAAAAAGCCGTAAACAGCGCCACAACTTACAATTGGTTCTAATACAGGGTGTTTTTTAAAATATATCAACCCTTCATATATGTTCTTATATATGGATTTTATATTTACGTTTTTTAAAGAGCCCTCTGTTTGCGGTTTAAACCTTGAAATAAATAATACAAATACAAAGCAAACAAAATACGTAACTGCGTCAACAGTGAATGAGCCTGTTAATCCAACTAGAGTAATAACAATTCCTGCTAACATAGGACCAATTACTATAGAAAGAGACTCTGAAAGAGCTAGTTGAGCATTTCCTTTTTTTAAGTTGTTTTTATCTGTTAATATTTCCGGTAAGAAAGAAGGAATTGCAATGTTGTAAAAAGTAGTAAATATGCCATTAAAAAACATGAGAAACACTAATAAAGGGAACGTCATTATATTTGTTACTGTCAGTATGAATACTGATAAAAATAAAATGCCTTGGCATATACTACAAATTAGCAAAACCTTTTTTCTATGGAGGACGTCTATTAAAGCACCGGCTACTAATCCGAAAATTAGGTAGGGTATGAATATAATCCCACGAAGCAAGGCAGCATTCGCCTCACTTGTTTCTAGTACCTCTAATGCAAAAAGAGGCAAAGCTACTAATGTAAACTGGGTACCTAGCAAACTTATAGACTGTCCTAGCCAAAGCTTGTAAAAATTAAGATGTTTGTTATTTTTCATAATACAACCCCATTAATTCATATTTATCATTTTCCAGTTAGAAGACCCCCACTTCAAACAAAAACAATGCCAAGCGAGTGAAGATTGAGTGGGGGCAAATGACCATAGTATAAGGAAAAACTCACTTGTTATATCATATAATCAACCTATTAATAGATAGGTAAGGTGAAGACGGTGCTCGTCAATAAAGCCTTTAAATTTCTAATCTAACTAAACAAAGAACAAAAACATTAATTGCTAAAACCATAGGTTGCGGTCATTTTGTAATCATTCATTTTTTTGCTACATGAAATGATACTTTTAAAAATCCTGTACGACGTAAGTAAGATAAGGTGGTCATTATGGTAGCACTATGGTTCAAAACCTCTCTGGCTAATGAAAAGTTCATCTTCTGAAAAATACTGCCGCATTCGCTTATAAACCATTTGATAGGCGGAAGGATCATACCATTCTTCCATTTCCAGGTTTCTATATAATTCTTGTAAGCCCAACTTGTGTGTTCGTTTACCACCGCTGCCGTCCCCCATAAAATAATCGTCAATACATACTCTGTTAACCAAGGGACGCAATAATTCTGCAAATCGATCGCTACTCGGTAATACAGGTGAGATGGCAACCTGTGTGGGAATACCGAACTCCGCAAGCAGTTGGAGTGTTTTAAGCCTTGCCGGAATAGGAGGAGCGTAAGGCGTAAAATACTTGCGAATATCTTCGCTATCGGTCTCTACTGTCATACTTACCCGAACCTTGGCTCCCAACTGTTGCAACATCTTAATGTCCCTGCGAACAAGCGGGCTTCGTGTTTGAACAAGCAAGAAGTCCGGAGGATTTTTCACCATGATTTTCAGTAAAGACTGCGTAATCTTCTCCTTGTGTTCGATTGATTGATATGGGTCCGTGCTAGATGACATGAAGATGGTGACCGGCCCTTTGATCTTAGCTCTGAGCAATTCTTTTTGGAATGTGGACGCAGCATCTTTTTTAATGTCTACCCAAGTTCCCCATTCTGCGTTACGAAAAGTAGAGACAGGCATTTGCCGCACATAGCAATACGAGCAAGCGAATGCGCATCCCGTATATGGATTTAACGAGTGACTATATCCGGATAAAAAACCAGTTCCCTTATTCAGCAATGTTTTCGGCGTTTTATATAAATACTCAATTGTCATCTGCAACCACCTGCTAAACCATATTTTACGTACGGATTAGACAAGAAGTAGCAATTCTGATTTGTTACATGCTTATATGGATGACATGTCGGTTTGGGTTTACTTCGCATCATGAAATATAACCCCTAAACTATACCGCGTTCCAGAGGTGACCGTGCCAACGCCATGTCGCAGAGTCACCCTGTAATAGCCACGTGTACCTAATATCGGTCGATGTTGGGTTGGAAAGATGAGACCTTCACCTTGATTCAGCGTAATGACATGACCTCTGCTCTGTGCCCGTGGTCGCTGTTCGATGAGTAAAAATTCACCGCCTGTATAATCTTCATTCTGTTGGTTCAGAGTAAACACGACTTGAAAAGGGAAGAAGATATCACCGTACAAATCCTGATGGAGACAATTGTAGCCCCCTACTTCATATTTCAAAATTAGTGGAGTGGGGTGATCCTGCCCCGCCTGATGACATTGATCAAGAAACATCGCCAAGGTTTCTGGGTACTTAGGTGATCTATTCATCTGTTCCAACCAACGATTGGCCGCCTTGGCAAGCTCCGGATACAATTTAACGCGATGTTGCTGTAATAGATCTGGAAGAGGAGTTTGATAATACTTGTACTCTCCCTTTCCGAAACGATATCGCTTCATGTCGATGGTCTTGCGATATAGAGATTCGTCTTCATAGCCTTTGATCAGACTAGTGCACGAGTCCGTATTTAAAAGTGGCGGCAGTTTGGCGTAGCCCTGTTCATCAAGCATTTGATGCAGCTCGGCCCATTTAAGATTGGATAAAGATGTTATATGTTGTTTAGACATATTGTTGCTCCTTCTCATTTGTAGTTGAGCCTCGTTCAAGTTTCAACAGTTGTGTTTTCATTTCCATTCCGCCGCGATATCCCGTCAACGATCCATTTATGCCAATTACACGGTGGCATGGAACCGTAATCAGGATTGGATTTGCTCCAATGGCCCTCCCAATCGCCCGAACCGCAGCAGGTCTTCGAATTTGACGAGCAATATCTGAGTAGGATCGAGTTTGACCGTACGGAATATCACATAGTGCCTTCCATACGGCTTCCTGAAAAAGTGTTCCGCGATAAAAGATTGGAATCGTGAAATGATTGAGTTTTCCTTGAAAATAACGAATAAGCTCATCTGCAAATGGTTGCAATTTTTCGTCATCTTGAATCAGATCATCTCCAGGAAAGTAATGATCTGTCCATTTCACCAATTCTTCAAATGGTTGATTTTGTGATCCCACAAAACATAAGCCTCTGCTTGTTGCAGCAATGTAAATCTTCCAGTTTTCATAAGAAAACAAGGACCAATAGAGAGAGCTGCTTTTGTTAAGTGTCATTTGAAAAAGCCTCCTTCAAGCGTTGTTTTTGCTGTCGACGATAGGCTTCCGGCGTTTGTCCAATTTTCTTCTTAAACAACGTAATAAAATAAGGCGTATTGGAAAGCCCGACAGATTTACCGACTTCAGCAACCGAGTCATCGAAAGTAGTCAATAACATTTTCGCTTTTTCGATCCGGATATGTTGAATGTAATCCACTGGGGTCATGCCTTTGATTTTTTTAAACGTTCGATGCAAGTGATAGGGAGATACGTGGCTCATAAGTGCAAGGACTTCAAGCGTCAAAGTTTCATTGTAGTGGCTATCCACATATTCCGTTATGAAAGCAATCCATTCCTCATCTGGCAACCTTTGCCCAGTTGGCTTGCACCTTTTGCATGGGCGAAAATGCGCGGCTAATGCTTGATCAGCATTTTCAAAAAAGCCAATGTTTTCTCTATTAGGTAATCTTGATTTGCATGAAGGGCGACAAAAAATCCCTGTTGTTTTTACTGCATAAAAAAATTGTCCGTCATAAGAAACATCATTATTGGCAATGGCCTCCCATTGTTCATCAGAAACAACTGCGGATAGAATTGGCTTGTCAGCGTCTGGTTGTTGAAAAGCCCAATGCGGATTCGTTTTCCAATCGTCTGTCATTTTGAATCACCTCTAGCTTTAGTATAAACCTGAAACCCAGCTTATGTACGTATTTTAGAATGTAATAGCAAGATAACGAAATTCTGATGACAAGTTGTTATGTTATCATACGTAGTCAGATCAGAATGAAAAACCTGTGAATTCAGGAAACAGCTCGATTTCAACTCGTCCAAATATACAAATGTAGGATCGGGTCAACGTTTCATATATTGTTTGGAATCCTAAAGACGTCATCTGATAACTGGTCAAAGTGTAAAACAGCATAGTGACAAATACCTTCAGTATTTTATGAACTTTGGTGTAAGGAATAAACACGATCAATATGTGTTAAAAGGAGCGGACCATGTAGTTTAGGTTACTTGTTATTACTGGTTATGATAAAATACCATCCAAAGCTCTAAAGAAAAGCTATTCCAAAAGGTTTTTTTGTTTTAAAAGACATTTGAACATATAGTTTTAGATAAAATGTCATGGTATAATTATCCAAAATAAAAAGTGGGGTGATAACATTGTCAGAAGAACCTAATTATAAAGAAATTAAAAATCTTAACATATACCACCTTGAAGTGACTAAAGCTATTTCTTTTATTTTTATTCTAGCTTTTTCCTTTGTGACGGCTATGTCTCCAATGGGTCTATTAGAATCATTTGGAGATGATGCAGTAGCAGCTTTTTTTATAATGATAATTTTATTATTCGGATCAATTGCAGTATTCCTTACATCAACAATTGCTTTAGTTAATGTTAAGAAGGATTGAAGGACATGGATAACTGTTCCTAGAAAACTGATATTTTATTTTGACTTAGTCGATCCTTTGAGTATCTTTTAAACCATTCTCTCATGGTCAGAATAGCCTCATCTATAAAGATGTTTTCATTTTCTGTAACGTTTCATAGTTTCGAATAAGTCTTAGCACACCTAATTAAAATAGCCCCCTCCAAGCTAATAAACTCAATAATCCAAGTGCATCCATATTCTTAAATTTGGTCTTTTATCAGTTGCATATATATTTTTTCAACATCTACTTTTACAACTAATTCTTTAAGAGGACTGATGTAATAATGGGAAACTGTAAGTACAAAGATGTTAAATGTCCTCGATTATTTAAAACTCAAACAGAAACGGAAATCGATTTTAGCGTTATCATTACTACTTAAACAACAAAATGTTGAAGTTAAACTTGATTTAACTTCTGAATTGTTATCTGAAATATCCCTCTCTGACCCAGTCAATCAGCCACAAGGTACTACGTTTGATGAATTTGACTACATTCTTCAACGCTCTACCAATAATGGACCTTTTTCTAATCTATCCACGGTAACAGCTAGACAAAGAAGGTTTTAATAATCCTGATAGAGCATCATTAATCACTAACCATACTTTGACAGATAAATCAGGAATAGGTTTACATTTGTATCGTGTATTTATAGATAACAGCACTGTGGTTGCTGGAGCAGCAATATTTGATTCACTAATGTTCCAAACTCGTTCCTTAAATACTACTATTTTCTGCCCTTAATTTTTTATAAATTAAAATCATTCACTGCTTCATCCCCAAGGTATTAGCTAATTCTTATAGAACGTGTTGGCCACTTGTCCTAGGTATAGAATTTTAAAAATCCCACTTCTGTAACGAAGATGGGATTTTATTATTTTTTTCAGTTTATTGTTAGCAAGCAATTAAGTCTATCTTGGGGTCTTCATACAACCTACAAAATTATGAATCAAATAAACTTGTTATTCCACAATATGTCCCTAAAAAAAAGAGACGATAATCTTTTCAGATTAGCGCCCTGTTAGTGAATATTTTCAGTATTTAAAGAGGAGTAGTAAAACCCATTACTTCAGAGAGTGATACAACCACTATTGGTATTACGTTATGAACTTTGCGTCACAAATCTTTCTAATTTTTCCTTATCGATGAAATTTTAATTTTCACGTACATAAATAGAGAGCGTAGCACCTTTTCATCTGTAAAAAGATGACTACCATATAAAAACACTTTTTATGGTACGAATTTGGTAACATTAGCAACAAAGCTTACGAAAAGAGCCTTTATAAAAGTAACTCCGAACTTAACCATTCATTAAACTCTTCATTAGTTTTTCTTATGCTTTCTCCATCAAAAATAATATTTATATCTTCTTGTTGATAGTAAAAGAATATATAATATTCTTTACCATTCTCTGTCCCATGAAATAGCATTGCATTATAATCATCACTTTCAAAGGTCCAATCTGGATTTTCAAATGTATGATTTAACAAATCGTACATACTCTCTTCATTTGGACCTTTAAACTTTGCCATTTGCTCCTTCATTAGTTCATCAAAATTCTCCATATCTTCTTTTCGTATCGGATTCTCTTCTGATTCTTCTGTCTCAGATAATGTAACCTGACTATCATTTATTGAAAACTCACTTAGCCATTCATTGAATTCTTCATTCGTTTTTCTTATGCTTTCTCCATCAAAAATAATATTTATATCTTCTTGTTGATAGTAAAAGAATATATAATATTCTTTACCATTCTCTGTCCCATGAAATAGCATTGCATTATAATCATCACTTTCAAAGGTCCAATCTGGATTTTCAAATGTATGATTTAACAAATCGTACATACTCTCTTCATTTGGACCTTTAAACTTTGCCATTTGCTCCTTCATTAGTTCATCAAAATTTTCCATATCTTCTTTTCGTATCGGATTCTCTTGTGATTCTTCTGTCTGAGATAATGTAACCTGACTATCATTTATTGCAAAATCGGTTTTCTGATATACTAATCCTCCACCGACTAATGACATTGTTAACATACTAGCAATTATGATTTTTATCATGTTGTATAACCTCCAATTTTTTGTTTTTTCTTCTTGATGATTGTATTTTATTACGGTTTGTTTAAAAGAAGATTACAAAAAGGTTACAACTTTAATCTCTAGTAAGCACAATATCCACTGACGTGTATAAAATTGAATAAATCCCCGTCCTGTAACAGAGAGGGAATTTGATTTTTTTGTATAGGCTCATCACCTAATTAAGTTTGCAAAGAATTTATTGTTAATAACTTGTTAATTACAATTATTTCAGGAAAAATTCACTCAATCTTTTTACCCATATTAAGAGACGTCTTTCGTGTTATATAATAAGTGCCCTAAAGCAGAATACACTAATTCATAATAATTCTAATAATAACTCTTTTAAAACTGCACACTAAATCCATTAAATTTATGTAATCCTGTTCCAAATTTCACAAGCTTATTTTCTTTTAAATAGCTAATTCCTTTTTTAACTTCCTTCAGTATGTTTTTTTCAAGACCTAATGAGTTATGTGAGCCATATATCATCATAACGTCCTCAATATTTGATATTCTTTCTAGAGAATCAACTAAATCAACAGGGCTGGTAGAAGGATAATAAGCATAAATTGGTGTTTGATCATAAAGTAAATCACCCGTGAAGAGATATTTCTCTAATCTATCAAATATTGATATATGGCCTGGCGAATGTCCAGGAGTATGATAAATTTCTAGCTGCCTGTTACCGAGATCAATTACATCACCATCTTTCAATAACCCTGTCGGCTCACCTTGAAAAGGTTGGTATGTATTAGGGTTAAATGTTTCTGGCGTCGGTATTGTTATGTCTCTACTTATGTGTTCTCTTATTTGTTCTATAGATAATCCTCTGATCCCATTCACCAACCAGTCTTTATCTCCCTCATGTACATAAATTTCATTATACTCCCCATGGCTTCCAATATGATCAGTATGTACATGTGTAGTTAAAACCTTTATAGGTAATGAAGTAAGTTGATCAGTAATCCTTTTGATATTATCAATACCAAGTCCTGTATCAATTAATGCAGCTTCCGTATCACCTAATAATAAAAATGAATGGACTTTTTCCCAATGCCCATATTCGCTTATAGCAAAAGTTGAATTACCTATTTCTTGAACCGTAAACCATCTATCCTTTATCAAAGTCATAATTTACCCTCTCCTTTTATCATATAAAAATGTAATTATTAATATTTGTTTTACAATATCAAACTTATATTCTTTAATTTACCAATCCAATTATACTGAAAGGGTTTGTTGAAAGTAAATATAAGAATTATAGAAGGAGAGGCTAAGTTGTACCTGTTTAAACGAAGGTTAATCTTGTCCTAAGATCAATAAACGCTAACCTTTATTGATTAGCGCCTGTAGTATTGCGAAAGAGTTGATATCAAGATAATCTATATCAATAATATCTCGTTATTGTTACAGTAAGAACAATAAGGTAGTTAACGATTTAGGAGAAGCTATTTAGTTACCCCATTCTTACTCAAAATACCTACCATTGCATGTTTTATGAAGACTAAGGGAATCTATCATTTCAATTCTTTGATGAGTATATTCAACTTCTAAACTAACATTTAGAATCTAATAGTCTATTGTATTAACCTTATAACCATGATTATTATTTGTTATAAAGCTATTAAGACGTTACAGCAATTCCTTGGGCTCCATTTCCTCCACCAGGTATTTTCGCTATCAACTCATTATTTGAAGTTTGGAATACTTCAACACTATCAGGGTTTGCATTGGACACATATACTCGACTTCCATCAGTATTAATAGCCAATTGTTGTGGTGCATTTCCAAGTTGTACTTGTTTTATTACAGTATTACTAGTAATATCAATAACATTTATACTGCCGAATGGAGAAAAAACTTGATTAGCGATAACGTAAACAAAATCAGATGATGGAGATATCACAACATCAAGACTAAAGTTAGCTCTTGACAATTCTATAGATGCAATACGCATGTTATCCGCTATTCGAAAAGCTTCTACAAATTGTGAACCACCAATCACATAAAAGAATTCACCACTAGGAGTAATTGCTAAATTCTGAGGGTTAGGCGCAGAAGTATTTATAGTATCAAATATTGTTTGATTGGAAGTTTCGATAACAGTTATCGTCCCAAAAGGACTAACAACGTAGACAAATTGGCTATTGGGTGTACTTGCAATAGATAAAGGAGAGTTTGGCACAGAAATTGTTTTAATAACAACATTATTAGAAGTTTGAATGACAGAAATGGTATTATCCTGTGTATTAGCGATATAAACAAACTGACCATCAGGTGTAATAGCAATATTGTTATATGTGTTTGCTCTTGATCCTTTACCAACACTAATACACTGTATAACCCTATTCTCACTTACTTCTATAACAGATACTGTCGATGCGTCAATATTATATACATAAACAAACGCACTATCAGGTGTGATGACTAAGTTTTGGGAACCTCCTCCTGTACTAATAGGGTCCCCAACAATGGTATTGTCTGATACACGTATTACAGAAACAGATCCACTATTCAAATTGGCTACATAAGCAAAACTTCTATCTTGTGTAATCGCTACCCTGAATGGTGTGTTTTGAACTGGTAAAGTTGTGATCGGCATGTTTTCTTGCCCGTCAATTACTGTTATATTATTTGAGAATTCATTCGTTACATATACTGTTTCAAATGTCTGTTGACAGCTTACAACTGTAAATTCTGTAATAGATATTGGGACATTGTTTACCTCTGTTGAAGCTATGATTGTAACAACTGTACCTAAAAGAGGAGGGGTTACAGTCACCATAGATGTATATTCACCATTATCATCAGTAATTGTTGGATTCGGGTCAAAATTGACGATACCAGGTAACGAACTCGATAAACATACTTTCGCTCCTTCAACTGGACACACTCCGTTAGACGTGACCTTTCCTGAAATAACACTTTGACACTTTATTTCACACGGAACTATTAAGGTAATAGTTGGATTACAACATTTTTCTGAAAGATGTTTTGTCATAATTCTCACCTCCTTCTATAGTTAACTGAAATCTAACAAATCTATAAGAATAACAGTACTTCAAATTATTATAATTATTAACAATTACACCACTTTATTTCACCATTCTCCAAAATACTTAATAAGATTTATATTCTAATGGAGTTTGTACATTATATTTATATTCATAATAAGGGTAGAAAGCTTTAATTACTTCACACAAAATTCAATTCTAATATCACTTGGATAGCCCAAAATTGATTTATCTAACCTTACATGAATACAAGCATATCTCAAAAAGCATAAACCAATTAAGTACTCACCTATATTTAGACTAGATTATTTCTTTTTTTATGAATAATTAAGTGCAAATAAAAAAGCCTTTACTCATTAAAAGTAAAGGAAGGTGTCGGGATTATCCCATCCACTAACAAATTATGTTATTTTATTTTTAGATGTGTGGTACAGTAATCTAAATGATACCATTTTTTTACTTAATAGATCTAAATATAAGGAGTGATACACTTGAAGGGTAAAGGATCTATGAAATGGGAGCCTTCTTATATGCAGCCTGAACAGATGAAAATGCTCCGTGATATAAAAGATGATTATTATAACATCAAAAAACCTAAATTGGATAAACATGAAATTGAGGTTATAAATAATATTATTGTTGAAGCAATAAAACAAAAAACTGAAATAATTGTGACATACTTTGAAAATGGGCAGTTTAAACCTTTTGTTGGACATATTCTTTATGCTGACACGATCAATAAACATATTAGAATAATAGATAAATTCCAGGATGTCCATAGAATTAATTTAGATGATATCATCAATATTCAAATCAGTTAACAACCCTGAGAATGATGCATGGACTTTTTTTGGGGTTGTTTGCATGAAATAGTTAAAATTATTACGGACTTTGGATGAATAAAAGTGTGAATATTTTCATCTCATTATTCGCAATTTTGTAGAATAGATATTTCTCTAGATAAATTTCTAAAAAAAGATACAAATCGATGTAAATTACCTAGTACACCAGTACATGCTTATTCTTTATAATTGGCATACCATATTTTATAGGATCCTTCTGCCAGCCTCCCTGCTCACCCTCCTTTCATGCCACGGAACAGGGAGGTTACATAATCTTCTACTGTTTTAAATGACTATTCTGAAGAACTACTGAATTCCATCTCTATTTCCATAACCTTCTTCTAAAGCCATTGCATCTGCTTTAGTCCTATGAATCGTACCAAATGGATGGTTTGGTGGAGCATATATCGAGTATAGCTTTAAAGGAACATTTCCTGTATTTATCACATTGTGCCACATTCCAGCAGGGATCATTATGGCAGAGTCATCAAAAATTCTTTTTTGAAAACTTAAATCTTCTCTCTGCTTACCCATTTGTACAATTCCCTGACCTTGTTCAACTCTTAAAAATTGATCAGTGTTAGGGTGAATTTCCAAACCAATATCTTCACTAACATTGAGACTCATTAATGTAACTTGAAAATGTTTACCCGTCCAGATTGCTGTACGGTACGAATTATTTTGTTTGGTAGCTTCATTGATATTTAAAACAAATGGGTTTGCTCCATAATCTCTTAACACCACCCTATTATGACTATAAAATGGTGGATACGAGCTATATATCTTATTAGAAAGAGCGTAATACGGTGTAGGATTTCTGTAAGTAAGAATTGGTCTATTCACGTTATTAGAATGTTGATACATATAGGGCACACAGTACATTTCCATCAATCCCCTCAGATGAATTTATTGTTATTTACAAATTATCTTATGTGCTGTAGTAGAGGAGTGTACTTGACTCAATGTATCTTTATAGAAAGTAAACCTTCTTTATCGATTTAAGTTCTTTCACCCATTGTGTTGTCTAAGTTGAATTAGACTTTGGTAGGATACGACAGTATCTTTTCAGATTCCCTTAATGGCAAACATGTTTAAGCCTGAATATTCAGTTTCAATTGCCATAACAGACAAAATCCCATTACAAAATATTCCAAATTTAAACATCTCTGCATCTTGTTCTATTTGTTCCCCAAACATCATCGTTTATACTTTTTTGACTTAGGTATCCATTTATAAACTGATCCAACATATTTTCTAAATCGGAATAATTTTGTTTTAAATTCCACCAAAACACAGCTAAATCATAAGAACGATATCTAATACTACCACAATCAAAATCGAATGCTTCTATTTTGTGATCAATTAAATGGATATTTAAAATTATGGAAAGTAAATAATATAGAACATAGTTACCTTTATTCTCTCCACTTCAATAAATTTGAAATTAAGTCTGAAGAATGATACTTTAACCACTCATCTGCATCTAAAACCCAATCTATAATCCCTCTCATCCAAGATTCATCATCCAATCCCTTTTCATATCTTCCAAAAAAGTAAATTAACATTGCAATTCTTCGGACTTGAATTAAGAATGGTATGTGCTTTATTTCAATATCTGCAATTGTAAACTTATTGAAGTACCCTTTACAAAATGCCTCAATTATACCCCATCCATTGCCATGCTTCCATAATGCAGATGGTCCGCCACCTATACTAATAGCCAAATCCATAACTCTTAAATCAAAGCAAAAAAATTCAAAATCAATAATTCCAGAAATACTCCCCTTATGGATTAAACGATTACCATTTGTATAGTCTCCATGAATAAATTGTTTTGGTAAATATTTATATACATCTTCAATTTTTTCGAATATATTTTCAAATAAATATTGTAGTTGTTCTTTTTTTATATTAGATGAAGGTAAATGATTTACAATTTTTTTGATATCTGTAATATCTGGATGAAAGGAGTTTAGATTTGAATAAGAAGGGTTCAAATCACTAAAAATACCTTTTTTCATTTTTGAGAAAATGAAATTTAATTCTCCTAATGCCATTCCAGATTGATATTGATGTTTGTGATCCTCTAAATTCGGATGTACTCCTTTAATTAGAGGCATCAATATCGCATAAGTGTTTTGATCAGGTAAGAATACAATTTGTTCTTTATCAACTGTTTGTTTAAAATGGGGAATTGCAAAGGATAAATGCTCTTTTTTTAATAGGTTTAGTACCTTTAGTTCTCGTTTTATTTTATTAATATTATTCTCACTTTCATAAATTCTTAGGATGTATGATGATTGAAAATGATCAATTTTGTATATTTTATTAAAATGTCCAATAGTAATTTCTGTTACTTTATACGGTTGTGAAATATTCCATAAATTCTCTATAAAAGTAAGGTTCATCTTCTTTCGTTCCTGCCTTTAAATGATGTTTGCTTTTATGCAGGGAGCTATCGATACTATTTCATAAGTAGTTCTATCAGTCCTTAAATAACATCTTTACTTTTCATGTCTTCTATTTTTCAACAATCCCTGTTCCACAATTAAAGACACCTCTCTCATTACAGATTAGGGCCAAGATTATGGAATAATCCAATGGTTTGTCCAGGTTCATATTTTGTCACTAATTTCATAGTCTTTAGTAATAAAATTTAAGAAACTCAATTATCTCATTGTTTAATTTTTCTAAATAAATTCCGGAAGGAAAATGCCCCATATCGAATGATTTGAATGATATTAAATTTGGTATGATTTCTTTTGTTTTTTCTTTCAATCTATTTTCAGGAAAGAAAATGTCCTTTTTCCCTACTATAGTTAATGTCGGAGATTTATAATTTAGTAGTTCTTTTTTCTCAGTTAATTTAGGCATATCTTGTTCAAGTTTTACATATTTGAAAACATCACCTATAATTTTTTTGTCATGCTCCTTCATTGAATCGGAAGACATAATTTTTGTGATTTTATTAAGATGTTTACCTGATGATGTGATGTTATATAAAATTAAAGGAAGTAAAATATCCTTAATCATACTAAGTTTAGAACCTAATTTTATCCCTGCTGGTGAAACTAAGATGGAACAATCTATTTTTTCCGGCATAAATGTGGCTAGTCTCAATATAATACCTGCCCCGTATGATGGGCCAATAAATGCACTACTCTTTATATTTAAGTAATCCATCATTTCTTTTATCCAAAGAGCGAAACTGTCATCCTTTGCAGAAATTCTATTTTCATCACTATAACCTGGATGACCAATTGTATCTGGAGCATATACTTCTTACTCGCTTGTTAATGGAGAAAACCAGGACATTGTCATAGGATTAATGCAGTTACCTCCTTGAAAGATAAATAATGGTTTTGCTTGAGCTGGACCTGATACAAGAATGTGGGTTTTACCAAAGCTTGTGTCTATATACATTCGTTCCACATTAAATTTTAGTGTCTGTAAATAATCTTCATAATGCTTTTGAATAAATTGTTTACCCTCTTCACTTTTATAAATTGTACTACTCCTCATAATAGCCCCCAACTTTCTACATTATCTCCTTTTTAATATTAAGGCTTGGTATAATCGTAAAAACCCCTTTCTTTGTCAGCCCAAAAAGTACAAATCCAATTACACCGCCTAAAGTATTAACAATTAAATCGTCTACATTAAATCCTCGACCCATTACCAATCCTAAGTAAGTAAAAGTGAGTTGAATAGTTTCAATAGTAAGACTTACAAGGAATATAATTAAAAATACTCTAGATATTCGTTTCACTTTATAAAATAAAGACATATAAACACCTAGAGGCATGAGCATAATCAAGTTAAAAAATGTTAGCTTAAAAGAATTCCAAAAAAACCAATCTAAACCATTAGTGCGATACATACTAAACAGGTCACCAATAAAATAAAATGGAATTAATTGAGTAGTTGGTAGAAAGTCCTTTTGAGGCGGGAACACGATGCCTCCAGTAGTAAGTTGAACTACATTAAGTAAATAGAAAACAAAACTATAAAAAATCAGTCTCCTTACTATATCCTTTGATTTGTTCATAATAAAATCTACAATAATATAGAACAATAAAAATAAAGATCCGATTACAACAACATCATACACTGTAAACAAATTACTTCCCCCTGCTTCTTTTTCAACTCTACTGCCTATTCATGGAACAATGAATATTTCGTCATTTGGTAAATTCTGATAAACTAAGTTTATCATAAGTAGTTTAGATACATCTTTAAAAGATAATTCTTAGATTTCAATTCCATTTGCTATAATCATTTTTAAAGATATTGCATTACTATCACCTCTCATTCCATGACAAAATTTAAACTCCAATAATTCCAATTAGAAAATGTACGTTCTTTTTTTAAAAAAACTTCTTCTAAGCCATTATCTTTCTCTAAATACACAAGAATTAAATTTCATTACTTGCGCCATAATCACAGCGAAAGGAGTGTAAGTTAACATGGATAAAGTGAGTAAACCGATAATTGTAGAATTTCCTTTAAGAGGTGAGTGGATTTCTCCGAATACTCCAGGAAAAAGAATTCCGAGCCACGGATCAAACCGCTTAGGAACACGATATGCTTACGATTTTTTGCAAGTGAATTGGGACAGAAAAAGTTGGCCCAGCTATCGTGTTCTTCCATTACGATATTTTCTTTTAGGTGCTCCTCTGAATAATTTTTACTGTTGGGGTAAGGATGTGCATGCGCCTTGTGATGGGATCATTGTCAAGGCAGAGGATGGTTACAAGGAGCGCGCAAGGGCGCATCTACTTTCAGACTTGTATGTTGCATTAAAAGCTGCCTATGCTTTCGATCCAAGCAAAGACAATATACAATCTGTTGCTGGGAATTACATCATTATGAAATGTGATGATAATGTATTTGCTGGATTAGTTCATCTTCAAACAGGGTCAATCAAGGTTTCAGTTGGTCAAAGCGTGAAAAAGGGGGATGTTATCGGTAAAGTAGGTCATTCCGGTAATTCTTTTGGCCCTCATTTACATTTTCAGCTCATGGATAGCAGTGATATAGTCACTGCAAATGGGTTACCTTGTGCTTTTGAACAATATGAATTATTTCAGAACGGGAAATGGCGTAAAGTGTTTAATGGTATTCCCACAGATAAAGATAGAATAAGATTTTCTGTTTAGTCGCCCCGAATACCTAACACTTTGAATTTAATCTCTTTAGGTCAACAAAAGGTCATTATAAAATAACTCTAAATATCTTTCTAGAAGGATAACACCTAGTTTTTATACATCGTTTCTCAACAATCTGGTCCTAAAATGATAAAGACGCTAATCCTTATTTCAAATTAGCGCCAGATTGGAATAACAATTTCAAATCAAATATTTAAGCTAAACTTATCTATTATGGTGAATAAAGGTTAGGGATTAATTGAATTTGTTTACCAATACAATATCCATTACTATAAATGCAATCGCTGAAAAGACACAGGCATAAATACGAAATTTCTTATCTCTAAACCTCCATAACATCAACGACGCTATTGTAAAGAATAATATCCAAGCCTCTATTTTTTGAATTCTTCTTTGATTTTGATATATCACCAATCCTTCCTTATTATCTCCATCAAAAGTTTCTTGATGTATTCTTTTACCATACCAACTATAATTAGTAATCTGATAATTAGATGTTTGTTCAATATACTCAATATTTTTATACCCTAAAGCAGGCATATAAATAGAGAAGCTACCCAATAACACCCCAAAAATCAATAATAAAATATATGATACCTCTTTTTTGGTCAATCTACTCCCCCTCCAAACGAACTCCTATCCATATTCGTAAGTTAAAATTAAGTTTATACCATATTATTTATGTGTTCTTATTTAGTCTGATCAATAAAAAAGAATTTTCACTTTGTTAATAAATTCAGTGTCCAAATTTAGTGGTTTACTGTCCAAACTCAGTGGTTTACTGTCCAAACTTAGTGTTTTACTGTCCAAACTTAGTATTTTACATATTATTAACATACTCGACCTAGCTGATTTAACTTCCATGGATTACTAAACTCTCATTCTAAAGTTGTATTAATATATCATTCTTAATTCTCATACCGTCCTTTAGACATATTTAGTATAATGAAGTATGCTGATTTAGAGAATCAAACTCTTTCAACCTACGATAGAGTTGAGCAAAGGATACATAGAGTAAATACTCGGAGGGAGGAGTGTAGGTTGGGAATAACAAGAATTCATCCAATAAGTCTCACCATAATCATTGGTACACTCTTTGCTCGAATGGCTACATTTATGACAATCCCATTTCTAGCAATTTACCTCACTTCAGTGAAGGGGGTTAGTCCAGGTTTTGCTGGTGCTATTATTGGAATAAGTTCAATTGTAGGGCTATTTGGTGGTTTTATTGGTGGCTTTTTATCGGATTTATATGGGCAAGAAAAGGTCATGAAATATTCCATTTTTATTTGGATTTTTGTTTTTGTTGGCTTTGCTTTAGCAGAAAGTGTAGTTACGTTTTTTATTTTAAATGCCTTAAATGGTTTATGTCGTTCTTTTTTTGAGCCTTCGTCTAGGGCATTACTTTCAAAGGTTACTAAACCAAAAAATAAACTGTTGGTGTTTAATCTTAGGTATGCAGCCATTAATATCGGTGCTGCAGTAGGTCCCCTTATTGGATTAAAGATAGGTAGCTCGTCTTCAACGTCTGCATTTTTTGTGACTGCAGTTATTTATTCTCTTTACTTTATTGTTCTGCTTGCCATGTTTTCTATAAACCAAATTGATGATAGTTTAAACACTAAAACAAATGAACGGGTAACGATGGCAAAAGCATTGAAGGTACTTAGTGCTGATCGTGTATTTCTTTTCGCAGTCATTGGGCTAGTTATGGGGGTATGCGGTTATTCCCAATTCAGTTCAACCATCCCACAATATTTAGCCTCCTCACCACTTATTACGAATGGTGTAGAGGTATTCTCTTACCTTATTGTGTTTAATGCTATAACAGTATTAATTGTCCAATACCCAGTAACAAGAATAGGAAAACGTTATTCTGCACTAACATCAATAATGATTGGAACGTTAACGACATCTATTGGGTTACTAGGCTTTGCATTTTTTACTTCTATACCCTTTTTATTTTTGTCGATCTTCGTATTTACGGTCGGTGAAGTAATGATGTTTACAATGACAGATTTATTTATTGATCAAATATCACCAAATGAAATGAAAGGTCTGTATTTTGGTGCGATGGGTTTTACTGCAATTGGAAGTTCATTCGGTCCTTTGATTGGTGGGCTTATGTTAGAGTATTTCGGTTATACAAACCACTTTACTTTGTTTAGTGTGTTGGCACTAGTCTCTTCACTTGGGTTCCCCGTTCTTCTGTATGTTAAGGGCTTAATGAAATCAACAAATCGAAAAGTAGGATATAGTCTATAAACATATTTGACTTAGTTGAGTTTTTTCCTTATCCCCCGAGAAGGTCTATTATGGAAAGAGACTGTCCAGAAAGTTAATGCGGATCTTTCATAAAGAAAGTGGCTTCTCCTTATAGAAATGCGCCAGATTATTTAATAAGAAGGTTTGATAATCTACATTTTGAAAAATGTAGATTATTTTTTTGCAAATTCAAATATAATATGGGTATGGGGTGATTTAATGAAGCGAATAATAATTATTTTACAAATCATAACACTAGTAGCGTGTACTAACTCTTATAATGACATTGATGATTTTAGAATATATGAATCATATTATGGACACGGAGGCAATGAGGATTTTAGTGAACAATTCGTAAAATATTCTATAACTTTATATTACAAAGAAGGAATGGTTTTAGATATTAATAGCATTGAACCAGTATTAGGGACATGGATACAAGGTAGGCTGATAAATCATGAGATTAGTAATATTAATGAAAATCAAGATGAGAATTTCATTAATATTGAAGGTAGCGTACATTATGATTCAGATGGTCTTACTAAAGAGAGCATTGACCGAAAAGATCGTTATGAGAGATCGATTTTAGGTATAGTATTTCAATTAGATGATGGCCATAAATATAAAGTAACTGGATTTGGAGAATCAACAATAGTAGAAGAATTAACAGAAAAAAGTTTAGAATAGTATACGAAAGTGTTCTTTACTATAAAAATCTATCTTTACTTTTTTATACCTAGTGCTAGTGCCGTTACATAGTTCATTTTTTATTATTGTGCTTAAATACTCGTTCACACAATTATCTTTTCTTTTTGGTATTTATATATTTTCAATACAAAATTTCCAATAGAATATTCCCCTACTTTTCATTTCTGAAAAAATAGAACTATACTACTTACTAATTAACGTTATGGCTCAACAACAAAAAATGACGCTTATATGTATTTCAGATTAGCGCCAGATTGTGGAGGTATATAAATGTGATAATCTTCTACCCTATGATAAAGAAACCATTAAACATAATATAAATGCAATACTCGATAAAGGTGTCATTACGTATCTTTCTTTTTTGCTTCTGGATATTAGATTTCCTATCGTATTTAAGCCCAAATAAACTGTTACTATCCAAACTAAAATATGTGTAGGTAAAAAATTAAAGATATTTAACAAGTCACTATGCTGTAAAAAAACAATTCCCATAAACAAAAGGATGATAGCATTTATGGCACTTACAATACGTAGTTTTTTAGGTAAAACTTTATAAAATCCACCCATCGCATATTCGCCTAAAGGTAACCCTAGTACAAGTAAAACCTGAAAAGCAGCTATAGAAACAAACATTATAGTAACAATAATCGATAATGTGTAGAAAATATCCCCGTCCATAAAATTCGCCTCCCCCAAATATTATATTTCCTATAATACTCAGATATTCTTCAGCCCGCAGACTAAAATATTACTTATTCCAGTAAATATTCAGCTTATTTTATTGGATCACTACTTCCTTTCAAACACGCGCCTTTTTGTTGAATCAATCTATTTTAACTACTTGAATAACGAACTATGCATCCTGACATTTGTAAATCCTAGACTGGCATAATAAACAAAAGAAAGATTAGTCACAATTTTTTAGTTCGTAAGGAATGAGATTATTTTTTTATTTACGACTTCAGATTTCTGCATTGGGAATCCGTGTGTTCCACCTATTATACTTGCTTTAATATTGGGGCTAATATTATTGAATTTGTCTATAAGTTGATTATGTATTTCTTTTTTGTAAATAGGATCTTTATCTCCAATTAATAGTAAATAAGGTACTTTAAGTTTCATAAAATCATCATCTGAATATACGATAATTTTTGTACCCCTGGCCCATCCTTTGAAATTCTTCATTCCTTCAGTAAACAACAAAAAGGCAGGGTTAGGGTAATTATTATTATCCTTGCCACTTATCCATTTTAAAAATTTATTGATTTTTTTATCTTTCCCACTAAATAATGCAGGAAGGAGCTTTATATAAAAACTAGTAGTCAAAGGTGAAATAGTTCCTGCAGGAGACATTGTTACGACTCTTTCAATACGGTTAGGAAAATTCATTGCAAAGGCAGTTACTAAAAATCCTCCATATGACCACCCAACCAGATTGGTTTTTTTCAAGTTTAATGCATCTAATACTTCTACTAACCATTGTAAATAGTCTGTTAGAGTTATTTTTATTCTGTTACTTTCTGTTCTATTTGGTTCTCCGATTAAGTCAATACAAAAAATATCAAAATGCTTAGAGAGCCCTTCTAAATTTTTATGCCAAGCAATGGAGGTGAACCCCATGCTATGTAGCATCAATAACTTCGGACTATTTTCCAGTCCACAACGGATAACGTGAGTATTACCATAGCTTGTTCCAATATACTTACTAGTAAATGGTGTAGTTAGTTGAGATAAGGCTAGATCATATATTTTTAGATACTCGGATTTCTTTTTTTCACTTCTGAAAAGTTCAATCTGTTTACCCATCCTACCTTCCCCCATTAACAGTTAATCAAAATATATCCATTATTTTAAGATGGATTCTACACCTCAACGTCTGGTCAGTTCTAACACGTTTGTTACATTTTCTTGTTGCCCAATAGTAAGATGAACTTATTTCTTAAAACTAATCTACTCAATAATCAATGTGTCCTATAGTTGATACACCTTCGATAACCAATTAATAGATTTATACACCTCCTTGTCATTTATATTTCCATCAGTTATTAAGCCTGTTAGCTTAATACCACTATCTCCACCATATTCATCATAGGTGTTAATTATCAATTGGATACCATTACTCATATCTATTATCCAATCTTCGGATCCTACATAATATGGCCTATAAATGGTGTTAATGACCCCTAGAGTTTTATTTAAAGAATCTATAACTATGTCAGCATGATAAAATTGTTGGTATGCAAATTGGGGAGGATTTTCATTTTTTCTAAACAGAGATTTGATATGATTCTGTCTATCGGTATTTTTGCTAACTACACCTTCATATGGAATATAGTTACCTCTATCATCTTGTTCTTTTATGTAATCCCAAGGAACTTTTGGTCGTAATTTTATTAATCTCGGTTTCATTCTTTCCCCTTTGTTTTCTTTAACTTAATTTTCTATACCCTGTATTCAATTACTGATACTTTCGTGAAACTAAAAATTCTACTAATGGTAACAAAACCATAGCTATACCCATAATCCCTAAAATAAAGAAGTTATATGTACCGTTTACGGAATAATCTAAGAAGACAAAGATTATTATAATTACTACTAAAATATAATAGCTAATTTTTGAACTTTGCTCGGTAATCTTTCTGCCTAATTCTTCATTTTGTAAAATCCCATCTTTTTCTTTTTCTCCTCCCCATGTAATAGCAGAAAAAAACATCATAAATAAACTACTAAACACCAAAATTTCATTAAACCCAACTTCTTTACCTGTTATGGTTTTAAATATTGTAAAACTTAGTACAGATAAAATAACTAATCCCAAAATAAGCCCCTCAATTTTTCTAGTACTCATGATTTATCCTTCCTCCTCCTTTGTATAATAATTGATTACTCTATATGTCATCTCGTCTTTTAGGTCTAAAAACTTCTTCCATAGGTTTATTTAGGTGAAATGCAATATCAAAAGCTAATTGAAGACTGGGGTCATATTTATTATTTTCAATTGCATTTACTGTCTGCCTACTAACATTACAAAGATCGGCTAACTTACCCTGTGATAAACCTTTTTTCTCTCTGTATTGTTTAATTTTATTTTCCAATTTTTTGTCACCACCATAAACAAGGTGTAAAACATGTTTTACATCTTATATAATATAAAAATACCCAATATTTGTCAAAGGTTTTTGGAATTGGTCCTTTTTTTTCCGCTGATTTGCTCGAAAAAACATTTCATACTATCTTACTAATTTTAGCATTTACCCTTATCTTCGTTTTTCAACAATAATTACATAAATTAAAAAAGACGCATATCTTCATATATCAGATTTGCGCCAGATTGTGAAATAACTGTAATTAGTAGTAGGGTAAGCGCCCAGCGCCTTGTCATATTTCTACGATAGGTTTCCAAACGCTCTCCTCCGAACCGTACGTACACCTCTCAATGTATACGGCTCTCCACCTATCATCTAAATATTTAGACTTGTTTAATACTACTCTAAGGTTTTGTAATGCCTCACGCATTAACCTCATTTTG
>NZ_JBPXRQ010000004.1:0-205954 GCF_051842895.1 Cytobacillus sp. Hm23
TGCACGTATCCCCATTTCATACTTGTTTCTCGACAACTCAAGTATAAAAGAATGGGTGATATCGTGCTCTTTTTTATGCACTCAAATTGTGTATAAACCCCAACATTTATTATAGAACCGTTTTTTTAGTATTAAGGAAGACACGTTACAAATACACCTTCGGGGCATTTTCTTTTATACGGTGACAATTCCCTAACAATTTGTTTTGCTATGGTTATTTGAATGAATAGTAAAACAGATTACAAAAAAAATCTTACAAATTATTATTTATTTTTTGAACTTTTTCATGCAATCGAGCCAATAAATAGAGAGAGAGAAAAAAGGGGGCTCTAATATGACTGATGAAGAATTACATAGTTGGTTAAAGGAGTTGACAACTGGAAGCGAAAAAGCTTTTGAAGTTGTCTATGAAGAAATACACCATCATGTCTATCGAACTATTTATTTTTTAGTGAATAACAAACAAGATACGAATGATGTTGCAAACGAAGTGTATATCCAATTGATTAACTCCATTTCCAAGTACGATCAGACTAAACCTTTCTATTCGTGGCTAAATGGTCTTATCGTTAAACAAACAGCTAATTGGAATAGAAAACTTTGGAGAAAATTCAATCTTGATAAGAAAAATCAGTTATTCTCAATCGAAGAACATCCTAGATCAACAGAAGAAACAATGTTAACAAATGAAACGAATAGCCAACTATTACAGCATGTTAATAGGCTGCCATATAAATTAAAGGTAGTCACTGTACTTAGATACTTTCATGACAACAGTTTTGAAGAAATTTCCAACACATTAAATATTCCCATTGGAACTGCAAAATCAAGGCATCATCATGCATTAAAAAATCTTCGAAATAAGAAATTGCCAACTGAAAGTGAGGCGTCACTACATGTTCATTGAAAGGGAATTGAAAAGTGAATTCGAGAAAACATCAAAAAGTATAAAAGAGCCGGACAACATAAAAACCAATGCACAACTTGCTTTTAAACATTACCATTCCAATAAGAAACGAATACGAAATCAAAGGTTTAGCAAGTTAGCTATCGCTATGGCGTGTCTATTGATATTCTCTGGTTTTGCTTACGCAGCTAATATTATCTATGAATTTACATTTGATAGCTTTGAATTTAACATTGCAGATGACACAATGATAGACATCCCTAACTTGAAAGAAAGAGAACACATACAAAACACGATCGAACATATTCGTGAATCATTGAAGCCTGGAGAATCTGCAATTATGTACAGTTCTGCGTTGGATAATGGACAAAACGGTTCATTTTCTTTAGCGACCATCAACAATCCTCAAGAGATAAGTATAGAAGATTGGAAAGACTATATGAGTGATTACTTTTCTCAATACAAAATACCTCGAACATCGTATCACGGAATGACGCTTAAAGCAGCGCACTATCAAACGGTAGTTGGTGGCGTTGATCCTGAGATGGCAGAAAAATATTACGATACACTAAAAACTCAATCAACAAAGACTACAACAGAAATCACTTGGGATAATCTAGGGTCTTTTTCTATAAAACCAAATGACTTAAGGAACTTACCAAATTTGATTTATAGAACAAAAACAAACGACGAAATTTTCATTACCTATCACCTCCTTACAGATGATCTAGTTGCAATGACGTCGTATTTAGGAGAGGATTTTAAACAATATAATGTAGACGGAAATGATGCATTTTACGTTGAAACAAATGAAAGTTTATATACAACTAATAATGAAAAAATATTAAGCTGGATTGAAAACAGTAATGGTCAGATGATTTTATACAAAATAACAACTGATTCAGTTAATATTACTCAAGATGATTTATTAGCTATTGCAAATAATATGGAAAAAGTAAAATAAAACTAAGTGTTCAAGGAATTTTTCACTTTGTAAACGAGATCTATGCTGTAAAGTTAGCTCCATTATAACCAAATAACTAGTCACCTATATGAATAAGTTCGGTAATAAATATTATATAGGTGGCTATTTTCTTCACATACTATCATTTAGTGTATACCCACGATTAGAACAAAAAGAAATATTCAATACGAAAACTGTTTTTATTTTACAAATATTTATCAAACAACTTGATTTCTTCATTGTTCATGTCAATCCCCATTAATATCTTCAAACTCCTTATCTCATTTTCTAGAAAGTTATTTAAGTATTTTTTATATGTTACACTATTGTAAAAATTTTTTAAATTGTTCTTAAACCATTTACAAACTAATATACATGATTTAGTATATAAAACGAAATGATTACGATTTACCTTTTTTGTACTAAACGTTTTAATTACACAAATTTATTATGTTAGGAGCTAACAACATGAGAATCAACAAATCTTTTTATACTTTAGTTTTTGCTATCAGCCTTATTCTTGCTGGCTGCGGAAACTCTGAAATTGTTAAAACAGGAATATCTGACAATGAAAAAGTAACAATTTATACAACGATTTATCCACTTGAAGATTTCGCGAAAAAAATTGGTGAAAACTATGTTGATGTGAAAAGTATTTACCCTCCAAATGTAGATGCCCATTCTTTTGAGCCTTCTGCAAAAGACATGGTTGCTCTAGCGAAAGCTGATTTGTTTATTTACAGTGGAGTTGGTATTGATGCTTTTGCAGAAAATGCTATTAAATCATTAAAAAATGAAAGTGTTACTATTTTAGAAGCAGGAGAAGGCATTGAACTATTAGAATCCTCTCAAAACGAGGAACATCATCATGAAGAACAAAATGCTGATGCTGAAGAACACGGTCATGAAGATGAAAGCGTTGAAGTGGATAACGACGAGCATAACCACGGTGATTATGACCCTCACATATGGTTGGATCCTCTCCGTGCAATCGAACTCGCTGAAAACATCAAAAATAAGTTGAGTGAATTAAAGCCAGAACATGCTTCAATATTTGAAAGCAATTATATACGGTTAAAAGATAACTTAGAAAAACTTGACGAAGAATTTAGAAGTACAATTGAAAGCTCCAAGACGGATATTATTTTAGTTTCTCATGCAGCCTATGGATATTGGGAAGAACGTTATGGTATTGAACAGATCGCTATTACTGGTTTATCTCCTACACAGGAACCTTCATTGAAACAGTTACAAAGTATTATTGAAGAATCAAAAAAGCACGATATTCATTATGTTATTTTCGAACAAAGTGTTACACCAAAAGTAGTAAAAACTATCCAGAAGGAATTGGGAGCGGAATCTCTAACTCTCCATAATCTTGAGTCATTGACAGAAGAAAATATTAAGCAAAAGGATGACTATTTCAGCATCATGCGAATGAATTTACATACCATTAAGACCGCGTTAAATGATTAATAGTTTTTTCAAAAAAATCCCCAATAAAGAATGTTTACTAATTATCGACCTCAAGACGAGGAATATGTTCCTCTTATATTTTTTGAAATTTCTGATTATTATATTTATTATTTATTTATGAGGCTGGGACATAACTTAAGTGTTTAACTAAAATTCCGAACAAAGTAATAACTTAGCGGATGAAATATACGTAGACTCCTGCGGGATGAAAAGCAACGGCTAGACCCCGCAGTGCCTGGCACGAGGAGGCTTGCCAGCTTCCCGCGGAAAGTGGAGTATATTTCAGGAGCGGCGTAACTACAACTACAACCATTGTTCGGTTTCTATTTAGTTAAAATACTTTTGTCCCAGCCTCAATTACTGGAGGCTATTAAAAGGAGGTTAAAATGAATAAGATTTTACGAGGTAGTATTATAGATATAACAGGGTTAGCGATTATTGCTTTAACTCTTCTTCTTTTTTCGTTTAGTACAAGCTTTAGTGGTACCTTTACTTTTCCTCCTTCTATACTGAATTTGAATACTATTTTTCTAAGTATATTAATAGAGGCTCTTCCTTTTGTTTTAATAGGAGTATTAATTGCTGGAATGATTCAAATTTTTGTAACCGAAGAACATATAGAAAGGTGGATTCCTAAAAATAAAGTAATGGCGGTCATTATGAGTTGCACTGTAGGAGCGCTTTTTCCTGCTTGTGAATGTGGAATCGTTCCAATTGTTCGTAGACTTATTTCTAAGGGTGTGCCGATTCCTGCAGCCATCGGTTTTATGCTAACAGGTCCATTAATTAATCCTATAGTCATTGCCTCTACCTATATGGCATTTGGCAACAGTTTTAAAATTGCTGGACTACGAATGGGTTTAGGTTTCTTAATTGCTATTATGATTGCATTGACAATAAGCGTTGTTCTTAAAGGTAACCAATTGAAAACGTCAATTAGTATAAAAGTTACACATTCACACACGCATTCAGATAACAAATCTTTTACGAACCGATTTTGGTCTATGTTAATTCATGCTATTGATGAATTTTTTGATATGGCAAAATTTCTAATTATTGGTGCTTTTTTAGCGGCGTTTGTACAAACCTATTTACCTGCAAAAACGTTATTGGAGACAGGTAGCGGTCCCGTTTCTTCTTTACTAGTTATGATGGGATTAGCATTTGTTTTATCCTTATGTTCTGAAGCGGATGCCTTTATCGGTGCGTCTTTTAGCAGTATTTTCCCTACTTCGTCCATTTTAGGTTTTTTAATATTCGGACCAATGATCGACTTAAAAAATACGTTAATGTTATTAAGTGTCTTCCGATATAAGTTTGTTATCGGCTTGCTTGCATTGGTTTCATCTACAGTATTTATCGTGATCATGCTGCTGCAAACTTTTCTTTAAGGAGGAAGAACCGTGAAATTTTCTTATCAACAGGCTTTAAGAGCATTGATTCTATTAACATTTTCAGCAATGCTCTTAAAGATGCATTATGCTGGAGACATTACCAAGTTTATCAATCCTAAATATGTCGGTTTAAGTCAGTCTGCTTCAGTCATTTTTTTATTCTTGTTTTTTATCCAACTAACAAGAATATGGCGTGTTAAAGATAATAGCCACAAACATTACTCCCATGAAGACAATAACTGTGGACATGACCATGGCAATTCAGCTTTTAATGTTAAGAAGTTAATATCCTATATGATTATAATTGTTCCTTTATTAACTGGGTTCTTTCTGCCTCCAAAAGTTCTCGATTCCTCTATTGCTGATAAAAAAGGAGGTATGGCAGTTTTATCCAGCCAGAAAGATACAAATAATACACCAGCAAATGATACGAATGACAATACTACACAAAGTGATGCTTCGATTAATGAAAACCTTGTAAATCCAAATATAACGGAAAGCAAAAAAGAGATGTCTAAGGAAGAATTTGATCAGCTGATACAAATGCTAGAGAAGACTCCTATAATTGAAATGAATGAATTTGTTTTTAATGCCTATTATGAGGAAATTAGTAAAGATGTTAATAAATTCAAAGGAAGAAATATTGAATTAAAAGGATTTGTTTACAAGGAGGATGGATTTGAAGAAAATCAGCTTGTTATTTCGAGGTTTCTAATTACTCATTGTGTAGCAGATGCTAGCATCATCGGATTCCTCTCAGAATTCAATGAAGCCTCTAGTATTGAACAGGATACATGGATCGAGGCCAAAGGAGTGTTGGATATTACGAACTATAATGGAATGGAACTTCCTTACATCAAAATTACTGAGTGGAAAACAATAAATGCCCTTAAGGAACCTTATATTTATCCTATAAATATTAAAATATTATAACAAAGAAGAAACGTCCTGGAACCATTGCATCAAGTGATGCTTGTATGGGATCCTTTATTATTAAAATAAAGGAAGCCATTTTCTATCTCAAAACACTTCGCTAGGCACATTAGGAACCGCAATTTGTTGAAGTGTTATCAAAAAAATGTAGACAAACGAAATAACAACGAAAAAAATACTAGGTCATTTAAGCCTGAGAATTAACTGGGTGAGATACTTTGAATGATATGTCATTAATAGCAACTACTAATAAAGGAATCGTTGTGAACAATACTCATAGTGAGTTAAAGTGAATTGCACCTTATATAGGAAGACATTATGATGAAGCGGCAATTGCTCATAGAATCTATTTTTAATCACTATCATTTTCTAGAACGAATCCTCCAATCGATTCAGTAATGATATTATTGAAACTGATAGGTAGTTAAATTAAGCTCTTAAAAAGGCGCTTTTATACTACAGAATTTCTCCATTGTTTAAACTACATACTTAGTAGAGATAGCTAAACTCTTTTGTTAGATTACTATTAGTATAGAAAATAAAACTTATATATAGCGCTCTTTAGTCATGAATTGATTAATTAAAACAATCTGCATTCACTTCTCATAGTGAGTCGTATCACCATGCAATAGTATCTCGTTGTTTTGATCACCTATTTCCACAGCAGATAAACTTGCACCATGTATAAATGGACCTTTCCATAGTTCTTCGAGAGGTCTATTTTCTAAATAGGCCATCATCGTTTTAAGTACAACGGCATGTGTAACAAGTAATACATCTCTTCCTTGATTCACATTAATAACATATTTAAGCACATCTAAGCTACGTTTTTGAACGTCAAAAAAGTTTTCACCAGATTTGCTTTCATAAAACTGTGGTTTTGACCAAAACAACTCACTTTCCTTCGGATATTTTTCTCTAACTTCATCGGTCGTTAACCCTTCCCATTCACCCATTGCCATTTCATACAAGCGAACATCTGTATGTATGGGGATATCTCGTTTTCCAATGATTTGTTTACTAGTT
Organism: Cytobacillus sp. Hm23; assembly: GCF_051842895.1. Classification (NCBI taxonomy): domain Bacteria; kingdom Bacillati; phylum Bacillota; class Bacilli; order Caryophanales; family Bacillaceae; genus Cytobacillus; species Cytobacillus sp. Hm23. The sequence goes on from NZ_JBPXRQ010000004.1 coordinate 6,701, forward strand.
TCTAATGTGCGACCACTTGGGCTAGAATATACAGCATCTATATTGACATTTTCTAGCCTACTCCCAAGGCTTTGAGCCTGTGTAACCCCATATGCTGTTAGGGGTGAATCTTTCCTACCCTGCATCCTCTTTAGAACATTCCATTCAGTTTGACCATGTCTTGTAATATATAAGCGTGTTACATTGTTATTTGATTGTAGTTTACTCATATTCATTAACACACCCTAGCCTATTCTTTATTTACATTTTGTTAATAGATAGTTAATTACCATCTCTGCAGATGATATGATTCCATTAGTTGTTAAACAGTACCCTATTTGATCCAAGGGATATATATGTCTTAAAGACTGTTTGCACATAGAATGTTGATTTACGAATTAAGTAATAGATACATAGACCAATCAATCGTTCGTGGCATCTTTTCTTTTAAAAAATGATATCAAACATATTAACCCCCTTCTTCCTTTGTTAATTTGGTAACAATAGCAACAAGCCCCTTCTAAAATGTGTACATTTAGCTGTAAAACCATAGTTCGTCATTCTATTATTCTATCATCTTTAAAATTAACTTGCGACTTGACTAACATATTATGGTGATTCAAAACTAAGAGAAAAATTTTAGGAAGTATACTATTTTCCATTATGTTACACAATAAACATAACATGTAAATGAGGTGTTTTTATGCCAAAAGTTATATCAATAAGTAAGTACATCCCTCCATATCAAATTAACCAATTAGCAACTAAAGAAATTGCAAAAGAGCTATTTAAAGATAAAATAACTAACCTTGATCGGTATCTTCGTGTATTTGAAAATACTGAAATTGAGAAACGTCATTTTACTAAAAATGTTGATTGGTACAAGCAGGAGCATACGTTTGAAGATAAAAATAATATTTATATTGAAAGTTCAGTACAATACGGATCTGAAGCAATTAAAAATTGTTTACAAAACGATATATATTTGAACCAACATATACATTTTGAAGAGATCGATGCAATTTTCTTCATATCTAGCACAGGAATTGCCACACCAACGATAGAAGCAAAAATTATGAATATCCTTCCTTTTTCTAATCATACGAAGCGTATACCGATATGGGGATTAGGGTGTGCTGGTGGTGTAGCCGGCTTATCTCGTGCATTTGACTATTGTAAAGCATATCCTCATTCAAAGGTCATCGTCTTATCAATTGAATTATGCAGTTTAACATTTCAAAAAAACGATGTATCAAAAAGTAACATAGTCGGAATGTCATTATTTGCTGATGGGGTTGCTGCCTTATGTGTTGTAGGGGATGAAGTAAATGCTGATCAATTATCAACGCTGAATACTCTCCCTCATATTTCATGCACTCAGTCAGTGTTTATGAAAAAATCGGAAGACATTATGGGCTGGGATGTAACGAATGACGGACTTTCAGTAATCTTCTCAAGACATATCCCTACATTAGTAAACTCTTGGCTGTCACCTGTTGTCCATTCTTTTTTAGAACAACATAACTTAAACATTGATGATATTAATCATTTTATTGCACATCCCGGAGGAAAAAAAGTCATTGAAGCTTATAAGAGTTGTTTACATATGAGTGATGACTTATTACAACCATCGTTAACAGTTCTTCAACAATATGGCAATATGTCGTCCCCAACTGTTTTGTATGTACTTGATTTAGTTATGCGACAGCATGTAAAGCAAGGATCAATAGGCTTAGCCATTGCATTAGGACCAGGATTTTCAGCCGAATTAGCACTATTAACATGGAAATAACATTAATGGAGGTGTAAGTATGATTTTTACTATTTTTTTAACTGTTATCATTATTCAACGACTGTCTGAAATTGCTATCGCAAAATCTAATGAAAAATGGATGATTGCTCAAGGTGGTATAGTCATTCAACAAGATCGTTATCCGGTCATTGTGTTACTACATAGTTGCTTCTTCTTATCACTAGTTGTAGAAGTTATTTATTTTGGAAAAACGCTATCTATAGCTTGGCCCTTATTGTTAAGTTTGTTTTTTCTTACCCAAGTTATTCGAGTTTGGGCACTTCATTCGTTGGGTAAACATTGGAACACAAAGATCATCATTTTACCGAACGTAGAATATGTAACAAAAGGACCATATAAATATGTTCAACATCCAAATTATGCAGTAGTAATTATCGAGTTCATTCTTATTCCTATTATGTTTGAAGCTTATTTGACCGCCCTTGTTTTTACTGTATTAAATGCAGTGGTTCTAAAACATCGCATTAAGCTTGAGGAAAGTATGCTAGCGAAATATATGAATAGCACAGAGCTAAATAATAAACCTAGGTTCATTCCATTGCTGAAAAATTAACGAAGTTAAACCTTCCTCAAAATAAGATAACACCCACGTTTAGGGTGTTATCCTCCTAGAAAAATCGCACCATAGCCAAGTGCTGCAACAATCACAAAAGCTGGATGGACTTTCCACCTTTCCAATAACAAATAGCTAAGAATAATTAAGATACCTGTTTGAAGCGTACCTGAGCCTTCATACGAATTAACAAAAAAGCGCATCGCCATTAACCCTAATAGCACAGCAATCGTAGGCCTTATAAAAGCAGTCATGCGCTTCACTTTTGGTGAGTCTTTAAATTTATATAAAATACTTAATAACGTAACCATTAAAATCAATGAAGGTGCGACAGTTGCAAAAATCGCTGTGACTGCACCAAAGACACCACCTTGTTGGTACCCTATATATCCAGCCATTTTTGTAGCAATTGGACCTGGCAATGCATTACCAATTGCTATAACTTCACTAAATTCATTAACAGTTAACCAATGATAACGGTGTACAACTTCATTTTCTACTAACGGAATTGAAGCAGGTCCACCACCGTACCCAAGTATTCCTGGTATAAAGAAAGCAAGGAATATTTGCCAATATATCATTTGGAACTCCCTCCTATTTTATCTTTTTTCATGAGAGCTACCAACAATAAAATGGCAATAATGACTCCAGGGTGTACATTCAATACTTCTAATAACAATAAGCTAACAAGCGCTAAAAAAATTGTCTTTGTCCAGCCCAGTCCTTTTTGAGCGTTATTTAAAAACTGCCAGGTTAATACAGCTAGCATTACCCCAACCACTGGAATTACCGCTTTTGTCATCCCAATAACCCATGGTTGGTCTTTGACAGATGTTAATGATGTTAATAACAGCACCATCAGGAAAATTGTTGGAACAATTGTCGCTAGTACTGCATTGATCATCCCTAATATACCAGCGACACGATAACCAATATATCCCGCCATCTTCGTAGCTATGGGGCCAGGTAGCGCGTTGCCCAAAGCTAACACATCTGCAAACTCATCATCGTTCATCCATTTATATTTTTCCACAACTTCCTTATGTACTAGTGGAATACTGGACGGACCACCACCATAACCTAGCATACCAACTCTAAAAAATGCTAAAAAAAGGTGTATTTGCTTCATCTTCATCATTTCCTTCTAGTCAAGCTTTAAGTACAAGATACTTTAAACCATAATCATTTCATTGGATTTCTAATATGCCGCAATAGTACCATCTGTACGTGACTCTGTACCACCAGAGAGCACTCCTGTTTGCTTGTCACGACAAATAATTTGACCACGACCAAACTCTCCACGATCTGTTGCAATTTCAATCTCATGACCTTTTCGAGCTAGTTGTTGAGCTATATGATTCGGGAAGTTATGCTCAACTCTAACTTTTTTACCATCAATCCACTGCCACCTAGGGGCATCAAGCGCTGCTTGTGGATTTAAATGAAAGTCAATCATATTCATTACGACTTGTAAATGACCTTGGGGCTGCATATATCCTCCCATTACACCGAATGGTCCAACCGCCTCATTATCTTTCGTTAAAAATCCTGGTATAATAGTGTGGTAAGTTTTTTTGCCAGGTTGTAGTGCGTTTTCGTGCGTTTCATCGAGCGAGAACTCTTGTCCACGGTTTTGCAGAGCAATACCAGTGCCAGGAACAACTAAACCTGATCCAAAACCCATATAATTACTTTGGATGAATGAAACCATATTTCCTTCTTCATCAGCTGTAGCTAAATAAACAGTACCACCCTTTGGTGGTTTCCCAGCTTCTGGTAATATAGCTTGTTCAGTAATTTCGTTTCGCCTAATTTGTCCATATTCATCAGACAATAGTTGGTTAACTGAAGTAGACATATGGTCTGGATCAGTTATATACGCTTTACCATCAGTAAATGCCAGTTTCATTGCTTCGATTTGTTTATGATATGTATTAACATCGTCTTTATTTGAGAAATTAAATCCTTTTAGTGTGTTAAGTGCCATTAAAGCAATAAGGCCTTGTCCATTAGGCGGGATCTCCCACACATCATAACCACGATAATTAACTGAAATAGGTTTTACCCATTCAGGTTTATATGCTGCAAGATCTTCCAATGCTAAAAAGCCATCATATTGTTTTGAGTAAGCTGCGATTTTTTCTGCAAGTTCCCCTCGATAAAAGCTCTCTCCATTTGTTTCAGCAATTAAACGTAAAGTTTCGGCATGTCCTTGAGAACGCCAAAGCTCCCCAATTTCAGGTGCCCTTCCTTCAGGAGCAAACGTTTCAAACCAGTGAGTAAATTCTTTATCAGTAAATATTTTTTTAAATATTTTGTAAGCAGAATTCCAATACTTACCTAATACAGGTGATATCGGAAATCCCTTTTCAGCATATTCGATTGCTGGTGCCAAGACATCAGTCAATGGTAGTTTGCCGAATTTATTTGATAACTCTGCCCATGCACTTGGCGCACCAGGTACGGTAACTGGTAACCAACCGAATTTAGGCATTTTCTCATAACCCCTCGATTTAACCGCATCAATTGAAATATTTTTAGGAGCTGGGCCACTTGCATTTAGACCATGCAGCTCACCCTTCGTCCAAACTAATGCAAAAGCATCGCCGCCAATACCATTTGAAGTTGGTTCTACAACAGTTAAACATGCTGCTGTTGCTATGGCTGCATCAATGGCATTTCCACCTTTTTTCAAAATATCTAAGCCAGCTTGAGCTGCCAAAGGTTGTGATGTGGCTACCATACCTTTGCGGGCAATAGTTGTCATTCGTTGTGAAGAATAAGGATAACTTAAAAAATCTATACTCATCTGTTTTTACACCCCATTAGCTTTCAATTGTAAACATAAAAAATATTCTAATTGTAGATTATAAATTAATCACTCAGAAAAATCTATTATTTAATAAGATTTCCGTACATGTTGTACTAAATATCATTGTTATACATATAAAAATTTTACGCTAAAGTAAATATATAGAATATTATCCACCAATTTCATGCATTTTTATCACCATCACAACGATGATATCTTTGCAATATGTAATTCACTATATCAATATAGCAATTAAGTTATCAAAAGGAAGCTAAAAAAAAGACAGTCTCGTTATGCAATCGAAGACTGACCTTTTCTATTAAACATAAATGTTATTATCGCCATAGCTAATAGTATGGACAGTTTGAAATAATAATTTGGAACGAGAAGTCCAATTACAAACAGAGTTAAAATAGTTGATAGCTCTACCAATTTGTTTTTTATCGATTTGTTTTCGATCATAAAATTAGCTAACATGTCACAGCACACCCAAACAACAATACCTACATAAATTGTCGTTTGATGTTCTAACACATCTTCAAGGCTAAAAATAAATGCTGTAAAAAATGTTACTAGCCCAACCATCTTAATAAGTAAATATCCTACCTTTTTCATGATGGCCTCCATAATTTTAGAGTTTGTCCTAGTTTCATTAAGGCTGTTTTCGCAATGACTGTTGATTTTTCACACAATAAACAGGTATACAACGAAATTTTCGTGGCATCTTTCCCTCGATAAAACGATGACAACTGACAAAGGCCTCGTTTTGCTGTTGTAATTTCATACAATGAAGTGTACGAAAAAGAGCCTTCATTAAAAAACATTAACTATGTTAACATATTTTTCATCCGTTATCAATGTCAAAATGGTGAAGCTATGATACATTACTTGAATGATAGTAAATTCTTTAAAATAAACTGTATATGTAAAATTCATGTGAAGCGACTGCTACAAATAATGGAAAAGTCCCACCTTGCAAGATGGGACCTTAGGTCAGAATCAAATTATAAATTAGCTACTTCTCTTACTCGGTAAAAATTCATCTCCACTATTATTTTGTAAGCTTTTAATGGTTCGTATCACAACATCAAGCTTAACTTCAATACGGTGTAACAAATAAAATGATATGACAATGGGGAAGCCAACTTCACTTACGTAAGAGAGCCATTGATCCATTCAAATTCCCCCCTTCATGTACAAAAGTTAGCATAATAAATGATCAATAGACCGCCATACAACATGAACACTAAATTGATTGATAACTTTCCTTAAACGTATTAATGATGAGGGCGACCTAGTTGATTACACTCAACTTAAGTCAGGTTTTAGAGTATTTGAATGTCTGTTACATTCCGTTCTACAACACGTGCACCTTTTTTACTAGTTAATCCCCCACCAGATGAAGTGAATACGTCTGATGAAAGGATTGTATCCATAACTGAAGATACAAGCGTAGTATCAACTGGTTCTGTTGGGTTTTCAATAGAGATTGTACCTACTTTTCCTTCTTCATTCCCGAACTTCAGCTCTAAAGTTTTTGCCAAAACTTACACCTCCTTATTACAATATGAATGGTTGATTATGCTCAATTGTCATCATCTACTAAACTAAATTAACGCTACTATTATTGAACAAGTTGTTGAGAGTCGTTTCTTTCAACACGATGCACTTCATTTTCCTGAAGACTAATGATTGCTACAGCAGCAGTATAGAGTTCATCTGTTGTTGCTGTTGTTTTTACATTGTTGTAGTTTTTATTACGAAATATCTGCTTTCCTTCCTCATCAGTGCCTAAATCGTAAATAATCCGTAATTGGGAATCTGTTATAATTGCTTGCGCCAAGCTTCTCACCTCCTTTGTTATATTAATAGCGATAACAAGGTAAAAAGTAGCGTTCAAACACAAAAAGGCTACTCAAATTGAGTAGCTTTCCTGATGGAATTTAAGCTTATACTTTAAATTGGTTAATTGACTCCTGAAGTTCCATCGCTAAATGGCTTAAAGCTTCTGCAGACGATGCTACCTCCTCCATCGTAGCATTTTGTTCTTCAGCAGCCGCTGCAACATATTGTGTACTTGCAGCCGCTTGTTCTGCAATCGATGAAGTATGTTCAACTACAGATATAATACTTTGAGCGTTAGTGTTTACTTGTTCAACGACAGTAGATACTTCTAGTGATTGAGCTGCAATGCCATTAATACTAGATTCAATCTCACTGAACGCTTGACCAGTTTGGTTGACGAGGTTTATCCCATCTCGAACAGCACTTGTACCAGCATTCATTGCTGTAATTGCTTTCGTAGATTCAACTTGCACTTCATTTATAATGTGATGTATCTTGTTAGCAGCACGACCAGACTCCTCAGCGAGTTTACGAACTTCATCAGCAACTACTGCAAAACCACGCCCATGCTCTCCAGCTCTAGCAGCCTCTATAGCTGCATTCAATGCCAATAAATTAGTTTGATCAGCAATATCAGTTATTAATGAGACAATTTGTCCAATTTGGTTAGATTTTTCCCCAAATGCATCAACGACAATTGAGGTTGCTTCTACCTTATCGTGAACGAGATTCATCTGTTCAACTGTTTGAGTAACGACTGCTGATCCTGATGTAGCTTTTTCCTTCGCAATTTCAGATGCTTGTGCAACTGATTGAATTGAAGCAGTTACCTCTGTCATTCCTTTAGAAATCTCATTTATCGCAGTTGAAGATTCTTTTGCACCAGTCATTTGCTGCTCTGCCCCGCTCGTAATTTCTTGAATATCATTAGAAATTTGTTCACTAGCTCTACTAGTTTGTTCAGCACTTGCAGTAAGTTGTTGAGAGGATGCAGCAACTTGTTCAACGTTCTTTATCACACTGCGGATTAAATTTGCAACGTTCTTACCCATTACATTAAATGCAGTACCTAGCTTACCAATTTCATCTTTATTTTTCACTTGTAAAGGATCTATCGAGAAATCTCCTTTTGCAAGACTATCTAGTCCATACAATACATGTAATAATGGTTTTTTTATGCTTCTTCTTAAAACAAGTAACAATACAATTGTTATTAGGATAATTGCTATCGATACAACAATTGCTAATAATCTCATTTGTTTAAAAACAGTTGTACTTTCCTCGCTTGCTTTTATCGCTTCATCTTTGTTAATGGCTAATAATTTCTCAATATATACGTTTGTGTTATTAAAAATTTTACTAGCAGTATTTACCATTTCATTAATTTCGTCGATATCCTGGTTATCTCCCATCTCGTCTATTCTATCGATAAAATCATAATGAAAGTTGATGTATTTTTCCCACAATGACACAAATTCACTAAACAATCTATTTTCTTCAATTAATAGACCTTTATTTTGATACAACTCAATTTCTTCGCCTATTTTCTCGATCGTATAATCCATTTTATTTAATATGTTTTTTTCTTGTTTATTTATATATGTAAGTTCTAATCTGAATAAATGCTCCTTCATATAATTCAATTTATTTATTGATTCGACACTAGGCAACCACTTTGTCGTGATTTTTTCTGTTTTTTCATTCATTTGTTGTTGTTGATAAATACCTAGACCACCAACAAAGAACATTCCTACTATTATAACTGCAAATGATAATGTGAGCTTTTTCCCAACTGAATTCATGATAGCCCCCCACGCTACTTTAATGTAATATCTACCTTTAATAATAAAGAATTCCAGTTAGTTTTGTCTATAAAATTTAGGTATCTTTTGTATGTAAGAGGTTTTTCCATCACTATTTCCCTATTAATTTTTTGCTTTTTCGTACTAAGAGCTAAATATAAATACCACGATTGTCCCTAACATCTTTTCTTATGAAAAGACGGTAATAATCATATATAACATAAGCAATTGCTCAAATATAATAATAAAGAGAGAACAATTCAATACAAATTTTATTCTAAAAATAAACAAGGCTTACTCATTCTTTTAAAGAACAAGCAAGCCAACTACTTCAGCTAATTATTTTTTATTTGTAAAAGTTCTTATATAATGAGCGCACTGCTCTGTCGACAGCTGATGCTTTAACCCCAAACATCATGCTCACCTCAGAAGACCCTTGGTTGATCATTTCAATATTCACTTCAGCTTTTGCAAATGCTTCAGTAGCTTTAGACGCTATACCTATACTATGATTCATACCTTCACCAACAACCATAATCATGGCTAAATTTCTCTCAATAGATATGTCGTCTACGTGCAATTCTGTTTGAATTCTGTCTAGCAACTTATCTTCTTTTAATCCATCTAGCTGATGCTCGCGTAATATTATTGACATATTATCAATTCCCGAAGGAGTATGTTCATACGACACACCTTCATCTTCCAGAATTTGCAACAACCTTCTTCCAAAACCTATCTCTCTATTCATTAAGAATTTACTCACATAAATACTACAAAATCCTGTATCACTAGCTATCCCAACAACTGGATTTTCACCAATTTCTCTTTCAGATAGAATGAGTGTCCCTTCTGCTTCAGGATTATTCGTATTCTTTACACAAACCGGTATTTTAGCCTTAAATACTGGCTGTAATGCCTCGTCATGAAAAACCGAAAAACCAGCATAAGATAGTTCACGCATTTCACGGTATGATAATTCTTTTATGTCTTTCGGTTGATTAACAATATTTGGATTTACACAATATATAGAATCAACATCAGTAAAGTTTTCATAAAGATCTGCATGGACGCCAGCTGCAACAATAGCCCCAGTTATATCTGATCCACCTCTAGAGAAAGTAACTAATTGCCCTTTAGGAGAGTAACCAAAAAAACCTGGAATGATTAAAAATCCACTTCTGTTCCTAAGTTTGTATAAATGATCGTATGATTCAGGTAAAATATTTGCGTTTCCTGGCTCCTCACTCACAATAATCCCTGCTTCTTTCGGATTAACATAATTTGCCTCAAAACCTAAGTGATCCAAATAATATGCCATTAGCTTTGCGTTATTATCTTCGCCACTCGCTTTTATTCTATCTAAAAATTGCTCATCATCATCTTGATAAGATTCAATTACGTCTTTAATGCTTTTTTCAATTTCTGAAACAATATTACTTGATAACTCTAGACCAGCAGCTATCTCAGCATATCGTTGTAAAATTGCAGCTTGAGCATCTTCATACGTGTCTCTCTCTATAACTTTTTCTGCTAGTGTAATTAGCATATCAGTCATTTTAGTATCTTCTTTATGCCTCTTGCCAGGAGCAGAAACTACGACAAACTTTCTCTGTACGTCTGCAGTTATTATTGAAGCTACCTTTCTAAATTGCTCAGCACTAGCTACTGAACTACCACCAAATTTTGCCACTTTCATCTTCATTAACACCTTTCCGTCAAGTTAATCATTGCATTAACGCATTAATTTGTTTAAATTTTTATAATATTTTATACTACCACATTTTCACCCTTTTTTGTCAGTATAAAAAATTCCAAATTGTTTAAACACACTTTTTTTGAGTTCACTATCCCTTTATCCAAGGCTCTTTTCGTTTCTTTATTAGTTAGCGCGTACACGCCTTAACGTTGGGAGCATTTTTTCTACTTTTAAAATTACTGAGGTCTCATAGTAAACATAGTAATAAAGTTTACGACACAAGACTTATCTAATTATTTATAGTGTTTCATTTTCTAACTACTCTATTACACTATTAAACAGAAATCAATTTCAATCATGTAGCGTTTAGTTGTTTAGAGAAAAAAAGAATTTACAGAAAAAATGGGCTATAACACATTTATCACATATTGTTTTGTTAACATCTAGTCAAGGTAGTAAATACCAATGCTCATTTTTTAATAAAGCTTTATGAACAATGATAAGCATTGAGCAGTACAAATCAATGATTCATTCTTAAAAAATATGTATATTAACATATCATACTCAACAATTTGGAGGATATTTTAATGAAAAAACTTAGAGCCTTAACATTAGCAGGGGCAATTACATTGAGCGGACTTACTACAAACAATGTACTTGCAAACAGTGAAGAACATACTGACACATCGAAAGTTATTTATTCTGAAACAACAAGCAATGAGACAAAACATGAAGATGATAAAAAACAGTCTAATGCAAATATGTCAGCGGTAGATATTGACGCTAATAATTTTCCACTTGAAACAATGAAAGAAATAATGAATACCTTCACCGAAGAAAACGAAAGTCCAATACATGAGGCAATACAAGATTTAGGGATATCTATACTTATAGATAACGGGGTTTTCAAATCACCTGACGATCGCCATCTCTATGAACTTAGTCAAAGTGAATTATTCACATTATTAGAATCAGTTTATTTGCAGAAAGAGGTATCAATATGACTAAAAATAAAAAAATGTATATATACGAAGTAATGTCGAAAAAGAAATCGGAGGATAAAAAGCTAGAATCCGATCAAATACGTTATCAACGGAAAGTTATTCTTGAAGAAGCAAAGGATTATGGTGAAAATGGAAGAAACTACGATTTTCGATGACCAGCAATCAGGAGTTGTCTCAAACTAATTGCGCTCGTTCAATAAAGCTAAAATCTAAACAGGTGGAGAGTGAACTCCACCTGTTTGAACAACTCCATATGCGTGGCACCTTTTCTTCTTGGATAGATGAAAAGGCTTAAGTTTAATAAGCTAAAGTGAATTTTCAAATTGTTGTACAACCATGTTTCGAAGTATAATTGATCCGTCATTCACCTTCTAGCCCAAGATTTTAAAGCATTACCAAATCATTCGTTTACTCAGACTTTAAATGATGTCCAAACTCAATTTGTTCATCAATGTTTTTCAAAATCAGAAACAAACAATACATGACTACAACATTAAACAATGGAAATAGTATAATCTCACTAATACTGACGTGGACACCTGATAATAATTGACTAATAATCATTCCTGTAATTGCAGTTAGCATTGTGATTCCTTTAACAGTTACGATTGATGCAAGTAAATAACCGAAAGAATTTTTACGTAGTACTAAATAACCTGATAAAATAGAAATTGGTACAAGAAATCCAAGATCAAGTGCTTGTATCACTAATGTGTTATAGTGTTCCAAGCCAATTGGTATTGAATTGTCAATAAGAGCGGGAACAATCCTACCTAGCCACATCAATCCAACTGTTACCCCTATGAATAATAAAAATCCACCTACAAACTTTGTGGGAAACCGGTTATCGAAAACCGAAGAGCTTAGCTTTTTCAAATCAAATGACGTCATGGCGAGTGTAAATGCAAAAAACGCCGCTGACATCAAAAGTACATATATAAGAAAAAATGGATTATACATCGATAGAAAAGAATACGAAGTATACGTATATAAAAAATACCCTAAAGTACCTGTGAGTAAAATATCACCTTTTATTAGTCCCTTCCTAGACATATAGAGAGATATAATAAGTAAAGGAATACCTACTACTATCGTCACGAGATCTTGTGCAATTGCCTGTGACGCTATGGCTATAGAATCATATTGATATAACCCATTTCCTTGTACGGTTACTGTTTCCCCACGTACAGACATAAATTCAAACTGACCTGGTCCTCGATTTGAGAAAACACCATAAACAGATGAAATCAATGACAAGACTATAATAAGTATAACGAGCATCTTAATTACCTTTGCGTGCTTCATATTAGCTCCACTCCCCCATTATGAATGATATGCATATTTCCACCAGAGTTCGCAGTTTAATATATTTCAATGTTTAGCACATAATCTCTCTACTATATTTTACCTTATGATGACCTATACGTTCAGTCTATCTAATGACAACTTTATGAATGCTCTTTTTGTAACCTTCTAACTAGAACTTCTAGCAGAAGCTTAACAGCTTGTTCTCATTTTTTATAAGCAAGAACGCTTTTAACTCTTATTGTATAAGTATGTATGTCTTAGGACAAAACAACTTTAGAAAAAAGTTGAAGTAAAAATGAATCTCTTTTTGCAGTTAATCGTATTAATTATTATAGGAATTCAAAACCACGATTCCATTACAAGGAGGAATTAGGAATGATTGTAACAACAACTAATTCGTTAGAAGGTAAGAAAATTGACTCGTATTTAGGTATCGTAACAGCTGAGGCTATTATGGGTGCTAACGTCGTCCGAGACTTTTTAGCAAGTGTAACAGACATAATTGGCGGTAGAAGTGGCACATACGAGAGTAAGTTAGCTGAAGGACGTCGTGCAGCAATTGCTGAAATGGAAGGAAAAGCAAAGCAGTTAGGTGCTGATGCAGTAATCGCTGTAGACTTAGACTTTGAAACACTAAGAGATGGAATGATGATGGTTGTTGCTACAGGTACTGCAGTGAAATTTGCTAAATAGTACTTTTCTGGAGCTCTTTTCCTATGCTTTGATCTATTGTAAAAAAATCATATATATAGAAGTACCAAGTAAATACAAAGCAAAAGGTAGCAAAGCAATTACTTTGCTACCTTTGTTTTGTTAATAAACTCACTGAAGTTAACATGGATATCTAGGGATAAATCATTTCTTTGCCTAAATAATAATATGAACAGACTGATGATTTATTTAGGTTATATTCATATAGATATGTCTTTCGCACTATACAAACAGTCAATCTTTGAATACATCACTGGATAAATAGCGTTCCCCTGAGTCAGCGGTCATACATATAACAATATCCTGTGGTGGTAATTCTTTTGCAACCTGTATAGCTGCGTAAACAGCCGCACCTGAAGACGGCCCAACAAGAATACCTTCTTTTGATGCAAGATCTCGAACAATACTGTACGCTTGATCATCCTCGATTTTGATAATTTCATCATATATGTTTGTATTTAACGTAGCAGGAATAAACCCCGGACTCGTTCCAACAAGTTTATGCTTACCTGGCTGCCCCCCAGATAAAACCGGTGAACCCGATGGCTCAACAACATATACCTTTATGCTTTCATATTCTTCTTTTAACGTTTCACCAGTTCCTGTAATCGTACCGCCAGTTCCAGATGTCGCAACGAAAGCTGACGGTGTTTTACCAATTTGCTTCATAGCTTCAATTATTTCAACCGCTGTAGTTGTACGGTGGGCATTTGGGTTTGCTTCGTTTTCAAATTGCATTGGGATAAAACTATTAGGAATCTGTTTCGCTAATTCTTTTGCTTTCTCTATCGCTCCAGGCATACGCTGTTCACCAGGGGTTAAGACAACCTTTGCTCCATACGCTTTAACGAGGTTAATTCTCTCTTCTGTCATTGTGTCAGGCATAACGATAATAGCTTCATATCCTCTCGCTGCAGCATTCATAGCAAGGCCGATACCAGTATTACCAGAAGTAGGCTCTATAATTGTTGAACCAGGCTTTAGCAACCCGCGCTTTTCCGCCTCAATAATCATATTATAGGCTGCACGATCTTTTACACTTCTACTCGGGTTGTAGTATTCAAGCTTAATGTAAATCGTTGCTCCATTTTGACCTGTAAGTCGATTTAATTTAACAAGTGGCGTATTACCAATTAAATCTGCAATATTTTGCACGACACGCATATGTACACTCCTTCGGGTTCAAGACCCCCACTGCTATATTACACTTCTAAACGCCAGATAGCTGACTCCTTGGGGGTTGACGGTGTTTTGTTTTTTGTTCGTATGAGTACGCTATTTCTATTAATTGTGGTTCTGTAAATGCTTTTCCTGTCAATGTGAACCCATATGGCTTGCCATCTGTAGTAAAGCCGCAAGGTACACTTATTGATGGATAGCCAGCTCTAGCTGCTATATCTGCTCCAGAATCTGAAGGAAATAAAATCACATCAACGTCGTATTTATCTATTGCGTAATCAATCCCTTGGTCTCTCGATAAAGAAATATCATTCGCTCTACTATGAATATATTCGGCCTCAGTTAATGCCCCACTTCTACTTTGGGATTGTAAAAAATAGTGTTGTCCATATTTTAGTGCTTTCTCAGGAACACTGTCATTATAAGAAATGATATCTTCAAGTGTACGGATTTGACCATGATTCAACTTCTTTAAATATGCATTGATTGCTGGCTTAAATTCGTAATCCAATACGTTCCAATCCCAGTGTGATTTATAGGACGGGATAGTAATTGATTCTACGATTGTTGCCCCTTCTTCACGCATGACATCAATAACGGATTGAATGAGTTTACTTTCACTAGCACAATCGTACTTAACATCTTGAAAGACACCAATCTTTGTTCCTTTTAAACCATCTTTATTCAGAAATTGACTATAATCATTCTTCGTTTGCCCTATGCTAATGGCTGTAGAGGGATCTTCATGATCTATACCAGTAATCGCACTTAACAAGATTGCAGCATCGCTTACATTTCTTGCCATTGGGCCTGCAACATCTTGACTGAAAGCTATAGGAATGATTCCATCGCGACTGACAAGACCAACCGTAGGTTTGATGCCAACGAGGGAATTGTTTATAGCTGGGTTTAGAATCGATCCAGATGTCTCAGTTCCAATAGCTGCAGCTGCAAAGTTAGCTGCTATTGCTGCACCAGACCCCGAACTTGAACCTCCAACATCAAACCTACCAGGTCCGTACGGGTTTAAGACTTGTCCACCCTTTGAACTATAGCCTGAAGGCATATTTTCAGCCATATAATTAGCAAATTCAGTCATGTTAGTTTTCCCAAGTATCACTGCCCCTGCTTTTCGTAGCTGCTTTACTACAAAAGCATCATCAGCAGCATAAGAATCTGACAGCACTAATGACCCTGCACTCGTATTCATTTTATCATCTGTATCTATATTATCTTTTAATAAAATAGGAATTCCATGCAAGTGACCTCGAGCTCCTGTTAACTTTCTTTCCCTGTCAAGAGATTCTGCAATATGTAGTGCATCAGGATTAATTTGTGCAATGGAATTGATCGCAAGTCCTTCGCTATCAAAGGATGCTATTCTATGTAAAAAAAACAAAACAAGTTGCTTAGAAGAAATGAGTTCAGCGTCCATAGCTTCTTGCATTTCAAATATTGTGGATTCTTCTCTCCAATAATTTTTTATACTTTTCATGCCTTCTAAATAACCTCCTAAAATATTATAAATTAAAGTAAAACGTTAACGAATTGATTAAGGTGTTACCCGTATACACGTAGCGTACGTGGCATCTTTACTTCTATATAAAAATGACTGTTAGATGTTATCTTCTTTTTTAGGAACAATGGCAACACAAAGTTCTCTAGAAGAGACTTAAATAAAACATAAAAAAACTATTTATTAACCTACTAAACCATTGCGATTAGCGTAAATGGCTGCTTGGGTTCGGTCAGCTACTTCAAGTTTACTAAGGATGTTACTCACATGTGTTTTTACCGTTTTTACCCCAATAAATAATTTATCACTAATCTCTTGATTGGTTAAACCATCACCTAAACATATTAACACATCTAATTCTCTATCAGTAAGCTTGTCATGTGGTTTTTCAGAACTATTTCGAAAGCGATTCATCATTTTATTAGCTACTTTTGGTTCAATTACATTTTCTCCACGAAATGCTTTGCGAATGGCATCACTTATTTGATCGGCTCGTGATGTTTTTAGTAAATAACTAAATGCTCCTGCTTCTATTGCTGGAAATACTTGTTCATCATCATAATAGCTTGTTAAAATGATGACTTTACACGCTGGATTGATAGCCATAACTTGCTTAGTTGCATCGATGCCTGTACCTCCCTCCATTAATAAATCCATTAACACAACGTCAGGTTTGTTCTTTTTTACTAGTTCAATTCCTTCCTTGCCATTTTTACCTTCACCAACTACTTTAATATCCCGTTCAGTCATAAGATAGGAGATAATACCTCTTCTTACCATTTCATGGTCATCTACAACGACCACTTTAATTTTCTTCTCCATCGTGTTCTCCTCCTTTAAAAGGTATGCGAATATCGATATATGTTCCTTCTCCAACGTTGGATTTCACGCTAAATTGTCCACCAATTTCTTCACACCGTTCTTTCATCGTGTGTAGACCATATGAAGCCATTTTTAAATTCGTTACATCAAACCCTTTGCCATCATCATAGACGTGTAGAAAAATATATTGATCTCTCTTATATAATTCGATTTTCATCTTTGATGCGTCAGCATGACGTAAACTATTTGCTAAAGCTTCTTGAACGATTCTAAATAAATGATCCTCCACTGCAAATGAAAGGTCATTTATATTTTGGATAGAAACTTTAAATTTGATCGGGCATCTTTGCTCAAGCTCATTAACGAGCTGGTTAATTGCTTGATCGAGAGGCTCTCCTGACAAACGCACAGGTCTGAGATGAAGCAAGAGAGCTCGCATTTCCACTTGAGCTTGACCAGCCATATCTCCTATTTCCTGAAGCTGTTTCTTAGCTAAATTCGGGTCATCATCAATAAGTCGGACTGCAGCTGACGATAACATACTTAACGCAAAAAGTTGTTGACTTACTGCATCATGAAGGTCTCTAGCTAGTCTTTGTCGTTCTTCAACAACCGCGACTGTATGCGCATTATTAGCTAACTCTGCTTTTTGAGCTGCAAGCCGTTGTAATGATTCTACTTGTCCCTCGATTTTTATCGCTAGTTGGTTCAATTCATCACTAATTCTGCCAATTTCATCTTTTTCTTCGCTTTGTATACGCTCTGATAAATTCCCTCTCGATAACACAGTTATATATGTTGAAACATCCTCTATTCTCTTTTTGATAGACATGCTATTTCGGTAGCCAATAAAAACACCCGATCCTATTGATATACATGTAACAAACAACGTCATCCACAAGATTGTAGGAATGTATATAGATTGAGTAGGAAAAAATAAGAAAAACAGCTGTAAACCAACAAAGAAAAGGATCGTTGACACTAGAGCAGCTACGAGATGGGAGCGAATAAATTGAAAACGTATACTTATAATATTTTTAAGCATGAGCTTTTCCCCCTACACTCGATCGACTCTAATTGAACCTGCTTTTAATGAAAGATGGATTGTTAGCTTTCTAGAAGCAGATGAATAGTTGTCAGACTCGAAGCTTATAGTATTGTGGACTCCATCCTTTCTTAGTTCAAAGACTTTTACTTCTCCCATGTTTACTGTCGTGTCGATCTTACAAGCAATATCTTCTGGAATAAGCATTTTAATATCCCCAACTAATCCTTGAATAACTATTTCAGTTTCTTTATCAGGGATATAGGCTCTGCTAAAATCAAAATAGTAGTCACCAATCATATTCTTAATATTAATTGGTTTAACAGCCCAATTTTCGTCATCGAATTTCATTGTGCCTATAGAAAAATTTTTCAAGATAACCCCCTTTGAATCGTTAGGTATATCATCGTCTTCATCATAGAATTCACTGACCTTTTTCAACACTTTTTCCTTCCTTTTACTATCCTTCTCGACTTTTATAACTGTAATTTTCCTGTTGCGGAACATTTCCAACCCGAGAAAAATGAAGAAAAGTGGCCACAATTTATATACATCCCAAAATCCAAATTCAATCATATAAAATCTATCAAGTATAAGTAATGACCCAAAAATTATAAAAAAGACTCCTTTAAACCATCCTGTTCTTCCCTTAGTAATTGCCCATTCTACCACCCATTTTAAGCCGATGATGACGAATAAAAACGGATATGAAAAGTGAAAAACATCTCTTACATTTAATGTAATAACATTAATATTCATCAATAATAGTACGATCCCAATTCCAACTAATAAAAATCCCCAAATAAATTGACTAAGTGTTTTCATAATAAACCCTCCAGAAAAGAACCTCGCTTGTGTTCTCCCCATAAATAATTTGACTTTAATACTGAATGTTCCTTCTTATCCACCCAATTTTATAAATATACTTTAAAAGGATAGTGAACATTGTTGCTTTGAATAATGATTACCTATTAGATCGAAACACGACTAGCAATCTGTCAAATATTTTAATATTATACCATTATTATAAACATACCTCGTACGTAAGAAAACATGCTACGGCACGGAGGGTTCTCAGTCTGTAGACCTATTGTTTGTCTTATCCAAAGGCTCAATGAATTGTTGTTTATTGCTTTAAGGAAGCACGAAACGGTAAATTACAAATAGAAAGACAAGAAAAAGAGCATGTCAAACCTCAAAACCACTGTTGTATTCGGACAAAATAGCAAGGGCAATATGATTGCTCGTAAAGCAGGAACAGGGCTTGTTAATGCGGAGAAATTGATTCTACAATAGGTGATTTATTACACATAACAGTAAATGAAAGCTTAAAGCAACGTGTTTTTAACTAGATAACCGAATAGACAAATGCACGTGTCAAAAGTCTAATTTAACAGCTGTTGAGATGTTAAGGAATGCATAATATAAGATCTCTAAATATATAGGTTAAATAGAGATCAAGGAGCTACTAATTCGACCTTAATTCTGTCTGGGTCTTCAAAAAATACTGCGTAATACTTTTCCCCTCCTGCGAAGGGATGTTTATCAGTATAAAGAATTTTTACACCCTTTTCTTTTAACTTTCTTGTCATATCATCAACCTGTTGTCGTGAACTTGCGTGGAAAGCCAAATGATTTAAACCTACTCTGCATCTATGATAAGGTATGTCCATAAATCTTTCATCAGTTTGAACGAATACAATGTATGTGTCTCCAATTTTCCAACTTTGACCATTTTCCCACTTCTGAAAAGGTTCATAGCCTAATTCTTCTAATACCCAACTCCAAAAGGCAATTGAAGTCTTCAAATCAGTAACATTTATTTCAATATGATGTATAAGTCCTTGTGACAATTGATACCCTCCTTTTTTCTACTTTTTCACACAATTATTTATTTTATCAGATAATTCCAGACTTACAATTATTTATACTAAATAATAATCTTTAGGAAACAGCCTTTTTCATTTAACAATGAGCTCAATTGCAAAATTTTTTTGTTGTTGACCTAACTGATTCTCAATTGCAAAGAAGAATAACAAAAGAACACTACAAAAAGAGTGCATCCAAATCAAATTGATTAAACAAGTCAACACCCTCGCCAAACACAAACTTTAAGTAGCGCGCTGTCCTTCACTCTTTTATCACGTTGTTTTTGCCATATAAGTTTATATTTTGTTTTGGATTAACCCATGCCATTGTAGTTCGCGATACCATTCCACCTTTGTATCATGAGCAACACCTAAAAATAAATCCTCAATCTAGCTGTTAAATTTCAGTTAATTTTGCGACAAATAATAAGAAAAAATCCTTGTAAATTATGAAAAATTTCTCCATAAAATAGTTGAATGACCCAAGCAATATTACCTAGGTTGCATATGTTATTTTTAACGAGGCAATTAGGCCTCATTAATTATCCTATAAGGAGGGTTATAAGTGGCAGAATATGGCGGTGGCGGTATATTTGCATTAGTAGTCGTGTTGTTCATTTTATTAATCATAATTGGTTGTGCTTGTGTAGGCCGTTTTGGTTATTAATTTGCACGCTGAGATTTCTCACCACAATTGATTTAAAGCTTAAAAAACACCTCTTGGTCACCAATTAATGGGACCAAGAGTTTTTTTATACGGAGCTTTCACATTGATTGCTGAAATTCTTTCAAAGATATAAGAATTTGTACTTCACATTTAGTGATCGTAGCATCTTTTCTCTTTATTGCAAATATTGAGATATAATAAAACTTAATCATACTGCTCCACTTTTATGTAAGGTTGTTTTCGTATTCAGAAATAAATACGTGCTTAACTAGACTTCGTGGCATCTTTTCTTCTGTAAAACGATGACTAACAATATAAAACCACATTTTTGGAACTAATTTAATTTAAATAGCAACAAAGTTACGAGACGAGTGTTTTATACAAGCTGATTTCACAATAGCTTTTCACATCTTATTGAAACACGTGCACAATTGTAGTATCGTGGCATTTGTTCTTCACTTCACAATCATAATTCAAAAAATAATAACAAAGGATCACCAGAGTAATTATGATGAAATTTTCTATGTTTTCACTAGAAAATTTACACAAACATAAATGAGGATTTGCTAAAATAATAGTAAGCTTATCATCTTTGTTAAACAACTTGATCTTTATTAGATTGTAAAGGAGGATAAGAGTATGGAAGAGTCTAAAAAGGTTAAAACAATTTGCGGCTATTGTGGCACAGGTTGTGGACTTGTTTTAGAAGTAAACGATAATAAAATTACTAGAATACGTGGTGATAAAGAAGCTCCTGTGAACAAAGGACAAACTTGTATTAAAGGAGCTTTTGCATATAACTATGTGCATTCACCATCAAGATTAACATCCCCTCTCATTCGTAAAGCGGGAAAACTAGTACCAACTAGCTGGGAAGACGCTTTATCTTTCATTGCAAACAAATTATCGTACATTAAAAACAATTGGGGTACAGATGCAATAACAATGTTTGCATGTTCTCGTTCTACAAACGAAACAAACTATATTACTCAAAAATTTATGAGAGCCGCAATTGGAAATAATCATATTGATGGGTGTAACCGT
This sequence comes from Cytobacillus sp. Hm23, assembly GCF_051842895.1. Taxonomy (NCBI): domain Bacteria; kingdom Bacillati; phylum Bacillota; class Bacilli; order Caryophanales; family Bacillaceae; genus Cytobacillus; species Cytobacillus sp. Hm23. The sequence continues at coordinate 28,365 of NZ_JBPXRQ010000004.1, forward strand.
ACTTGACATGCTCCTAGCGTCGCCGGTCTGGCGACTATACTTGGAAGCGGTTTCCCTACCAATAGATTAGAAGATTTCGATAAGGCAGATGTACTTTTATTAATGGGATCGAATACAACCGAGGCCCACCCAATTATTGCTAACCGCATGAAAAGGGCTGTTAAAAAAGGGCTGAAGATCATTGTAATTGACCCTCGGGAAATAGACATGGTTAAATTTGCTGATGAACATTTACAAATTAATGTTGGTTCTGACATCGCTCTAATGAACGCTTTCATACATGTTATATTGAAAGAAAAGCTCTATGATTCAGAGTTTATATCGCGTGTTACTCATGGTATTAATGACCTTCAACAGCAGGTAGCAAAATATACTCCTGAATTTGCTGCAGCTATCACTGGTTTGCAGCCAGAACAAATTGTTAACGTCGCTAGACAGTATGCCAATGCACCAAATGCAATGATTGCATACACACTTGGCATTACTGAACATCATAGTGGTGTCAATAATGTTTTCGACATAGCAAACTTAGCTTTATTAACTGGTCATATCGGTAAGGAAGGCAATGGCATTATGCCACTAAGGGGACAAAATAACGTTCAAGGTGCAGGCGACATGGGATGCCTACCTAATCAACTACCTGGCGGTTTCAAAGTGAGTAGTCAGGTGCATAGAGAAATCTTTGAAAAAGAGTGGCAAGTGTCAATAAACCCCCATGCTGGAGATACTCAAACGAGAACTTTCGAAAAGATGGAAAGTGGCGAAGTAAAGGCATTATACGTAATCGGAGAAAACCCTCTCATGGCGGATGTCCATATGTCACATACGAAAGAACTTTTGGAAAAGCTTGATCTATTAATTGTGCAAGATATATTTCTTACTGAGACAGCTGAGTTAGCTCACGTTGTCTTACCAGCTCGTTCTTGGAGCGAGGTAGAGGGTACGTTTACAAATACAGATCGCAGAGTTCAGCGTGTAAGGAAAGCGATAGAACCAAACCCTAATACAAGAGAAGATTGGGATATTTTATGTGACCTATCTACGAGATTGGGCTATCCTATGAAGTATCAGTCTAGTGAAGAAATTTGGAATGAAGTTCGTAATCTAGCTCAAGAAATGTACGGTGGAATGCCGTATGAACGACTTGACCGCGAAAATGGGCTTCACTACCCTTGCCCAACAGAGGATCACCCTGGTACATTATATTTACACGATCGGTTTCATACTACTGAATTTACTAGCGAAAAAACATCATTTGTTCCTGTCTCATATACAGCACCATTAGAATTACCAGATGAGGAATACCCATTTACCCTTACGACTGGAAGAAGGTATGAATCGTATAACACACATACGCAAACCAAATTCTACGCTGATGGAGTTAAAATAAAGCAAACAGAAGAGACAATTGATATGCACCCTGACGATGCGGTAAAAATTGGCGTGGATGATGGGGAACTTGTCAAAGTAAGCTCACGTAGAGGAAGTGTCAAAGTGAAAACGAAGATTACAAAAAAAATGGTCCCTGGGCTTGTCTTTATGAGCTTTCATTGGTCTGAAGTTCCGACAAATATGTTGACACTTAACGAATATGATCCCATCTCTGGGACTGCAGAATTTAAATCATGTGCGATCAAGATTGAGAAAATAACTTAACATGTCCTATCTTGACATCAATACAACGTTTAATTTTGAAATGGCTTTGCTACTACACTCTTCGGCTAAAAAAGCTGCTATCAAAATAAGTTTTGATAGCAGCTTTATAAATTTGAGCAATAGAAGTATGCTCGATTTAATGATCAAGTAAAATAGATCCTTGAAAATATGTTGGTCAACCTCTCCTCCTTAACACCGTGAAAAGCTTTGGGCTCGAATTGAACGATACATCATTTTTCTCCAGCTTCGATCCCTATTGCATCCTTTACCATATGAACAAATTCAAACTCCTTCTCAGTATTAGCATTTCGTTCTGCTACTTCCAGAACATGATTAAATGTCCCTTCCTTTGCCCAATAGCTACCTCGTAATATCTCTGCAAATTCTGCAACTGCAGCAATAAAGTTAAAATCTGTTCCAGCATCTCCTGTTATAGATAAAGGTTTAGTGATTTCATTTATTTCGTTAAGTTCCACATCAGTAAACCTAAGGTGAACGTCTCCAATATTATTTGGATTTTCCGTTTTCAATTTCAGTTCATATAGTGCTGTAACAGTATGACCTGCACCTATCTCACCACCATCAACTGTATCATTCCGAAAGTCTTCATCATCCACATCCCGATTTTCATAGCCTATTAACCTGTATCGATCCACTGTCTCGGGGTTAAATTCCACCTGAACCTTCATATCTTTTGCAATTGTATATATAGTACCCGTTAACTCTTCCATAAAGATGCGACGAGCTTCTGAAAACGTATCAATATATGCATAGTTTCCGTCACCTCGATCAGCAAGCTGCTCCATTAACACATCATTATAATTTCCCATACCGAACCCAAACGTACTCAATGTAATGTCTTTCTTGGCATATGATTTAATTTGTTCTAATATGCCATCCGCACTTGTCTCACCTACATTTGCTACCCCATCTGAACAAAGGATAACACGATTAACTGCACCGGGATGAAAGTTTTCTCTTGCCATTTCATAAGCCATTTTTAATCCATCCTCAACATTAGTCGACCCTTCTGGCCCAAGTTCATTTATAGCTCGTTCAATATCCGTTATGTTATCTAGGGAGCTCGGTCGTAACACAACTCGTGCATGTGATCCATAAGTTACAATACTTACTTTATCTTCGGGCTTTAACTGACTTAATAGCAAGTGCAAACTTTTTTTAACAAGCTCTAATCTGCCTTCTTGTTCCATAGACCCAGATACATCAATAACGAATGTTAAGTGTGCTGGTTTTCTATCATCGACATTGATTTCTCTTCCTTTAATATCAACCCTCATCAGTTTATAACCTTCACCAAACGGTGAATTTGAACCATCGACACGGATTGAAAATGTTTCGTTTTCTGGTGGAGTAATATTTGAATCGAAATAATTAACAAATTCCTCAACTCTTACAGCATCATTAGGTGGCATCGTTCCTCTTGATAAATAATTCCTTACTACACTATAAGACCCTGTATCTACATCAATAGCAAAAGTAGAAAGTGAATCATCTTCAGTTGAAACGAACGGATTTGTACCATAATGTTCAAAATACATATCATCATAAGTAGCACCATTTGGAAGAGAAGTTTCTTTACTATCTGGAGCAGCTTGGTCATATGAAAAACTTGATTCAGTAGTAGTTTCTTTATTTTCAGCTGCTCCTGAATCTTCCTTCCCTCCACATGAAGTAAGTATCAACATACATACAAAAAGAACAAGTATTTTTCTCATCATTTTGACCCCCTCATCCAATTAGACGAATGACTGGAATTATTTGTTACAGAGTTTGATACTACAAATGTACTTTTTTGGTAACTAATTCTAAAGATTTTGTTATAATGTGATGTGCATCATTTTTTTCATTCTTACTTGAATTGTCGTCGAAAGGAGGGGAGATAAATGCCATTCAACAATGGATTTGAACAAGGTTTTGAGTTGTTCCAAATCATACCTTATATAGTCATATTTGGATTTATAATAGTCTTTGGATTTATTATTTTTGCTGCAATAACGGGTGTAAAACAATGGAATCATAATAATAATCAACCAGTCTTAACTGTTAATGCCGTTGTTGTGACAAAGAGAATGAATGTTAGAAGACGCTCTAGTAGCTATAATGACCATCCTACTACTAGCTCTAGTACAAATTATTATGCTACCTTTGAAGTTGAAAGTGGTGATCGCATTGAGCTACAAGTTAGCGGCAAAGAATATGGTATGCTCGTCGAAGGCGATCAAGGAAAATTGACATTTCAGGGGAGTAGATATAAAGGATTTACACGCTCTTAGCTGAAACTTTTGCAAAATCGTCACTTAATATTCCATCAACATGTATTGATATCATCTATCGTATGTTTTTTCAAATAGATTATTTTGTATTGATCGAAGTCATAAACATAGGGCATCTTCTCTTTTAAAATGTGGAAACTTGCGTTATTAAACAAACCTGCAAATAAAAAAACCCGATGTGTAGATTACACATCGGGTTTAGTTTATTTATTGTGTTCCTATTACAGCTTTACAACGTTTTCAGCTTGAGGGCCACGGTTACCTTCAACGATATCAAATTGAACTTCTTGTCCCTCTTCTAAAGTTTTAAAGCCTTCACCAGTAATTGCACTAAAATGTACAAATACATCGTTGCCATCATTAGCTTCAATAAATCCAAAGCCTTTCTCAGCATTAAACCATTTTACTTTACCGTTTGTTTGCATAAAAATACCTCCAAAATTTAATAATATGCTTCATTATCACTTCTATACAAAATAAAAAATTCACATATTATAAAAAGCACCAATGTTGAAGTGATAACTCTTTATAATACATGAATTATTTACTCCATTAACTATATTTATACATAATTTGACCTAAATTTCTTTCATAAGATTACTAGCACAAATTAACATTCGTTCATCTAAAACAATGAAAGCCCTACCTCTCTTTCATCCTTGTGACTCCGATGATCACGCCAGTGAATTAGAAAAATTCAAATATAGACTGGCATTATATAAAACTTGATAACAAACGTTCGATGCTAAGCAATTATAACATATTCACGCTAATTATCAATATGTTTTTGATATTTATTGGAAAAAATATATTTCACTTTAGTTATTAAGTTGAATTTAATACCTTTCAACTGGTCATAATATACTGAGTTGTTTACCATAATAGTCAATTCTTATTAGTAGTTGTATAAATTGATGAGTAGTGCTATTCTTAACCCTTATCTATTTTAGTTTTTCAGAATTGTACTTAATAAAGTAAGGAGACATTATGTTATGAATTGGTATGAAAAATTAAACCAATACTTTCCTATCGAAGAAATGAAGTCTAAGGAGCATATGGAAGCTCTATTAAAAGAAAAGAGTAAAATTTATTTCAAGGACGAAGGGCTTCATCACGTCTTGATGTACGTCGAAACAGAAGAGTTCATTATGATCGATTATTTATTTGTATCAAAAAATGCGCGAGGTCAAGGGCTAGGACATAAGCTTATTGACAAAATGAAACAGCAAAAAAAGCCAATATTACTTGAAGTTGAACCCCTTGATTATGAAGATACAGATACAGAAAAGCGCTTTCGATTTTATAAACGGGAAGGCTTTACACATGCAAAAAATATTACTTATCGTCGTCGGTCATTAGCAACTGATAAAGTAAATGAGATGGAAATTTTATATTGGACGCCTCATAACGAAACAGAAAAAGACGTTGAACAAACGATATTCCGCAGCATGAAAAAAACGTATGAGCACATTCATACATATAAAGACGAAAAGTTTTATGGCCAATCATATCAACCAGTTGAAGAGGTTCTAACCTTTCAACATGATGATAATGATTCAAATAACTCTCACCCAGATTTATAGTTACTCTGTTCTAGGCAATCCTAGTCAAAAGGTTCTCGTAAGACATTGATTAAGTTGATTTATATCAAATTCACTTAATAAAAACTATGGTGAGCAACAGGATTTAATTTAAGAGATAGCGTAATGGCTTGACTTCCTAGTTGCTTCCATCCACTAAAAAACTCTTCACGATTTAGTTTCCTATTTTTTTCCTCAACAAGAGGGTCATTTACATAAACATACTTATTGTCGAAACCAGTCAATAGCACTGAATGTTCCTTTTTAGTTATTTTTATCGATCCTGAAGCTGTTTCCCACGTTTCCCAATATTTTTTTGGTACAACATTATAAGTACTTGTAGTGATTACCCATACAGGTACTCCTTTTTTTATATAATCTTCAATTAATTCAAACGGTTTTCCAGTTAAATTAATAATTTGCCCAGGCATGTAGTGATTTGCAAGACTCTCAATTGGTTTATTGAACACAGCATAGCCATCATTATCATATGAATACATATCGCCAACAAACCCATCATTAGGGTCTCCGTACAATCCTTGATTATAATAAGGTACTTTCGGAATTTTTTCTGCTAGTTCCATTTTATCTATTTGAAGTCCTGCATATGAAAGTAGCATCGCAAGACTAGTAACTTCACAACCTCTTGGAAGTTCAGGTAACTGTTGAAGTAGCGGTGCTTCAATGACCATCTTCGATAGTGACTGTAAATCATTTGACTTGTATAACGCTCCATTACTATTTTCTGACAAATTACTTCGATGTGTTTTTGCTAATTCATTTGATAATAATTGGTTAGGTTGTTTTATACAACCAGCACTTAACATTACTATAATGAATAAACAAATAAGAGTATTTATTTTTTTATAGATAAATACACCTCCCAAAATGAACTTCTAACTTTCTGTAGAAATCATTTAAGCTTTTGTTCATAGATGTTTTCGCATTGATTGTTCCTTTTCGAACTAAGAACTAAACACGAAAAAAACTAACGTTAGGGGGTATCTTTTCTTGGATTATAGACTATAAAAATTATAGAATACTACTAGAATGTAAGAGAAAATAAAGCCTATTAAATTAAGAAAAAAACACGTATACAAAAATGTTTTTCTCATCTTTTCTTTTGTAAATTTATGATAACTATATAAAAATTCACACCTTGCAGTTCGATTTTGCTGATAGCAACCCCGTTTACACATTAGAGCCTAGCTCAAAAGAAAAAGATTATTAAGCACATTTCTTTCTAATTCTCTATTAATATTACTATGCTTTGAATTTGTTTTAACAACTTTTAAAGCACTGTTTTATTATCATTTTTATGTCCCTTATAATCAATTTATGAGAAAGACTGAAGTCACATATTTGAACTAAATCAATAGTTTTATCAAATCATTAGGTAATAATAGAATTTCTATTCCAATAATCCGAACTTCTTTAGTTTATTATATCTATCAACGACAAGAATTCCTTTCCAATAATTTCGTGCAGTTTCGAATTGTTCTTCATAACTCTCCCAACTCCATGATAAATCCCATATACCTTCATCAGACATTTGTTTAACATAAAAATCTAGATTTTGTTCAACTAATGACCAAACCTATCACAAAGAGGATCTTTTGGACTAGCAATAAAATCTAAGGGAAGAGCTTTATAACCTTCATTCCAGGCAGATACATTCTTATCGACACATTGCTCGGCCAGCACCATGATTTTTTCATTAACGTTGTGTAATGTATATGAAAGTTTAGAATTAAATATAGCTTCATAAGGCTCTATTATTCTACATAATTGTTGTGTTAATTTCATGCCTACCCATTTCCTTTTGATCCATTAAATGATTTACTGCTTTTTGTATGGAGTTCCAGCCAATTTCAGCAGCTTCATCTATTTCAGAAGACCAATGAACAAGATAGGCAGCCAACTCTGAACTAGGGTTAAACATCCATTTGTTCTGAACGCCTACTTGCCAATGCCACCAAGGTGCATGTGGATAATCATTATTTCCAAGTAGTACAGAAGCTCACATCCCTGTTTCCAAATCATTTGTACTAATCAAATAATTAATCATTGATTTAACCATTGGTTCATTTATATCTGCCCCAACTTCTATAAGGGTTTGTCCTGCTGCCCATGTAGCCATTGGAGAGGAATTCGGCAACCAGAAGGTTGGACTAACATATATCCCGTGATTAAAATGTGTAGAAATCTATGTAAATGTACTTATTTCCACAACTTTTCATAACTGCTATTATACAAACTAGATTTAATACAGCATTGATTGATCTACAAAAAAGCTGACTATCGCCAGCTTAATCTATGCTAAGGAGATGGTATTCTTGTAGCTTCAAAAAAATCCTTGTAATATTGAAAAATATTTCTTGTAAAATATGATATTGTTAAGAATAGAGAAAACCTAATATTTAACATGGGGAGATGCCTAATGGACACAAAAGAATTAGTTCATCAATTCAGGGATGTTGGTGGAACTTTACTAACAGCTATTATAATTAGTTACACAGTTTTAGATCATGGTCTACTAGCTACTTTGCCTATTACATTACTTCTTGCATTTTGTTTATATTTTGTTGGATACAAGATATGGTGGATGCTATCCACCACTTTAATAGTGCATTATATAATAAGTGCTTCAAAAGCTACTGATATTAATATCTTCATTTTATTTAGCAACATTATAGAAATTTGCGCAGCCTACTTATTAGGAGTGTGTATTATAAAGTTTAATAAAAATTATCGAAAAATTAAGTATATTATTTCATTTCTTTTCAGCATTATCTTCGCAACCTTATCCATAATCGTGCACAGTTCAATTTATGGATCTCCTTTAGAGTATTTCACCGCTAAGAATAATGCTATGATCTACATTAACGAAACCTATAATGGTGATCTAGAAATTTCAGGTGTTCATTATAATTCAATTTTAAATGAACATATTGTTGATGTTATAAATAAAAAGGACAGAAGAGATGAAGGAAGACTTTATTATAAAAAATATAGTATTTTCGATGATTACCATTATCGAATCGAAAAGAGTCAAAGTGAATTGATAAATAAAATGTTCAAGGTAATGCTGAATAAAAATACAAATATTCCCATAGAAGAAATGAGCTCACATGTTACACTTCCTAAGAATAAGTACCTTACTAAGGATATATACTCTGGAGTTGAACCTATTGGAATTAGCCTTACCATAAAACCTCATGCTCCAGATGCTTACTTTGTTTCTAAAGAGGCTTTTAGCCAAGAAGCTTTTAACATTTTAAACACGTTTAAGAAACTAGGCTTTACATACGAAAGTATTGATATAGCATCTTTTTTAGCTGATGGTAATACATTCTATTCTATTTCCATTGAAGACCCTAATGAATTAAATAGCTTAGAAACTGTAATTGCCCAAACTAAAGAAATTGTTGGTAAAAAATAATAATTTCCTGTCCAATCGTCACTATCGTAGAACTTACACTTTTGTTTATTCTGTACATATATGACCAACATCTCGGTATTTTTTATACTTTAATGAGAAGCGGTAATGAATTTTTGATTCTGCTACTAATTATGCTTTGGGGGCATACGTACTCACAAGGATTTTAAGTCATTTAAGAAGCTAATAGTTCTCTAAACAAAAAGCATCTCTATTGATTGAGATGCTTTTTTTAACGTGTTCTAATTAAATAATCTTCAATATCCATATCCTTAATGTATGGTACTAGTACTTTACGATAGTATATCCTATTCAGTTATATTCCATTTTGAATGCCCCTCTAAAAGGTTGTGTGGGTAAGATGATTATTAAAAAAACACAAAGATTCCACTTACAGATACCCCTTAAGTTTCTAGAAACCATTTATGAAGCTTTCATTTATTACAAATCATCAAAACCATTCACATCGGATGCTTTTGTATATTGACGAGATTTTTGTTCAAAAAAGTCTGTTTTACCTAAATCGACTTCTTGGTAAGCGATAATCCATCGCAATGGATTTTTTATCGGTGCATGAGGAAAAACATTTCTACCATGCCCCAATTGATGACAACGTTTATTGGCCATATATTGAATGTATTGCTCCAATTCCTCAAATACAATTCCATCCATCTTATTACCTATTATTTCACGTCCCCATTCAATTTCTAATTCTGCTGCTTTCCGGAATGCACTAATTGCATACTGCTCCAGTTCTGGAGTGTTATACTCTGGATTTTCCTTCAAAACTTCTTTATATATTTTTTCAAATAAGCCTACATGAATTTGTTCATCTCTATTTATATAATTAATCATCGTTGATGTTGCAACCATTTTTTGATTTCGTGCTAAATTATAAAAGAAAGCAAAGCCACTATAGAAAAACAAGCCTTCTAAAATCACATCATAAATAATCGAGTGCAAAAAGTTGTCGATGGATGGTTGTTTAGTAAAATCTTTATATCCATTCGTGATAAAGTCATTACGTTTTCGTAATGTACTTTCTGTACGCCAATATTCGAACACTTCATCCTGAATTTTTTTTGGTACGATGCTTGATAAAACATAGGAATACGAGTGATTGTGAACGACCTCTTGCTGAGCCAGCATAATCATAAGTGCATTGACAGAAGAATCTGTAATATAGTCAGCAACCTTACTTGCATAGTCAGATTGAACGCTATCTAAAAGAGCTAATAATCCAATGATTTTCAAAAAAGCTTCCTGCTCAACTTGAGAGAGTTGAGGAAATTGTTTTATATCCTTGCCCATATTAATTTCAAACGGTGTCCAAAAGTTTGCTAACATTATTTTGTATTTTGGGTATGCCCAAGGAAAACGGACGTCATCCCAGTTTAATATATTTGAACTTGCCCCGTTGACAATACTTGTTGAACAGTTTGGTGCTTGTGTATCCATAAGCTCTCGTTTTGCAATTGTAATCATCAATATCCCCCTCTTCTAGCTATGACAGCTATCGCAATCTTCAATGTTTGCAGTCGATGTTGACCGTACATAATAGGTTGTTTTTAATTCATTTCGCCAAGCAAGTGTATGAAGCTCCAATAATTCTTTCGCCTTTATGTCATTCCGAACGTAAATATTAAATGAAATCGATTGGTCGATATGACGCTGTCGTTTCGCATTTTGCATAATACTCCACTTTTGGTCAATAGTATAAACCGACTTGTAATACCAATTTGTATGAGGTGTTAAATCTGGAGCAGTAACTGGTATTTTATAATTCTTTTTCTCTTCAGAGTATTCTTTTCTAAATATCGGATCAATACTTGCTGTAGACCCTGCAATAATTGAAGTTGATGAATTAGGTGCTACTGCAAGCAAATAGCCGTTACGAATACCGTACTTCTTAACATTTCCTTTTAACTCAATCCATTGCTTTGAATGATATCTTCTGTATTCGAAATATTCTCCTGATTCCCAATCTGATCCATAAAATGCAGGATAGGGTGTTTTTTCCTTCGCCAATTCCATGCTAGCTTGAATCGTTTCGTACGCAATTTGTTCATACAGTTCATCACAATAAGCGACAGCTTCTTCACTTTCCCACGCTATACCTTTTAATGCTAATAAATGGTGCCACCCAAATGTACCTAACCCAATCCCTCTATATTTTTCATTTGTTATTTCTGCTTGTAATACAGGAATTGCGTTTAAATCTATTACATTATCAAGCATACGAACTTGTATTTTTATTAATCGGTTAAGGACATCATCCTGAACTGCTTTAGCTAATGAGATTGATGATAGATTACAAACGACAAAATCCCCAGGCTCTTTCACAGTAATGATTTGTCCATCATCTACCTTTTGTTCAACAACAACTGTAGGACTCATATTTTGCATAATTTCTGTACACAAATTACTACAATATATCATTCCTTTATGTCTGTTTGGGTTTGCTCTATTTGCTGTATCTCGGTAGAACATATATGGTGTTCCTGTTTCTAACTGTGAAATCATAATAGCCTTGAAAATATCTATCGCCGTTACAGCTTCTTTTGAAAGTCTAGGATTGTTGACACATTCCCAATATTTATCTCGGAAAGACCCTTTGCCAAGCTCCTCATCAAAATAATCCTCTAATGAAAAACCCATTGTTTTTCTTACTTCGTGTGGGTCAAAAAGATACCATTCACCTCGTTTTTCAACAACCTCCATAAATACATCAGGTATACACACTCCGGTAAATAGATCATGTGTACGTAGCCTTTCATCTCCGTTGTTTAATCTCGTATCAAGAAACGACAATATATCCTTATGCCATACATCTAAATAAACTGAAATCGCTCCTTGCCTTTGACCAAGCTGGTCAACAGAGACCGCCGTATTATTTAACTGCTTCATCCAAGGTATAACCCCTGATGAAACACCTTTAAAACCCTTTATGTCACTACCTCTCGCTCTAATTTTTCCTAAATAAACACCTATCCCTCCACCATTTTTAGATAAATTCGCGATATCTGTATTTGAATCATATATTCCTTGCAAGCTATCATCAACTGTATCTATAAAACAACTTGATAACTGACCATAGCTTTTTCCAGCGTTAGCAAGTGTTGGTGTTGCAACCGTCATATACAAATTAGAAAGTGCCCAATACGATTCCTTAATAAGTGCTAATCTATTTTCCTTATTTTCGTTACTCATCAATGTCATTGCAATGATGAGAAATCGCTCTTGTGGTAGCTCAAATACTTCTCCTTGATGAGACTTCGCCAAATAGCGATCCGATAATGTTAATAAACCGATATATGTAAAATGTTGATCCCGCTCTGGTACGATAATGTCTGCTAATAAATCAATTTCTTCTCTTGAATATTGTGCCAGTAATTTCGGACTATAAATTCCCATCTCTGTCAGCTTTAATAGCAATTGATAAAAGGAACCATATTGGCAACCTGACTGCTTACCTCTATTTTTAGCCGCTTTTTGATAAAGCGAATCAAGGTATATATTTGCAGCAAAGAATGTCCAATCAGGCTCTAACGCTGTAATTCTTTCCAATGCTGATAATATTAACACGTTAGTTAGTTGGTCATTATGCCATTCATCTTTATTCTCAAATGCTAGCATCAATTTCTCTCGATATTCATCAAATGATAAATGAGGAAATCTATCAGCTATTTTTTGAACATAATCTAAAACCATTTCAGACGTACCATCAGCCAGCTGCTGATACTCAACTAATACCTTTTGCATTCTTTCCATCCCCTTTTAATAAAAATGCGTATGAATCTCGCTTGCCACCTACATGCAATGAAAACATTTCACAAGCTAGTTATATTGTGTGGTGATTCAATAGGTTAGAAGGCAGAGCTAGACCCTGTTCATCCTAAAATATAAAAAAGCTCATCCTTAGTAAGATGAGCGAACAGAACGATGGATATGTAAAAGAGAGAATTATCACCCTTTTAAGAAAAATCATTCAAAAAAAATGTTTGAATGATTTTTCTTCTCCTCGTCCTATTCTCCCAACTCCCGAAGAAAATAGCACTTCATAAAAAAGGCAGGTCTCCTGACTTGTGCTTCGCTTTACTTTAAGCCCTTCCCATGAAATCGTACTTCACAGTGGTTTCGCTTATTTCATCAGCACTTACAGTTGCGGGTACAGTTTTGGATTTTCACCAAATTCCCTATAAAGAGATGTTCCATATTTTCCGAACACCTATGTCGATTTTCCGACACCTTTTTTACTAGATAACAAAATATTGTATTATCAACTTAATTATACTACTAAATATTGAATTTCCATTTAAATTATAATAGGTTTTGACATTTCTTGCAATAAAAAATATATTGAACTACACGCCACTTAACATTTTTATGCGTTGTTTACCCTTTCTAAAAACTTTCCGTCAAATAGCTCTTAAACTGTCTTTTTTTCATTATTAATGGTGCGAATTCAATAAAAATAAAAAAGAGATTGATAATAGCCTTCAAGACCCCCCATTGTTTGTTTAATAAGCAAACTCAGAAGACTTTTTAATTAAATTGCCATCTCCATCATAAAAAGAAAACAACAATTTACACCCATTTCTGTGTTATCACCCATATTAAACAAGAACAAATTATTTTCTACTGAAGACTTTCTTGTAATCCTTTCTGATGGCAAATTGTTCGTCTTAGGTAAATCATAACTAACTCTTATTTCTTTTACATTTTTAGACATATTCACTATTCCATACAGATATTTCTCCCCAGTGTCTGAGTGTGTAAAGAAATAGTCTGTAAGAAATCCAGTAAGGTTAGCATCAGATAAACCAATTGATATTGAGTTTTCCTTGTTGATTTTGAAATGTCCTAATTGTTTTTTGTAAGTGTTTATGACAACGGATTCTCCTCCATCATTTTCGGTTTGAAGTGGGGGTCTTCTGACCGAAAAATGATAAAGCACAAAAAAAGGAAAAAGGCACGTTTCTTAAAGAAACGCGCATTCGGATTATAAGATCAGCGATTCATTTTTCTAGTTGACCCATTTTGGAAAAAGTAATATCTTTTAGGACGAGGTTTATATTAAATGTTTTATTTTAGGAGCAAAATTCTTCATCATGATGAAATAGAGTATTGAAGTTGCTTAAATTATGTTTAGAATACATCTCCAAATTGTTCAAACAATTTAATCTACCAAAAACCTATCACCTTTACTTGAAGGTTGAGATATCAAGATAAACTCAACTTCATTATTTGACTTGTTACACATTTGGTGAGGTAGCAAAGGAGGAACTTCAACTCCTTCTTGAGGATTTAAGGTTATCTCTTTACCATTTACTATAATGGTTGCTATTCCTGATAAGACAAAGAAAAATTGGTGTGCTTCTTTATGATAATGATTTGATTCAGACGTATTAGCTGGCATACGTTCATGAATAACACTTAAATTTTGATTTTTCACTAAGTGCCACCCGTCACTGTTATCCCCCCATATGTAATGTTCAGCATTGCTTTTGCTTATTTTCATTTCAATACCCCCATCAATAGTTTTTTTAAAACTACCTCACCAGTTGTTTAAAGAACTTTCGTTGCTATCGAATTTAATTAACTTACCAACTTTATATTCCTTTTCAATTCTTTCTCCTTCTTCTGTGTCTAAATAAAGTTTAAAAATTATGGAATTAAAAGCCTTTTTTATTTCTTCTTCATTCAACCCTTTTGAGTAAAAAACAAATTCACACCCATAATTTGCAAAGTGCTCACTATCCTTATTTCGACTATATCCTTTACCAAACCAATATCTATCTTGAAGGTTATCTATTTTGTTTGTGGTTTCCTTCCATATCCAACGCTCGGGGAATTCAAATTTTCGTGTAGTTGTTGTAGAGTGTTCGACTACAAAGTCAAATGTGAATTTACGAAAATCATTTTTTGTAGGATTGTCTAAACCATTTGTTCCTATGTTGGATTATTATGTATCTTCTATTTGTAATGATAGTTGAAGCTAGCAAAATACATAATAGTTTTTTATAATAATCTGCTATATGGCGCCATAGTATGAAGAGACTAATTTGGAAAGTTAATGTCCAATAAGTGATCTAAGAATTCCTCCACAATATGGCCATAAAAATAGAGGCTAACCTTTATTCCAGATTATCGTCAATTTGATAAGAACTTCCATTTTTTATTAAACTAATAAGTGTTAGTAGAAAAAGATATTTGTTATTAGAAAACTAAAACCTAATTCCACCATTCTTTTTACCTACATAAAAGAAAAGTGTTAATCCCACTAAAAATAAACAAAACGATAGTCCATCTAAACCAGCCCCTTTAATGAAGCTGTTAATTAATTCTACTAACAACCAACTATTAAACACTATTCAAGACATCAATATTCCTGACCATAAGTTATTTTTCATCATAATTACCCATCTACTAAACTGTCATAATGTTTAAGGGCTCACCTTCATATTTCCTTCCTAATTTTATCATAACTGGCAAACTTGTAGTTTTATAACATGCCACAAAATTAAAAATCTACTCGTACCTGCATTTCACATTTACTCCATATCGTGTAAGTTAATAGTAGATAACAAGTAGTGGAAATATAAAAACCATAAAAAAATAACACACTCTGAGTTATAAAAAACTTGTTGTTATATGATATTATAGATGAGGTATATTAAGATAGAGAGGGGTAGTAGTACATCTATGGAAAATAAAAAATACTTCTTATATCTGCTATATGTTTTAATCTTTTCTTCCTCAATAGTTTGGAGTGCTCACATAGTCTCTAATTCTACTCAAAAAGATACAGAAAAAGAAGAGTATGATGATTTATTGACTCAGTCTGAATTACTTGAATATCTACATATTTCTGAAGATGAACTAAATGAAATTATTAATGAAGACGATGGTTTAAAAGTTCAGTTATCTAGTTATGATACCTATCGATTTCTACCTTATCTTGAAATTGGTGATAAAAGAATGTACCTTATGAATGAAATAAACGAATGGTTGAAATATAAAAATGATCATGGCGTTTACCAACAGTAGAATCTCTACTGTTGGACTTTTGTAGTACTCACACTTCTATATACAAGCACCATGTTGTGGTAGATAAGCACAACAAATGGGAGTACCTAATAATAGTCACCGTGTTGCGGATTCAGATCCACTTACCATATTTATGGCCTACTACTGTAATAAAAAACTAAGATATCTTTTTTATGTAAAATAATCTACTGTTATGGTTTCGGGTCGATTGCTCTTAGATTGAATTTCTTTTTCAGGGAAGCTTCATTCGTGAAAGTCACTGTTAACTGAATACTATCTCCTTAATATCAATAAAGTTTTCTCGAATATCGAGATGTTATTGATTTCAATGTTATTAAGGTCGATAGTTTGGTCTAAATCATAATTTCTATCTTCTTCGTCTTCTCCAAATCAACAAGTATATCACTCGCAATAATCCCCTTAGTTAAGGTATCTTTTTAAAAAATCACATAACGTAAGGAAACTCTCTTTTTCTTCTTTATTACTTTTATTATAGTAAGGGTCTTGGTTGTTAGCATTAAACGACATACCAACACCTAAATCAGTAAAAACCTCGTATATATTCTTGGTTGAAAAATATTTCTTTACTGGATTCCTTATTTCATCATTTAAAAAACCTTCTCATCCAAATTGTCGTTACTGTAAGGTAGTGTGAAATTACAACCAAGATAATTAACTATACTCATTAGCTACAAAAACCCATTTATGTATTCTATCTATTTTTATTCATATTACCTCATCAATTAGACTTTCAAATAACAACGGCATATACAATTTTACCATCACTGTTTATCATTTGTCTTGGACTCTATTCTAGTGTTATTTCTCTAGTTTGAATATTTAATCAGAAAGAATTGATAGAATTTTGTCAGGACTAACATATCGATGACTAAATGTATAGAATTGAAAGAAAGTTAGGTAACATAACACATACTTGACGTTTACACCACGTATGTACCTTGAATAATTACTATCTTTTATACATAGTATTTTGTAACAAAGTTTAGTAATTGCCAAAGGAGGGATTTGGTTGTATAAAATAAAAGATCTTTTAACCTATGAAGATTTTTTTATGAAGAAAATATTTAGTGATAAAGAACACTACTGGGAAGTATTACAAATATTACCTAATTTTATTCAGACAATATTTTCAAATCAAAATCCTACTATAAATGGAGAGGTAGAAGATGAGAATTCTGTGAATAATAAAAATATATTTATTGGTAAAAATAGTTTTATAGAACGAGGTGCTTACGTTAAGGGACCCGCTATAATCGGAGAAAATGTTAAGATTTATCACGGGGCATATGTTAGAGATAACGTAATCATTGGTGATAACTGTATAATTGGTAGTTGCTCAGAAATCAAGCATTCAATAATACTAAATGGATCTAGTGCTCCTCATTATAATTTTGTGGGTAACTCTATACTCGGTAAAAATGTCAATCTTGGCGGTGGGGTACATTTATCAAATTTTAAAAATGTTCCTTTTGGAGGGAAAATAAAAGTAACGACGATAGATAATAAAACTATTCCAACTAATTTAAATTACCTAGGTTCAATTGTAGGTGATGATTCGAAAATTGGAGTTAATTGTGTGCTAAATCCTGGTTCAGTTATCGGTAAAAATGTTATTACTTATCCCAACCTAACAATACGAGGTTATATAGAAAATAATTCACTTGTCAAAAACATAAATCAAATCGAGATTAAAAGACTGCTCTAATTTTCGCTAGAGAGTTAATTATATATGGTAACCTGAGAGAAATCTTATGAATACACTTATCCAATCATATTTTCTATTATCCCATTTCTTTGCAATATGTCGATTATATACAATGCCCTATGTTTATAAGTATGATTTTTTTCCACCATGTCTTTACCTTGTTTCCTTATAATATCTCTTTCTTCAGTTTTTAATAAATAATGCTTTACTAATTCTACTGTTTCTTCTGCTGAAGAGGATGTAATTAAGTGATATCCTGGTGTAAATAAGTGTCTTATCTCTTGCGTATCAGATGTTATAAAAAACCCTTTTGAACCTAATATTTCAAAAGTTCTTTGTGTAAGTTGTTTTTGCTGGTTTTGAAGGCCTATGATGATATGAGAACTACTATATACTTTTGGGGTCTCTAAATAATGGAGATAACCATGAATCCAATCATCAGGAATTTTCACATCAAGTATATCTAGCATGTTTTTCCAACCTACTCCCCAAAAATCAACTCGTATATTTGCTTTTATTAACGGTTCAATTAATATTTTAGTAGATTTGTAACGGTAAAGATTAGTTTTTTTTCTAAGACGATGTGGGTATGCATTAGCAACTACTGCTATGGACTTTGCATATTTAGGTTCAGGTTTAGTATTAAAATGTGTGTCTGGATGATATCCAAAATCTAAACGAGCTGAAGGTATACCTAACTTTTTGTAGATTTTCACAAAAGAAGGACAAATAGTAAAAATAAAATCAATTTTACTATTTTGAATTAATGGTAATGTAAAAGTTTTTGTATGTGCGGGATCTTCAGTAGCCCAATAAACATGAGGGATATTTGTTTTTTCAAGATATTCCTTTAACCAGTTTTGTTTTTCTTTTCTATGCTCTCTTGTCCATCCCATTGAAAATATGAGATGAGGATTATAAATAGCTATCGTATTAAAAAGTTCGGATTTTGATGCTATTTCACATACCTTGACTTCATGACCT
Source organism: Cytobacillus sp. Hm23 (assembly GCF_051842895.1). Classification (NCBI taxonomy): domain Bacteria; kingdom Bacillati; phylum Bacillota; class Bacilli; order Caryophanales; family Bacillaceae; genus Cytobacillus; species Cytobacillus sp. Hm23. The sequence continues at coordinate 47,094 of NZ_JBPXRQ010000004.1, forward strand.
AAGTCTTTAAAGCCTCTAGGCAGTCCGTGAATCCACATCGGATGTTTTTCTAAAAATAAAATACGCATTTTAAACACACTCTCCGTATAATTAAAATCAGGATTTATTATTATTCAAAGAAAACCTCTCCGTTAAAGGCACTTCTTTGTGACATATAAGAAGATATCTTTTATTGTTGATTTTAATAAGGTTTCATTTTATTGGTCGCCCCTGCGCTGTAGTTTATATCGTGACACAAACACCTTGGACTAACATGTAAAAATGAAAGGATTTACATACTGGGAAATTTTCAATAGCTAATGTAACATACACTTATTTTACTTTTCCTTATCTTTTTTGAAAGTAGTGACATTTATGCACCGACAAGTACTATCAAGCATATTATTTAAATCTGTATTTGCATCTGTAATCGATAATCTATACCTATGACTGCCTATTGGTGGAGTATCACAAACTGTGTTATTTGGGGTTAACGTAAAAACACTATCCAGCCTTTCTTCAAACACATTATACATACATATTGTTGTAGCATCCCCACCTGTAATACGTTCTACTACATAATTTACATCAATCTGCCCTAGAGTCATAATGTCCGCTTGTAAGTCTACCATCGAATCAATCTTTAAGATACAATCCTTTTCTTTAACTAGTATCGAATCAGTCGTTAATTCTATAGGCACAAACGGAGTTTGAGGGTTACCGTCTGATAATGTAAAAGTATCAAATTCACAATTACATATAATTCCCTTATTTAGATCTCCTTTACATTTACACTTTGACATAATTACCATATCCTTTCAGCAATATAGTGAGATTTCACACTTCTTTTATTTATATTCATACACATACCCTTTTGCAAAGGACATTAGCCAAGGTATTGATGAAAAATGTGTTTGACGTTAAATGCTTAGTTTAAAATGTAACACCTCCTCCAATCGGTCATAAAATAGTGAGAAAAGCTTTAGAATTGTTTACCTTCTATTAATATAAAAAAAGAGGTGAATAACATTAGCAAGCCAGAAATTAGTCTATGTATGATTGTAAAAAATGAAGAAGAAGTATTAGATAGATGTTTATCTTCCATAGTTGATTTAATAGATGAGATTATTATTGTTGATACTGGGTCAACCGATAGAACGAAGGAAATAGCAATGAAATACACTGATAAAGTTTATGACTTTGTATGGGTGGACGATTTCTCAAAGGCTAGGAATTACTCTTTCTCAAAAGCTACAAAAGATTATATTATGTGGCTTGATGCCGATCATATTGTGCCAACAGAAAGTCAACATAAAATTGCTGAATTGAAAAAAAACCTAGGTGAGCTTAACCCTGATTCTGTCATGATGGTAAACCAATGTAGCTCAAATGACAACCTAGTAACAACCTATCGTAATCGTATATTGAAAAGGCAATGTAATTTCAAATGGCATGGATATGTTCATGAAGTAATTGAGGTTTCCGGTAAAGTATTAAAAACAGATATTACTATAAAGCATAAAAGAGAGCGAAAGAAATCAAATCGAAATATTATAATATACGAGAAAGCTATAGCCAAAGGGGTAACGTTTTCTCCGAGGGATATTTTACATTATGCTAATGAATGCTTAGATCATAAATATTATGATCAAGCAATTTACTTGTATAAAAACATTCTTGCTATAGAAAATCAGGATAAAGAACTTAAGTCTTTTGCTATATGGAAGATTGCCGACACTTATATTAACCTTAAAGATTATGATAATGCAATTGAGTATTGCTTAGCCTCCTTTAAGGTTGATTCCCCAAGAGCTGAAATATGTTGCAGATTGGCAAAATGCTTTCAGTTAAAAAAAGAAATTCACCAAGCGATCAGTTGGTATAAAATAGCAACAACTTTCGAAATACCTCAATTAGAAGATAGTGGATTCCCCATTTTTCAACAATCATGTTACACATGGATTCCCCACCTAAAATTATGCGCTTGTTATATTTATTTAGAAGATTATTCAAAAGCTAAGTTGCATAACGAATTAGCAAAAAAATATGTTCCTAATAGTTTTGCTGTAAAAGAATACAATCGATTCTTACATGAAAAGCATGATGAATTTACAGAAAATTAAACGTCAACTCACCTTCGATCCGCTATCATTTCGGGGTTAATTGACATTTATCTAATGTGTGCATTTTCCTTTAACTAAATCGGTATCGGAAGTTCTGTCATAGGCAGAAGGCGTGAATCTTCGATTGCTGCAGTCCGATGTCCTATACCGGCTAGGTAGTCTTGATTACTTGAAAAAGCAAGAAACGACTGCACGCTGTTCTGGCGAATTATCATGACAAGATCCCATCTTTCGTCTTCTGGACCGATAAGAAACTCTCCACTATCGCCAAGAAACATGACTTCTCCCCCGCTTTCACGGAGAAATGGGAGGGTGTGCTCGATATAGCGGTTGAAAGCTTCGGCACCACTAATTGGGAGCTCTGATTCTAGCTCAGGATTGGCTGTGTAATCGGCAACATCACGAAAACGCAGCAGGTTCAGCATGATGATGCTACCCTCATAACCTTGTTGCATGAACCTCATGCCAGCACGTTGCGATGGTTCGATGTATCGAATGGTTTTAGTGTTCTTTGCACTCATTTTCTTCACTCCTTGACGTAATTTAAGTCAATAATAACAAAAGACATAAAATATGTCGATACTTTTGACGTATTTTATGTCTTTTGTTTTATTCCCAAACAAGAATATTAAATGAGTGCTCTATCCATTAGCTCGATAAGCTTTATTCCACAATATGGCCCTAAAATGAAGAAAAGCACTAATCCTTGTTACAGATCAGCGCCAGATTGTTTACCTTATATAAACTAGGATTGTTCTACTAAAGTGTTCTTTCATCTACATTCCTTATAGCATGGATATTCTTTAATTGTTTCTTTACAACTTGAGTAAGTTGAACTTCAGCTTCATAAAATCCATATTGAGCGATACTTTTCATACACTTTCCCATCACTTCTTCAAGTAGGTGATTTGCATGTTCTACATTACCATCTATATAAGCAAGTATCGCCTCACTTCTTTTATAGCTAATAGGCTCTATTATTTTAGACATTTGCAAATGTAAGCTTTTAATGAATTGATAATCAGGCTCTGGTTTTAGCAAAGAATCAATTTGTTGAATATGAGTAATAAACTGTAAGTTCATTTTCGTTTTTTTTGTAATTGGAAGTTGTTTATACAATGCGATCGATTCAGATGCTTTGTAATAATTGGCCGTCACTATGTGATAATAGAACAATAAATAAGCATTTGTGATTGTATCAGATGAAACATCTACGTTTTGTGCCTCTTTAATCAATTGTTTATCCCAATCTATTGGATTTTTTGGAGATATCATTTCTTTCAGTAATAAGAGCGTTGCTAAATGTGTTTCTGCCTCTTTTCCACCTTTTTGCAAGAGAAGAAAAACACTACCATCTGATCCTTGAAATGGGACTGCGGTTGCGAAACAAATGACTATATTGAAAATCATGAATATCATTGCTATTTCGGAATCTGTCATGTTCCATATTAATAAACTAATAATACTAGCAATGGCAGTTAGTACGGGACCACCTGCAACAAATATTTTATGTCGTTTCACTAAATTAGTTAAGTTTATCTCTGTTGGTACACAACTAGCAAGCCCACCAAATGCCACCCAATTATTATTAGGTATAACTTTTAAATTTGGATTTCGTTCAATCGTTATTGGACCAACTGTCATAAATAGAAACTTGTATCCTGCAAGTTTCCCACCAATGACATGTCCTAGCTCATGGATGAATAATACGATTAATAAGTAGAAACTAAGGCTGATTAAATTAGTCATCTCAGCATAAGATGTAAATGATAAAGCAACAGCTATAACAATCGAGATTATACATACGTTTAACGGGGAGAAAAACTTGCTCATATGAGTCATTCCTTTAATAATATTGTGAAAAATAACCCTAAATAATTTTCCATTTTTATTACATCTACAATACTATAAAATCCCATCTAATAATTAATAATCACAACGGAAATTGTGTTTATAAAACAACAAAGAATTTATAGACAGTCATTGAGGTGGTGGTGAAACTACTTTTCACTTACAATTTTTATATTTCAATAATAATTTCACTTTATATAAAAGGTTAGGCATACAGCTATAACGTGATCACAGTGAACAGGTGTCGATGGATATTGTACATCCTTCAACAAATTTAGATAGCCAAATGTTATTTTAGTTTTTAACTTTATATTCTAGCCTATTCATTTGTTTTTGAAGATTAGCATGTCGCTTTCTAGTAAACAAGGAAAGTATATAAACAATATTTAGTATAGAATAGTTACCATTTTCCAAACCTTTTTACATATGGGCTCCTCACCTTGTTATACAGCTGCTATTTTCATTTACTTAAAGACTACATAAAAGTGAAGTTGCATTTTATACTTTTATTTTTACAAATTTTCTTTTTCCCACCTGTAGTATCATTCCATCTTCGATATTTACTAATAGGTTAGAGTTATTGATCTTAATGGTGTTAATCCTAATACCACCATTTTTAATCATTCTTCTAGCCTCACTTTTGGAGTTCTGCATCTTTAATTTAACCAGTAATTCAACTATTGGTACCTTCAGAGATTCATTCCACTTTACTTCTAGGATGTCTTTAGGAATCGAACCTTTTTGGAACACTGTTCTAAAATGTTCTGCTGCTTTTTCAGCAGCTTCATTACCATGAAATATATCTACTATAGTTTTACTTAAGTAGATTTTCGCATCCCTTGGATGGAAGGAACCGTCTTTTAACCCTTGAGATATTTGTTGCTTTTCCTCTATTGATAAGTCCGTTACTAAGTTAAAGTATTTGAGAATTAAACTATCAGGTATAGACATTGTTTTTCCGAACATTTGGCTAGGTTCTTCTTCAATACCTATATAATTATTCTTTGATTTTGACATCTTTTCTACACCATCTAACCCTTCTAGTAATGGAAGCATCATCACCACTTGCTTCTCTTTTTCATAATGCTCTTGTAGATGTCTTCCCATCAAAACGTTAAAATGTTGGTCACTTCCGCCTAACTCAACATCACTTTCTAAAACAACTGAATCATAGCCTTGCATGAGAGGGTAGAAAAATTCATGAAGGGAAATAGGTTTTCCTGTAGATATTCGATTAGAAAAATCATTTCTTTCCATTAAACGTGCCACTGTTATTTTTGCTGAAAGATGAATGATATCTTCAAAATTCAGAGATGAAAGCCACTTTGCATTGTAATATAACTCTACTTTATCCATATCTAACACTTTACTGAATTGCTCAAAATACGTTTTTGCATTTTTCTTTACCTCTTCATTTGTTAATTGCTTTCTTACTGCAGATTTACCAGTTGGATCTCCTATTTTTCCAGTAAAATCACCTATAATTAATTGGACGATGTGGCCGTTATCTTGAAATTGTTTCAATTTATTCAATACGACAGTATGCCCTAAATGAACATCAGGAGCAGAAGGATCTAAACCTAATTTAATTTTTAATGGTTCATTCTTTAATAAAGACCTTGAGAGTTTGTCTTGCAGCTCTGTTTCCGGAATAATTTCTTGAACCCCATTTTTGTAAATTCTCAGCTGCCTCTCAACCTCCATTGTTTGTTCATTCGTAAGTTTCTTGAAATTATCCATGTTTTTCCTCCTCCTTTAAATATAAAAAACCACGCCCCCTATATAAAGGGACGTGGTTAACGCGGTACCACCCTTAATTGAAGATTTCTCTTCCACTTAAATCGAATAACGCATCATCCGTTCTTTGCTAAAATGTGTTCACAAAGAAAGTTCAAGGAGGTAATTCGTTCTTATCTTTGTTCTGATTTTCACCACCCATCAGATCTCTATACACAGTGAGATAATAAACTACTATGTCCTATCATAACTTATATCTTATTTTGATTTTTAATTATTTTACAGAAAATAGAATGATTTAGCAACTAAAAAAATAATAAGTATTTACCAACCTCTCTTTTTATCCCAATTATAATTTTATTCACACACCCAAAAAATAAACACAATGATACCATAAAGGCAGGAACCCGTTATAAGGTTCCTGCCTATCTTGTTAAAATGATCTAGGAGAAGCACTCAATGTGTGTTGAGCTTTATGTTATATTATTTCTCCTCAACTGTAAGAGATTTTACATTATTGTTTCCAACAGGATTATCACTTAGGTCTTTATCACTCACTGTAAATAATTGACTTGTTCCCCCAAAATTAGTTTTTGTAAACAAAGTCGCTTTGTAATCCCCGACAATATATATTGAGGATAATGAACCTTCTGTAATTCCAACTTCCTCTGTAGTAGAATAAGCTCCTGTTTTAGTAATCCTTTTATACGTATTTAGTGGATTATAGTTTTTATCTTTAAATAAATAAACTCCTTTTGGTAATATCATAAATGATGAAACTTGGTTTTTGCCAACATTTGAACCAGATAGCCACTTTGAACCATCTTTATACGAAGACATATTCCCCTCATAATTCATATGTTCATATAATACAGCAGCCCAATCTCCTATAACGAGTACTGAACTTAATGCATCATTAGGAAAGCCACCTTCACATCCATCCTTAGTAATTAATCCACACAATAACCAATTATTATACCTATTGTGCTCTCCTTTGAAGTTTTTATCTTTAAAGAAGTGAACACCTTCACCTTTTACTATTTTGATAGCTGATGCTCGATTATCACCTATGGCTCTATCATCTAATGTTTTGTCACCGCCATCATTAAACCAAGAAACTTCACCATCATAACCTTTATATTGATAGGTTATAAGTGCATACGGCCCCACAACCTTTACTGAAGATAAATCATCATTTGGAAAACCAATATCTGCTTGAATATCATCAAATGAAGATATTCCATCATTATTTCTAGATTTATACAGCATGTCGCCCATATACTGTGAGCCTGTGAAAAGATAAATACCATCTTTCTTTTCTTGTACCTCTAGGGATGAAACCGTATTAGCGCCTATTTCTTTTGAATCTAAGTCGCGGAAAGTCGCATTACCAAATATCGTTTGAGTTAAACCACCATAACTTTTATCTTTGTGTAGTGTAACATATACATCTCCTCTTACTAATATAGATGATAGACTATTATTCGGAAAATCTATTGAACTCACATCAGAAACTTTTTGACCTTTACTGACTGCAACACACTCGCCGTTAAATCCTGTTTTAGTAAATAGAAATGCAGTTTCTGTTACAGCAAAGTTATTAGCTATTTTAGAAGTAGGTGATTTAATTAATTTATCATTATATAAAACTTCCTTCACAATATAATAATCTACATTGTCATTTTCAACTAATACATCGTATAATTCAGCTGAAATATTCACTGAAGCATCTGTGCCTTCAAATGCTCCTACTTCTTCACCGCCTGCTTCAGGATTACCAATATATACTCTATAATATGTTCTCTCTCCAGCTGGTAGTTGATCATCTTCCCAAGAAAAAGGAATAGAGCAGCTAGTTTGAACAATATCTCTTAACGATGCAGCTGTTAATTCAACTTTCCCAAAAACTTCACTACTTGGACGTGATACCGTTTTATATAATGTTCTATTATCAAAAAGGGTATCTTCATGGTAAGACTTGATCCAATAAACATTATTTTTTTCTGGTTCTACATTCACGTCTAACCAGCTCGTAACAGTTGGGTCTTGAATGAGTGCGGCGATACTATCATTTTTATATACGATAAAGCCGTCTACATTCGGATCAGAAGTTTGATCCCAAGACAAAGTTGTCGTCAAGTCAGCAAATGATGAATCTACACGTACGTTTGATGGGACTTCTAAAAGAGAATCTTCTGGATAAATTGGTACTTCCATCGTTGCATACCCTTTATTGACCATTTTAATAACATAAGAATTTTTATCAGGTCTAAGGCCATAATCGTCTAAGTCATTTTCAAACGCTTTGCTAAGTTCATGAAAATGATTAGCTTGCGTAAAATTAACTTTAGATTGCGTAACTAAGTTATAAACTGCCCATTTATATGGATTTGCACCAGCTATTGTTCCAAAAGGCTTAGTAAATGTTTCTGTGTTAGCCTCATTTATCGTTCTAGAAAACGCATAGCTTCTTGAATCAGAGTAATTATAATTTAAGCTCACGCCTACTTTAAATTCTACTGCAAAAGCTTTGCTAGTAAATTCAGTTGAAATACCTAAGCCAAACCCATGAGTAAGTGTTGCCATTTCTTGCTGTGACTCAGTCAACCCGTAAGATCTTTGAAAACTAGCCGTAGCAGGTCCTCCCGTTTTCTCATTTCCATATGCAGCTCTCTCCCACCATTCCTCTACATCCAATGTCAATCCCTCAGCAAAATATGAGTTTTTGTCCAATAATAAGGTAATTTCTCTAGGAGTACCGACAGGAAAAACAGAATTTAATAACCCATTATCAGGACTATATATTGCTCTGAACGTGTCAATATTTGGATCATATTTATCTAACGCATTATTTAGAACACTTAATGACTCTCCTGCAAGCTTCTCATAATATTCCGCATTGTAATAATGATCGTTGTACCCAGGATCTACAATAAAATTTATCGGGATATATTCAAACGGTTCAATTCCATGAAATATTGTTCGATTTTCATATGTGTCGAATGGAAAAGCCTCGTTGTCATCAAGCGCAGGAACAATTAATTCCGGTTCCACATAACCGTTGCTGTTTCCCTTGTCTCCCACCTCTTGTACAGTAGTGGGATCTGTTTTTAGCGATTTCGAAATAGATCCAGATGCAGCAGAATCATCAGGTAAATATAATTGATATGTACCTCTATCAATTACATCATATCCTGGAGGTGCTTCTAGCTCTTCACTTTCATCATCTACAGCACCAAATACATTTGATGGAATAAAAACAAATAATAACAGGAAAAAAATGATGTTTATCGAATATTTAGTCGAACTGCTTACTATACTTTTCATAACCTCACCATCTTTTCAATTATTTTAGGCTAAAGGTATTTACTTAGGCTATTTTCAAAACCTTTTGCTATTGAAACTAATTTAGGGTATCAACAAATAAATTTATGCATATGACGTTTTTAACAAAGAGAAAGATCCACTACACTAGGTATATACTCACTTATTTCATAGTTCGTATAACAATGCGAAAACGGCCTCGAATTACGAAGAAAAACTAATTGTGAAGTATAGCTACTAATCACCTCCTTAAATTAAATAATAAAACTCGTTAAAACTTGATAGATTAATAGAGAGAATAACAACTGTAGTAATGAGGAATTAAGCGTTTGACTAAATCATACAAAATTCGATATATTTCAACAAATTCGATTTTCGACTGTATAAACCCATTTTAGTGAGGAAATGATCTGTTTTCAGCTTGGTGAATAGGATCGGGGATCTTTTAATAAATATATTGATGTACTGACAGAAAGGCGCTCGAGGTGTAGAGTATTCATTGTTGTTACGACAGTAAAGTACTTAGTTTGGACAGCATTCATAGTGGATACTACAGTAATGCACCTAGTTTGAACAGTATTCATAGTTTTTCCGACAGTAACGCGCCTAGTTTGGACAGTAAACATAGTTTTTCCGACAGTAACGCGCCTAGTTTGGACAGTAAACATAGTTTTTCCGATAGTAAAGCACCTAGTTTGGACAGTAAACATGTTTGTTCCGACAGTATAGCACCTAGTTTGGACAGTAAACATGTTTTTCCGACAATAAAGCGCGCAATTTTGATAAAAAGCATGGTTGTTCGGACAATTTCAATCTAATAAATGGTAAAATAGTTTTATATTTATCTAAGGAGGTATCTATAATGTTATATTTATCTAACGAGGCATCTATAATGTTAGCCCTAATACCGCTTGGACTTGGAACTTTATTAATAGTTTTATACCCTATAATCGACAAGGAAAGTAAGATCTTTGCAAGGATTAGTTTTATTATGGGTGTATTAATCATACTGATCCTTTTGTATATTGTAGTTTCACCTCATATTGTTATAACTTATAATTGATTTCAATTTGACATATATTTTTCACTACACTCCACTCATCTTCTACAGTCGTCTCAATTTATGAAATGAATTTCAATTACTTACACCCACGCTACCATTGTCGCATAAAAAAAGAACCGAACATCCGCTATAAAAAATAACAGATGTTCGGTCATCAATCCTTGAATTCTCAAAATATTATTTAATGTTCATTTTACTACAAACCGATTAATTTTCTCTGTTTTAATTATCTAAATTATTAATCGCGTAATCAGCTTCTTCTTGTGTGAATTTTTCACCATACTCAGACACCAACTGGTCTCTTATCGCTTCAGGTGACATGCTCATTGATTCCTGGTAACTTTTCGCTTTTTCCAAAGCATTTTTATTATAATCAGCTATTAAATTATCAATTGCATATTGGGCTTCATCCTCAGTGAATTTTTCACCATGTTCAGACATCAGTTGTTCGTATATCCCTTGCTTTGACATATACATGGTTTCCGAATAGGATTCCGCTTTCTTTAAAGCATTTTCATTCCAATCATATTCTAAATTATCCATTGCATACGTCGCAGCTTCTTCAGAAAATTGTTCACCATATTCTGAAGTTAATTGATCGAAAATAGCACTTTTAGACATGTTCATCGTTGTTGCGTAAGATTCCGCCTTTTTCAAAGCAGATTTATATTCTACAGGAACATCATTTTCTACCTCTGCTTCCTCAACTTTTTCATCTTCTACGCTTTCTTCCTCTTTTTCTGTTTCCTCAACTTTATGTTCCTCGTTTACCGCTTCAGCAACAGAAGGGCTGGCTTCTTTTTTAGTAGTATCTGCTTTTTCATCCTCCATTCCATTGACTGCCAATGCAATAATAGCAAGCGCAATAATCCAAACCCACCATTTTTTATAGAATGGTTTTCTTTGTTTTGAACGTGGTTCCATTTTCCATATCCCCCTTATTTTGTATCACGAGTAAAAGTATAACATAAAATTCCAAAAAGTTATTAATTAATACAAATTAATAGGCAACCCTTTAATATACGAAATAAATAAGTGTAGTAAAAAAAGTCGACTATGAAAAATATGTATATAAATGGATATTTAATCTGAAATATTATTGTTTTTATCCACAAAAATTAAATATCATGCGAACAAATATAAAAAACTCACCAAATAGAGGCGAGTTTTTTACAGTTTATATTAATCAATCAAACAAATAATGGTTCTTCTAAATGATCCCCTTTTCTGATGAAAAGATGATTCCATCCATTATAGTATCTTCCATTCTTCCTTCATCATATTAATTGCAGTTCTAAATTAGTCTCAATAGCTACAAAGCTTTCGAAAAGTGCCTTTTATTACTATTTATTTTTTTATATGATCAGGACCAACATGTATTTCAACATTATACATTGTCTTATTAAATCCGTGTGGGAAGCCTCGTTCTAATTGTTGATATGTGAAATATGGCTTTTCAAGACCTTCTTCTACAACTACTCTATAAAATCCCCCACCAACTTTATCTTCCTTTAATTCATTATCAACATAATAGAACCTTACAGGTTGCACTTCACCAGCAACCTCTTGAGTGTAATATCGTATATATTTATCGATAATCTCTTCGTCTTCCTCGGCTTTTACAACAAGTTCTTCACTATATTCAATCTCTTCAATTTCTTGGGTAAGCATCTCTAAATTATTAATATAAGGTAAGACGTAGTCTTGCTCCCAATCTTCCATTCTACCAGGAAATTCTTCATCATTAGCAAGCGCTTTTTCATAATCAAAAAAGTGTACAACTGATAAAGCGACCACTAGTACAGCACCTATGATAAAATGGCTCTTTATTCTTTTTACACGGTTTGAGCCTGCTAATAATGCAATATATAAAAATAAAATAATGACTAATACAATAACTGTTTGCCAAGGTTTCAATAAATCCACAGCTTGCAACTGAATCTGTGAACCAACCTCTATAATTTTATCAACTGTCAATTTCTCTCTCTCCTTTTCGGAAACGACACCCCCAACACGTTAACGCATTAACGTGGCGGTGGTCATGCCCCGAGTTTTGCTGTAGCCTTCTTTTGTTTTTGTAACTTCTAATATTGCGGGCATGGCATTTTTTAATTCTTGGACGTGCGATATGACTCCGATCATACGCCCAGTTTGCTGTAATTCAACGAGTGTGTCGATAGCTTTATGAAGTGCCTCTTCATCAAGTGATCCAAAGCCCTCGTCAATAAACATCGTTTCGATTGAAATTCCACCTTCGTACGATTGAATAACGTCAGTCATACCTAAAGCTAAACATAAAGACGCATTAAATTTTTCTCCACCTGATAAGGATTTCACATCTCGCTTTTGTCCCGTGTAAGTATCATAAACATCTAATCCTAACCCACTTTGTTTACCTCGTTTTTCTAAACGTTCACTACGAACAAGGTAATATTGTCCATAAGAGAGTTGCTTTAATCGCTCATTGGCAGCAAGAATGATTTGCTCTAAAAATTCAATCTGTAAGTATCTTTCAAATGAGATTTTCTTTTCATTATCTCCACGAACAACGTTATACAGATCACTCATCAGACCTAGTTCTTGTTCGGCATCTTGTTCAGCTTCACTCGATTCAACAATTAATTGTTTTAACTTCTGTGCCTCCATCTTGTAATATTCTGATGTTTGCAAAGATTTCCTCGCTAATTCAGTTTGTTCTTTTAACTCCATAACACGTAGTTCTAGTATCTCTAAGTTACTTCGTTCTTTTCCAGCAAGCTCCTTGTCGAGCTCTTCCACTTGCTTTCTTGTAGTATTTAGTGCCACATGGAAGCTTTCGATTTCGTCCTTTAATTTCTTCATAGCGTCCTTATGACGCTTTGCACTCAAATAGAGTTGATCATTCTCAAAATTTGCTAGACGTAATTCAGTGTAAAATGTTTGTTCAGTTTTTTCAAGCTTTGTTTTTGCTTTTGCTAACTGATCTGTTACATTTACCACATTAACGTTAGCTGTTAAAACATTTTCATTAGCTTGTTTAAATTGGTCTTGTACCAATTTCCACTTGTGCATAAGACGATTCTTTTCGTTAGTAACTTTAGTTATTTTGGCTTGAAGCTTTTCTACAGAACGAAGCTCTTCACTCACTTTTGTTATGTTTTGTTGTAAAAGTTCTTCCTCTGTCCCATATTTTATTGTTACCTCTTGATATCGTTGTTCAACTTGCGTCCTTTTCTCTTCTTCTTGTTGAAGAGAAATCTCAAGCCTATCATATTCTTTTTTATATTTAGCTACCATTTTTTGGTCCTGATCTAGTTGCTCTACTTCAGCTTTTAATAGTTTTCCTTGAATCACTAATTGATCATATTGCTCTTGCAATTGATTTATAGAAAACCCATAATGCTCAATTTGTTCCTTTTTCTCTTCAAGCTGTATACGTAAATTTTCATAAACCGCTTTTGCATTCAAATACGTTGTTTCACATAAATTTTTTTCATTTTTATGCGATTCAAGCTGTTCTTTTGTAGTCATATCTTCACTTAAGAACGCTTTATTCGGATGCTCAATACTACCACAAACAGGGCACGGTTCTTCTGGTTGTAACCTTAAAGCTAGTAAACTAGCTTGTCCATCTATCCACTGCTTTTCCAATTGACTATAAACTTGGTTAACGTATTCATACTTTTTAAAGCTCTGTGTCATTTTATTATATGCTTGTTTACCTTGTAAAACGAGCTGGAGATATTCATTGACAGCCTTAGATTGCTCTCTTAAATACAACAATTGTTTATGTTTGTCAGGCAAAGAAACAACCTTCGATTCAAGCATTCGAATTTGTTCAAAGAGCTCCGTTTTTTTCAGGGAATTTGTTTTATGTTGATTTTTAAGTTCATTAAGCTGGCTGCTTAAATGTTTTAGCTCACGACTCAATCCGCTTACTAATTGTTGTTTAGCATCAAGTTCTTGTACAGTTGGTATTAAATCGTGAAGACGGTTTAACTCTATTGATAAAGCTTCACGGATGCCCTCTTTTTCTTGCTCCTGCTCATAATCTTTTTTCACTTGATCGAATAGTTGTTTAGTGCTCTCTAACTTCTCTGTAACAGCTGTAAGCTCCTTCTCCTTATCGTGAACTTCTAGTTTTACCATATTTACTTGTTGTTCAATAACTTGGAGCTGTTCAGCTTGTGTAGCAAGCTCTAATTCATCCACTTTTAATTTTATATTTTGCTCTTGACCTAATAGATTTGAGAGCTCTGATTTTTTTGTATTAAGCAAATCCAAACGTTCATTGACTACTTTACCACGGTGTAGCAACTCATAGGTATCATCATATTTTTTTTGTTCTGTCTTTTGCTTTTGCAATAGTTCTTTTGATTCCTTGTCAAATTCATCAATTTCTTGATCAAGTGCTGATAGAATTTGATGCGTATTAATATGCTCTTCTTTTAGAAGTTCCGTTAGTTTAGATCCTTCACGATCACGCAACAACCCTTTTAGCTGATCAATATACAGGCTTCGTTCATTCAATTTGTTCATGTATGTTAGCTCAATTTCTTTTTTCATCTCTCTTAATCGATCAGCTATGCGTTTAAACGAATCAGTTTTAAATATGCGTCTAAGTATTTCTTCTTTATTTTCTGTTTCTGATGTTAATAATTTACGGAATTCACCTTGTGGTAGCATAACAATTTGTCGAAACTGGTCTCTCGTTAAGCCGATGATTTGTTCAAGCCTGTTATTTACGTCAGTAATTTTAAAACGATCTACACATGGAATTTCTTCACCATTAGTTAATTGTTCATATAATTCATAACGCTCACCTGTTGGTGTCTTGTTACCTTCCTTGACATGTGATAGCTGTCGAAGGATACGAAATTGCTTATCCCTAAGCTGAAACACTAATTCTACTGAAGTATGTGTATCATCATCTGCAAAATGACTTCGTAACATTTTCGTATCTTGACGTTCCTGTCCACTTGCCTCTCCATATAAAGCAAAACATATGGCATCAAAGATCGTTGTCTTACCTGCTCCTGTACTTCCGGAAATAACAAACAACCTTTGCTCACCTAATTTAGTAAAATCAATTACTTCTCTATCCTTATATGGACCGAATGCGCTTATAGTTAATGTAATAGGCTTCATGTCCGTTCTCCTTCCGCTCGGAGAATTTGCTGTAGTACATCCCGAAATAAATTTTCCGTATCTTGCTTCACTTCAGTACCTTTAACGTCTGTATAAAAAGCTTTGAAAAGTGATAACTCGTCCATTTGTGTCCGTTGATTATTTTTTTTCTGTGCACCCTCTAGCTTACTTGGTATATTTTGCTTTTGCTCAATATGCATAGCATTAGGATAAACAGCACGAATTTTTTCCATCGGAAATAGTACCGGATGATCATCTAGCAATCTAACAAACACATAATCTTCATTTTTGTCATGTAATTGGATATCCTTCATATACCCTTCTATCGTTCGCATATCACGCCGGGGCGAAAATACTCTCTTTTCTATCGATGTATTACCTACATCATCCATCTCGACGATATAAAACCCTTTGTTATGTGTCTCTTCAGAAATCGAGTATTTTAATGGTGATCCTGCGTACCTTATTTTATCATTGCCAACTTTGTGTGCTTGATGTAAATGACCAAAAGCACTGTAATGAAAATGTGAAAAATAACTTGCATTTACTTGCTCAGCTCCACCAATTGCTAGTGGCCGCTCCGAATCACTTGTATTTTCTTCTTTTTCACCTTTTGGTGTGACAAAATGATGTCCAATAAATACATGCCTAACCTTATTATCCATTTGTTCAGTTATTTGAGTGACAATTGCTTCCATAGCATCATCGTGACTTCGAATTTCTTCATTTTTTAACAAGTGTTTGACAACGCCAGGTTCAGCATAAGGTACTAAATGGAAATGAACTTCACCGAATTCATCTCTTATAATAACTGGTTCTATCTTTTCAGAAAGATGCCCGACAATATGTAGTCCAGCTGCTTTCAACACACTGCTTGCAAAATGTAGTCTACCAGGGCTATCATGATTCCCTGCAATCACTAAAACTGGAGTTTGTAAATCTATTATAATTCTCCTTAATATTTCATCTAACAGTTGAACTGCTTCTGTCGGAGGCACAGCACGATCATAGACATCACCAGCTATAATTACAGCATCTGGTCGTTCTTGATCAACTGCTTCAATTAATTGATTTAGCACATATTCTTGATCTTCAGTCATATAAACACCATGAACTAATTTGCCTAAGTGCCAATCAGCTGTATGAAAAAATTTCATCTATTACACCTGCCTCATTAAACTCTTCTTCTATTATATTCTTAAAAAGTAGTATAGTAAATTCTAGATTATCTTGTGAAATCCATATCGGATGTTGATTCATTTATTTCTTATCTACAGAACCGCTTCACTTTTGTTGTTCAGTATTTAAATCCATATAAAAAACAATAAGCTAACTTTCAATATATCAAATATTTTTATAATTTATTACATAATAGTGTTATAATGGAAGTAATACAATAGTTGGTACTCAAGGGTGTGAAGGCTGAACCCGTCATTCCATATTGGAGAGGGGGTGATGCCTTGACGGTATATGAAGCGGTGAGCTTAATGGTCTCTTTTGGGATTCTCATCATCGCGATACTGTCTTTCGATAACAAGAAATAACCACCCTTGAGCTTGTCGGCAAAGTAGGGTGGGTTATATCATCCGCTGCCTTCCCCTTTGAGGGGAAAACTATTGTATGAGCAGACTGTTGGTGTTCAAGCACCTATAGTCTGCTTTCATTTGTATTAAAATTATCTATCCAATTATAATATAGCACATCTTAGTGTAAATTTCATCCATTTAAGTTTAACAGTTTAACTAGCATTCGTAGCAATTTTGCTTTACATGAGGACGATGATCGTTCCTTGCCTTCTCTTTTCTCAGTGTTTCAATGATTATTGTTTTTCTTAAGCTGTTATCGCAACATGAGCTATACACGAATATAACTAGCGTTCGGGTAGCTTTTTTCTGTAGATTACAATAATCATATGATATATATCAGTTACTAAAGCAATAAATTTTACGATAAGAGCCTTTACTTGCTAAGTAAAACAACATTCATACAACACATTTTGTGAAATCTGCTAAGTTATTTAACGATGACAATTGTAAAAAACTTGTTTTGCTATCGTTATTTTAAGCAAATAACAATAATTCTATGACAAGATCCGTTATAATTATTTAATAGTAATATCTTATACATTCACATATGAAAATACCTTTATTACAAAGATTGTTCTAATTCTTTTTCTAACACTACACCCTTTTTAAGGATGTACAAATGTATAAAACCGTACAGAGCAGAACTAATTAACAAGATTCCAGCAAAAATATACACATATTTCACACCAATCCAATCTGTAAATAGACTAATTCCTAACATAGAGACAATAGAAATAAATTGTATAAGTGTAGATTTCGCAGCCATGACCTTCGTTAATGTTCTTTCGTCAGCACTATTTTGAGTCATTGTTACTTGTGCCATATCACGCATTTGATAAGCTGGTCCCATTAATACAACTAATAGCAGCGCTAAATAAGCATTAGTAATTAAACCATACGTGAAGGTCAGCATCCCAAATAAACACGCCCCACTTATCATAAATATCGTTAAGTTCCCTTGCACCCTTGTAGATAGTTTATATATAAGTATCCCACCAATGATTGCACCTAAATAATATCCACTATTATTATACCCCCACCATGCTTCTCCTTTATTTAATACTTCATATAAGCGTTTTGTCTTATCGTCCTGTAACTCAAAAAAAATACTTAAGCCACCTAAAAGCGCAATAAGAAGCCCCCATGTAATGACTTCAGATTCAACTTGACCAAATAATCCTGACATGTATATAAATCCAACGAAACATGTAAGAACTCCTAAACTTATCCTTAGTTTACTCAAATTACGACCTCCTTTTATGATCTCCTAAACATTTTATATCGTATTTATATCATTATATTAAGCGATCACTTCAGCAAAGAGGCGTCCCCTTTCGCTTAACTGTCTCCCTCTTTATGTCGAAAAAATACGTTTACAACTTCCCGTTCAATTTAAACCGTGGACATATTAATACATCCATAAGATAGCAAAACAAGTCTTATCCTTAGTTTACTCAAATTACGACCTCCTTTTATGATCTCCTAAACATTTTATATCGTATTTATATCATTATATTAAGCGATCACTTCAGCAAAGAGGCGTCCCCTTTCGCTTAACTGTCTCCCTCTTTATGTCGAAAAAATACGTTTACAACTTCCCGTTCAATTTAAACCGTGGACATATTAATACATCCATAAGATAGCAAAACAAGTAACGAAAAGAGGTCCTTCATAGACTTTCCACCTTATATCCATTCAACTTAACGCTGAAAAACCCTTTCTTGTTAACTAATTTTACTGTTTATAGGAAAAGCTATCATTATTTGCACTGTATTTAATTATAAATTCCCAGTTTTTTCATTTAAATCTTTTAAAACTTTTTCAACATCCATTTCGTTAAACTAGCTGAGGTGAACAAATTTGCTAACCGATAAAGAGCTCATAAAAGATATTCAAGCAGGGAATCAAGCATCTATGGAAGTACTCGTAAAAAGACATTATAAAGTAGTATATGCCTTTGTTTATCGGAAAATTGGCGATAAAGAAACCGCTTATGATTTAACACAAGAAATTTTCATAAAGATGATGAAAAGCATTCATAGTTACTCATCGAAAGCCCAATTCCAAACATGGCTTTTAACGATAGCCGTGAATCATTGTCGAGATTTTTTTCGATCAAAAGCCTATCAGCAGTCATCACAGACAGAAGAATTTGATGAGAGCTTTCAGTCGAATAAAAACGAAGGTGTGCATTATATTTTTGAGAAAAGTGAGAACAGAAAAATGATCAAAAGTGCGATTCACGAACTACCAGAATTTCAAAGTGAGGCAATATTATTAAAGTACTTCCATGACATGAAAATTAAAGAAATTGCACAGGTAACAAATACGAATGTCTCAACCGTAAAATCAAGACTAAAGCAAGGTATGGCCAAATTAAAAATGATTTTAGAAAGGAGTGGTTCGTATGAGCAACAGGGATGACATAAATCTTCAAATTAACAAAGAACTTGAACACTTCAGTACATTAGATGATTTTTCAGTTGAGTTTCCGAGTGAGGATGAAATGTATCAAACAATTGATACTCTTAGACAGTATGTGCCTGAAAGACAGCAAAAAAGCAAATTAGATAAGTTAGCAGATTTGCTGCGCCTATCAACAAAGGAGATATTCTTTATTGATAAATCATTTTGGATTACGAATCTCACTTTTTTCCTAATTGGTTTTTTGCTTACGATGAACACATCTGGTAATCCATATTTTGCAATTATGTTACTTTCTCCCGTACCTTTTCTATTAGGACTGCTAGAGGTCTTTAAAGGTAGAGATAGAGACTTCCTAGAATTAGAATTAACATGCAAATATAACGCTCAACAGCTGATGCTGTCTAAAATGGTCGTCACCGGTGTGTACAATTTCATTCTCATGGTATTTCTTATTACATTATTAAGTTTCACTGGGGATGGACAAATGTTGCTTACGAAGGTACTCATGTATTGGATCCTTCCGTTTACTCTTGTAGCATCATTTGGGTTGTTATTAGCCTCTAAATTAAAAGGGCAAATTGCAGCACCGTTAACAGTCATATTGTGGATAAGCTTCGTTGGAATCTACATGAGTAATGAACAACTCATAACATACATGGAATCTAGACCAATCATCTTTTATATTATCGCTTTTTTATTAGCAGTAACATTTTTTATATTTCAAATCAAAAAAATAACGAGAGGTGTTTCCCTTGAATTTAACAATTGAAAATGTAACTAAACAGTTTGGAGATAAATTTGCAGTAAACAATGTGTCATTTGATTTAACACCAGGTGTTTACGGTTTTTTAGGTGCAAACGGAGCTGGTAAAACAACATTAATGCGCATGCTCGTGACACTTATTAAACCGACTTCTGGGCGAATTTTATATAACGGTAAGGATATTGAAGTGTTGGATGAAAAATATCGTGATGTACTCGGCTATTTGCCTCAGTACATTGGATTATACAAGACCTTTTCAGCTGAGAAGTATTTAATGTACATTGCTTCATTAAAAGGAATTGAGAAGAATACAGCAAGGAAAAAGATTGATGATCTATTAGAGGTTGTTAATTTAACCGAGCACCGGAAAAGAAAGGTTGGCAAATTTTCAGGTGGAATGAAACAACGTCTAGGTATTGCACAAGCACTATTAAACGATCCAAAAGTGTTAATCGTTGATGAACCAACCGCAGGACTCGATCCGAAAGAACGAATTAGATTTAGAAATTTATTGTCTTCTATTTCTAAGGATCGGATCGTACTGTTATCAACCCATATCGTCTCAGATATCGAATTCATCGCAAAGGAAATACTCGTGTTAAAGGCCGGTCAGCTCATTCAAAAAGAAAAGCCTGATGAGCTGCTCGAGCAAATCCAAGGATATGTATGGACCGTAAACGTCCCAGAAAATGAGGTTCAAGCATTCCAAGCAAAATACAAGGTGGGAAATATAATTCGTCAACAAAATGAAATTGGACTTAGAATCATTTCTGAAACCAAACCAGATGAAAGGGCAGTTTCAGCACAGCCTAATCTAGAGGATCTATATTTATACTATTTTGATCAGGAGGAGCACAGTGAAACAACTATTGAAATTTGAGCTATATAAAATATTTAGACAAAAGGGAATGTATATTGTAATGGTACTCATGTTTCTTCTATTTAGTCTCGTGATGGTAAGTGAATCTAGAAATGTTTCACCGAAAGCAGACACGTACGCGACTGAGGTCAAGGAAGAACTTAACACATTTGCTCAAGAGTGGGAAGGGAACTTAACTAGTGAGAAAGTAGAGGAAGCTACTCAAACCTTAGACTCTTTACCTTATGCTTATACACCAACAAGCTCCTTAACTAACGAAGAACTTGCGAAGTATAATATCGTTCAACAAATATTATTTAATGATAATACTACGCGTGACATTAAATCGAAAATAACAGAACTAGAAATGAAGTTAGACAAATTATCAGAAAATGATATTTCTTATAAAACAGCCCTATTGGAAATTAATATGTTAAATCATTTGAAATTAGATACCTTTCAGTATAATCAAGGGCCAATAAACACGATAGATTTTGTTGAAAGGTTTGCTCCATATTTTACTGGAATCTTGATGTTAATTGGACTAGCTTCTATTTTTGTCAATGAAACGAATACAGGAATGGATCAGTTAATATATAGCTCAACTTATGGTCGCCAAAAAGGTGTCACAGCTAAAATAATCGCTTCATTAATTTATGTATTATTCTTAACAACTGTATGGGTCATGTTCAATATAGTCATGAATTCATATATTTATGGGAATATTGGGTGGAATTCACCTATTCAATTTTTAAGATATCCAGAATCACCATATACTTTAACTGCTATCGAATATTTCTTTAGCCAGATCGGCATTCATCTACTAGTAGCATTTGCGTTTATGGCGTTTGTATTAACTGTCTCTGCCATAACAAAAAGCACTTTAGTTTCGTTTATCATTAGTTCAGTAACCTTTTTATTACCAACAATTAACCTTGGTGTTCCTTATTGGGAATATGTGAAAAAGTATAGCTTTTCAAATTTCATGACTGCACCAGAATTCACAAAGCCATTTCATGCTCTTAACTTATTCGGTGTTCCTGTATTAGATCCGGTTGTGAACTATCCTTTAGTTGTTTTATTTACTGTTATGTTTATGATCATGCTTTACAAAGCGATTAAAAACAAACAAGTAGCATAATTTATATACGAGAAAAGAATTACCTTGATAAATATGCTCTCATTCTACTAATCTATAAGCTAAAAACCAGAGATGAATGAAGATCATCTCTGGTTTTTAATCGTATAAGGTGTCATCATTCGTTTTACAAGTTACTTACAATCTAATACTTTATTATAAATGCGCTGGGTAGCCTGTAATTGTTTGTATAGATTTGTATAGCGGCATTAATTTTGTGTACATTTTCTTATATACTTCCCTATATAACTGATCATATAACTCTACATTTTCTTTTTGTGGTTCGAAAACATCTCCGTCTTTAGTCATATTATTAACAGCATCTTCAACAGTAGTATAAATTCCCGCTCCAATAGCTCCCAAAATAGCTGCTCCTAACCCTGATGATTCGCTCACAGTAGGGCGTGTAGCAGGCAAATTAAATATATCAGCAGTTATTTGCAGCATTTTGTCACTTTTAGATCCACCACCACAAACAACGAGTTCTGTCATCGGAACCTTTGTCCGTTTTTCGATCCTCTCTCTACCTTCACGTAAAGAATATGCCAAACCTTCTAATAATGCCCTATAAAAGTGACCTTTAGCGTGCACACCACCAAATCCGATCACTGCACCCTTTGCATCTGGACCTGGGTATCTAATTCCTGGAGACCAAAATGGTTGTAGTACTAACCCCATTGAACCAGGAGGAACATCTGCTACTAAATCATCTAATAACTCCTCTACAGCAACGCCCGCCTCATTCGCTAGCATCATTTCTTCATTTGCAAATTGCTCCTTAAACCATGAAACCATCCAAAATCCTCGATAAGTCTGTACTTCTAAATTATATTGTCCTTGAGCAGCGCTAGGGTATGGTGGTATCAATTTAATCGGTTCTAAATATTTTTTGGAATTTACATTAATTGTTGCTGTTGTCCCATATCCAACACTGCCTCGATGTGGAGCTAGGCAGCCTGTCGCTAATACTTCACATGCCTTATCAGTTGCCCCTGCTATGACCGGCAAGCCCGCAGGAAGTCCAGTTTCTACAGCTGCTTCTGAAGTGAGTACACCCAGCTTTTCTCCTGGCTGAACGAGGGCTGGCAACATTTTTTCTTCAACAGGAATAGCCTTCCATTTCCAATGTTTCTTTGCTGACCACGACTGCTTTTTGTAATCAAAAGGAATATACCCAACTTGGTTTCCTATTGAATCAACAATATCACCTGTAAGTTTATAATTGATGTAGCCTGATAACAGTAGATAATGTGCGGTCTTCGACCAAATATCTGGTTGGTGCTGTTTGATCCAATTAGCTTCTGCCTCTGCTTGTAAATAATGAAGTGTTGTTGTTAATCCAGCTAGTCGAAAAACAGATTGCCACGCTGCTCCAACTTCAGGCCATTCTGTCGATCTACGTTGATCTAACCAAAGCATTGCAGGTCGTAACGGCTGTTTATTACGATCAAGGTTAACCATCGTCCCCCTTTGGGTAGTTACCGTCACTGATACAACTGCCTCTTTATTTACTTTACCTTGCGCAAATAATTTATTTGAAGATTCCACCAAACAATTCCAATAATATTCAGGATCTTGTTCAGCCCATCCAGGCTGATTTGAAAAATAAGCTGGTGAAAAAATTACCTTCGTATAATCTATTAAATGACCGTGTTTATCAAAAGCTAATGTCCGTACACTTTGAGTTCCTATGTCAATTGCCAAAACCGTTTCATCCATTGTTGTTCCTCCCCCCCCCACGAATAACAAACATGAAACAGCCTCTAAAAAAAACATTTAATAAAGTTATGAGGCTTTCTTCATACCCCTATCTATTTCAGTTCCGTTATAGCTCAAAGGAATGATTCAATAAACGTACATTATTTCCTATGATACCTTGATTACTCATGTTAATATGTCTTAACTTTGTAAATGTTAACATTCGTACTCAATAAGTAGCTGTATCACTTATCTCAATCGTCTGTTGTATCAAATTTTATAGCACGATTTCCCTCACTTAACTTCACGTAATAAATCTGGGCTATACCCTTGCTTCCATAATTTCTTATACCTAGCCACTTCATCGTCCCAACGTTCATCATCCCAATCTAGCAATGACTGTACCTCTACTTTTAGTCGGTCAAGTATGTTAATAGCTCCTTCAGGTAGTATCATACCGAGTCTAACTCTACGGAGTAACAAATCGTCTAAATGAACGATGGATTCATACTTCGCAGCCCAGCGTAATTCAGCCCATATTGTATTTGAATCTAGTATTAGTTCGCAGCCAGATTGATCTAATTCATCGGCAAATGTAGACCACTCATGTCCATAACGCCCAGATAATCGACGGCTGATTGTATCATTTAAATTGCACTTAACATCTACATCTTTAGATTCATCAGTTGATAGGTCATTCGTTGCTAACGTACTAGATGGTGTCACTACTTTTAATACTTTATTTATTGCTTCCTTTGCGAGAATATCAAATGTCGTTAATTTCCCACCAGTTACAGTTAATAAGCCATGTTCTGTCCATACACAATGATCTCTTGATTCTTTTGAAGGATCTTCCTTGCCTGTATCTACCACAGGACGAATGCCCGCAAACGTCGAAATCACATCTTCAGGTTTCAAATTATACGCTGGAAACATCTCATCTAATGATTCAAATAAATATTTCCCTTCTTCAAAACTAATACCTGGCTCTTTGTCAAGTGATTGATGATGATCAATATCCGTTGTACCGACAAGCGTTACTCCTTCCCAAGGGAACGCATAAATGTAACGACCATCCTTTTTATGGGCAAAGCTAACAGCTTGTGAAAGTGGGAATCGCCAATGTGGAAAAATTAAATGACTGCCTCTAAGAGGACGCATTTTCGGTGACTCCCCAACTTGTTTCCGAAGTTGATCAACCCACACACCTGTTGCATTTACTATCACTTTCCCACTAACTTCTGACACTTGCCCAGTCACAACATCTTTTACTACAACACCGTTCACTTCACCGGCTTGGTCTTTAGTTAATTTTTCTACTGCAGCATAATTTATAGCAACTCCACCTTGATGTTCAGCTTCCCTCAACACTCTAAGTACTAGTCTAGAGTCATCAGTCCTTGCATCATAATATTGTAAGCCATTACTTAGCCCTGTCTGTCTAAGACCTGGTGCCAACATACTCACATTAGCAGAGTCATACTTACGGTGATTTCTGCGCATAGCAATCATATCATATACAGTCAAGCCTGCTTGTAATACAAATGAACCTAAACGATCATCTTCATAAAAAGGGATGAGTATCCCTAATGGATCAACTAAACCTTCGCATTCACGCAGAAGCTTTTCTCTTTCAGATACAGATTGATAAGTCGTTTTGATTTGCCCTTGCTTTAAATAACGTAATCCGCCATGAACAAGCTTCCCTGAGCGACTAGATGTACCCCAAGAAAAATCTCTTTTCTCCAATAGTAAACACTTTAATCCAAGGCTTGCCGCTTTCCGAAGTATGCCTGCACCCGTTATTCCACCTCCGATAACAATAACATCCCAAGGTTCATTAAGACTTCTCCACTTTTCAACGCGGCTTGTCATTATAAACACCCCTTCTATAGTAGCTTATCCTTATTCATTATTTTTTCTGGATCAAGTGTATTGCTTAGGGTTCTAATCATTTCCATGCCAAGTGGTGTTTTCTCTGCTTCTAAATATGGTCGATGATCAACCCCTACTCCGTGCTGATGACTAATGGTTCCTCCATTTTTAACTATGGCTTCACTTGCAGCTTTTTTCAGCACTTCCCACCGTCGTTTCGTTTCCTCTGGTATATTTCCTATTCGAAATAAGTAAGTTGTATAGATACTTGAACCATGGGGATAGACATGTGAAAGATGAGTATATGCAAAAACATTTTCTCCGATATCCTTTAAACCGTTCCGAAATGCAGCTTCCACTGCCTCGGCAGTAGCGGGAACTCGATCCCATGTTGTTGCAGTTTCTACCGTATCAACTGCATAACCTTCTTCCCATAGGCTATTACGTAAATACGGTGAGCGGAAACGATTTTTCACCCAATGTTCACCCGCTTTTGTACCTACGAGCACACCTCGGTGCTTTTTAATCATTGCTTGTGCTTCACTAAGAGCAGCACTTACATGTTTTTTTGAACCAGTGACGCCATATAGTAGCATACATTTATTGTCATCTACACCTCTAAAATTAAGCCATTTCTCTAACAGAGCTATTGTTTTACTGTCTCCTGCCATCTTCAATTGAGATACTGTTTCCTCAGGTAAGCTTAAGCGCATCATAGAAAGAGGTACACTATTTTGTGCAATTTCCTTAATTGCTGCCATCCCTTGCTCAGCACCTGGAAAAAATGCAGTGTAGAACTTTTCCTCTTCTGCAATTGGTGTTATTTTAATTGTTACCCTAGTTACAATCCCTAATCTTCCTTCAGATCCCATTACAAATTCGCGCAAATCAGGCCCAGCTGCTGATGCAGGTAAATTAGGTAACTTCAAGCTACCAACAGGTGTTTCCATCACACCTCCGACGAATAACCTTTCAATTCGTCCATACTTTAATGATTGCTGTCCTGCTGAACGAGTAACAACCCAGCCACCAAGTGTAGAGTATTCAAACGACTGTGGAAAATGACCTAACGTGAATCCTTTAGCTTTTAACGCTGCTTCTAAATCTGGTCCACGTATACCAGCTTGAAATTCTGCCAGACAACCTTCTTCATCAATATGAAGTAATTTATTCATATGCCCCATGTCTATTGTAAGCGTAGGTTTGTCTCCAGGAAGCGCACTTAAATGTCCAACAACACTCGTGCCTCCTCCGTAAGGAATGACATTTGCCCCAACCTGTGAAGCAAATTTTAATAGTTCACGAACATCTTCATCAGTTGTTGGATATGCTACACCATCTGGGTATGTTGGTATCTTACCACTACGAATAGCAATAAAATCTCCCAAGCTTTGACCAACTGAATGTCTCAGTCGTTCTAGCGGATCTTTGCTAACGAGACGGTGATCAGGTAGTTTTGATGCTGGAACATTGGCTATAGCGTTCTCAAGCGATATATCCTCAGGACCCTGACTCGTACCCAATTCATTTTCTAAAAAGGACTTTGCGCCTCCTGGTAAGTCCATATTTACTGTATCGTCACCCCAACCGTTCCATCTTCTCATTTGTTTTTCCCCCATATTCATATATATTTCTAAAGGTTTTTTAAGCTGTTTTCGTGAAAAATAACATTTCATTCATCTTTTGTATATTCATATACATCAACTAGAAAACGCTTACAAAATTTGATTCAATTAAATACTTTGGCTTTTTTTCCATAAATCTATGCTTTTAATCATTTCTTCTTTGGTCAGTTGCTCAGCTTTATCAGCATCCCCAGCCATAGCTATTGCTAAAAGCTTAAGGTAAAATTCACGTGTTACTTCACGATTTTCCTGATGTGAGAAATACAACCTCCCCATCAAATTGTATATTTCAGTAAAGCTATTCATTATTAATAAATAGATCGGATTTTGTGCTAATTCTGCTAATTTTGTTTGGAGTTTCCAATCAAATAAAGTGAATTGCTCACAATCATCTTCCAATTCACTACTATTTGCTAACACTGCCACAACCTTAGCAGGGTTAGATAATACTGCCTTGTGAACAAATTCAGGAGCTAAAGCTGCTCTTACTTCTAATAAATGAACGATAAATTGCCCGTTTGGCTGGTCAGTATTTGTGACGATATTTTCGAGTGTATTTAAATTCCCTAGTTTCCAAAAATCATTTACGATCGTCGCATGCCCTTTTCTTTTTGTAAACCATCTATCTCTAGCTAAACGCTGAAGTGCCTCTCTCAAAGTAGGACGTGCTACACCTAACGTTGCAGAAAGCTCTCTTTCTGAAGGCAACGTACTTCCAGGGGGATATTCTCCGCTCAAAACAGCTTTAATTAATATATTTTCTACTGTTGTTGAGGAATTCTCGGAAATTGATTTTTCTTTCAAATCATTCACCTCCATTGTTGTAATTTTCAAAATTTTACAGAGACAAATAGATACCCTCATTATTTTCTATGCTATTAATTACTTACTGGTAAGTCAGCAATAATCTTGTGGTCTTACCACAATCATAAAATATCGCTATAGATATGTCAAAGAAAATTTAAATATATGTATTAGCTTCATCTATGATTCTCTAAAACCTTTATAGTATAATTGTTTTAAAAATATTGGTGGTTTTTATTTGGAATTATTATATTTTTTGTTCATTGTTACGCTCGTTCATTTAATTCATGAACTGGGCCACGCTTATTTTGGCACAAATTTCAAGGCTAAAATTAATGAGATATCGTTAGGAATTGGTCCTATTATCTTAGCAACAAAAACAGTATCGATACGACTGCTGTTTTTTTTAGGGGGTTATTGTTTTTGGGAGGAAAGGCATGTTTTATCTAATTTAAAGCTTAGTGTCATCCATTTAGGAGGCGTTATATTTAATTTTATTACGGCTACTATTATCTTGCTATTTATAAGCTGGGTGCCAGATCATTTATATGACATGATCATGTTGTTCATACTTTATTCATATTTTTTAGTCATTATTAATGTCATACCATACCGGTTTAACAAGAAGAAAAGTGATGGTTGGTTAGTATTAGAAGCTATTTATTTTGCTATTAGAAACAGAAGAAAACATTGTAAATGACAGATGAGTACATTCATCTGTCATTAGACGGCGTCTCTATATTCATTCTCTTATTAATAATGACTCTCAATGGATACAATAGAATAGACATTAATAATAATAGGTTGATAAAACCAGCCAATGGATATAGCACTGAAACTAATGCTGAAAATCCGAATGTTGTTAACGGAATAATAAGTAAAAATATAACAATTAAAAAGAGCCAAATAGGTATACGGAACCTTTCTCGTAATCTAGCTGATAAACCAAATATACCGGACGCAGCAGTTGTATAAATTGCAGTAAATAGAAACAACGACATAATTCCAATTATAAGCATAGGGAAATAATCTAAAATGGCATATAGAGGGATTTCCCATTCATTTATATCTACAGGTATTCGTATTAATGACTGGTTATAAATTAAGCATATGATACCTAATATTAATCCACTCCCAATACTTGCGATCACTGCTTCCCCTTTCGTATGTAGCTTCTTGCCAATTGCACCAAGTACCCCTATGATGGGCAAAATATTAAATGCAGTAAATGTAAATGCTGATAACAAGTTTTGTTTAGCACCCCATTGTAATATAAACGGTTCCTCCAGTTGATTCATAAACAAGATCAGCGTTACAATCAATCCAACTATAAGGACAGGAAAAATGTAAAAATTCACTACGATTAACCCTTTAAACCCCCAGAATAACTGCAAAGTTAATAGTAACAAAAAGATCATAATTGCTAACCAATAGGGTACATTAAAATGCGCTAGAACTGCTGCACCACCTGCTGTCATGACAACTGTTGTTGCAAATAAATAAAAAACAATGAGTACATCATAAAATTGAGCGAGCCTCATACCGACAAGTTTACGTAAAATCGGTAAAAAATGATCAGTTTTTTCCTCATAGCTTATTGATAAAACTACAAAACAGCTAAAAGTAAATATTAACATAAACAACACAATTGCCAGCTCACTACCTTCTCCAAAAAATTGCCATATCTCTTGTCCAGAA
Source organism: Cytobacillus sp. Hm23 (assembly GCF_051842895.1). NCBI lineage: Bacteria > Bacillati > Bacillota > Bacilli > Caryophanales > Bacillaceae > Cytobacillus > Cytobacillus sp. Hm23. Next base: position 76,771 of record NZ_JBPXRQ010000004.1, read on the forward strand.
GCAAATCCTGCACCCATCATCACTCCTACAATTATTGACATCAACCTAAACCCTGCAAGCCACATCACTACACCTCACAATATGATTAATGTTAGTTAAACCTATATGCAAAATCATCTTTTTCCGAGGATGTATTTTCTTTAATTACATCCTTTATCTTTTGCTTCTATATTATATGTTTGCATTCGTAAAATACATTACTAATTAGCTAATGAGAGTAATAGGTTGACAAGCTTCCTACTAATTGTTGACAATGAGAGTAATATAAATGATCTATTAAGGAGGGTTCAAATGAAGGTAGGTAGAGTAAGTGAATTATATAGGTACCCAGTTAAAGCATTCGGTGGAGAACGGCTAAAAAATGCCCCTATTCATCATCATGGCATATGGGGAGATAGGTCTTTTGCATATAAAATAAATTCAAAATTCCTAACTATTGATAAATTACCCGAGTTAGTAAATTACAATGCTAAATATACTATCGAAAATGGAGAACCTAAAGTTAGTATTTCGTCAATTGACGGAACGACGTACGATTGGGGTGATCTAGCACTAGATAGTAAGCTTTTAACTCTTCTAGATGATGAATCAATCTCTAAAGTAAGACATGACCCTGAGAGCGAAAAAGGATCATATTGGGAAAATCACATATTATTGACTTCCACCGCTTCTTTAGCAAAAATAAGCGAGTTATGTAAAAGTGAATTATTGGATATAAGGAGATTTAGGCCAAATATCGTCATAGACCTTGAAAGTAATATAGCATTTGAGGAAGAAAATTGGGTCGGTAAAGAACTATCAATAAATGGAACAAGATATAAAATAGATAAGAAATGTGTCAGGTGTGCTTATGTTAATGTTGATCCTACAAATCCTACAGAAATAAATCCGAACATATTAAAGACGATCGTTAAAGAACGGGAGGCATTTTTTGGCGTATATGCTTCAGTAGTCGCATCGGGTGAGATTTACGAAGGATCTCAAGTATTCCTGCATGAAAACGATCCAACAATTTAAAGAGTTTGTCGTAAACGTTGTTGTTACGAAAATAATATCAACTAATGAAGAATTGATATAATTTCTTCTTATAAGATGCAATGATATCCCGAATGTGATTTGTATACGAGTTCATACCCTTAATATGAAAAGCAACATTCATAGCGACTTATTTTTTGAAAAAACTATAACACGCTGATGAAACATTGTTTATCAAAGTGACAAGGAGATGGAAATGTCTACTAACAACTTGAACGAGCTTGGCGATTCTTTACGGTCAATTGATCAAGCTTTCAAAAAACAAATTGAACCATACCGCCAAGATTTGTGGAGATTTTGTATGCATTTAACTAAATCTCCATGGGATGCTGAAGATTTAGTCCAAGACACTTTACTTAAATCACTATCTGTATTAGCGAAAGTATATCAACCAGTAAATACCAAATCATATTTATTTAAAATTGCTTCAAACTTATGGATAGATCAAATGAGAAAAACTAAAAAGCATACCGACATCATACAAGCAACTGCTAGCCAAGACAAGCTAGACAATTATCAATTCGAGCTCATTGAGCATTTAGAAATTGTAATCGCTTCGTTAACACCTATCCAATATGTGACGCTAATTCTTGGAGATGTTTTCTTATTTAAAGGGAAAGAAATTGCAGAAATTATAGGTTCGAGCCAATCGGCAGTAAATACTAATTTACATAGAGCCAGAAACATCATGAAAAAGAAACACCTTGACCTTCAAGAAGTTTTCCTAAAGGACTACAAAAAAGATGTTCAAACAAGCAGGGCTATGAACTTATTACTTGAAGGATTCAGAAAAAAAGATGTGAAGCTAATCTCTTCATTACTTGATGAAAATATCGTTACAGATATAGTTCATTCAGGCTTTGAAATGGGAGCAAACGAAACACGTAACAATTCCTTAAATGATTGGCATAATATCGTTCGAGATCAGCAAGATATCGTTGTTAATTATATAGAATTGTGGGGTCAACGTGTATTAGTTGAAATGGAGAAAAAACTAGATAATGAATTATACTTAAATAATATCCATTATTTAGAAATAACAGACAACAAAATAACTTACTGGAAATTTTATTGTTTTTCGTGGGATATCATGAAAAGAGCAGCTGAAACGTTAGAGGTGCAATTAAATGCTAGATACTATTATCATATTTTCTAATATTTATTTCTTAAAATTATTACTCTTAGGCTTAAATTAGAACAGCCCTAGTGATTTTGTATTTGTCATCTTGTTAAGAAGAAAAAGATTACTGTTATCGCATTCATCGTTCCTTTATCATTCGTGACATGTTTTCTTTGCTAAAGCCTATAAAAACCATAAAAAAAATTTATTATCGTTGTAAGAATTCACTATTTAACTTCGTCTTATATAATAAGATTCTGTAATTTGGAATCTAAAATATGGAAGGAGAGTGGAATTTTGCAAAGTCCTATTAAAAATCAGTTGAACATAACATTTGTCCCTGTAAGTAACATGAAAGAGTCTGTGAAATGGTATAGTCATTTATTAGGCCAAAGTTATGATGAAAGGAAGGTTGACAAACCTGTTTTTAACATGAACGTTAATGGTTATACAAATTTGTTATTGGATGCAGGACCTAAAGGGCAAACACAACACGTATGCCCTTCTCCTCATCCTTTATTTAGCTTTTTCACCGAAGATATAGCAGCTTCTTACGAATACGTTCAAAAACTTGGCTACACGATTCATTCACCAATACAAGAATTTGATGACATATCGTTTTTCGTTATTAAAGACCTAGATGGAAACCTAGTGATGATTTGTGCTGACTAACAATCAGTGAACTACTTGGCACTTATCAACGTTTGAAGTGGAGCTTCAGTTCAAAGATGAAAGTAGCCCTTCGTCTCCTTGAACGTTTCTTCCTGCGTACGTTCATAGATATAAATCTATTTGTGCCTTTATTATTATTTAATGAGAGGTAGGAAAGCTGGTTTTAACATAGCAAAATCACTCAAATCTATACCATCTTTTACCATAATGCAAGTTATGAGGAAATTATAGCCCAATTTAGCTAACGTCATCGAAAATTCATCTCCACGTTACTATTGGGTTTACATCCTTTACACGTTTGTTAGAAAAAGGTTAGTTAGCTCCACCTCATGAGTGCTAACTTCTTTTCTTTAAACTAGCTATTAATGCAACAGCTGCAGTCACTCCAGCTGCAGCTGTTATGACAAGAACAATTAATATTAATAGTTTAAACATGATAAATGTAACCTCCCTATCAATTAATGGCTTTCTAACTATTGCCAATTTTGAACCGCACTTTCAAATGGTTGTCATTCACATCATACAATAAAGCAGGAAACTTCTGAGACTATTACAGATTTAAGGTATATGTAGTACACCCCCAGTGTTTAGAGCTTGTTCTACTGTTCCCTTTCCACCCATTGCTCTTTAGCTCCTTAGCAATAAGCATGTTAATAAACCCGTGACCAACCAATACTATCGATGTATACTTTTGAGCATAGTCCACTAATAATGCAGATGCTTCTCGAGCTCTATTTTTGGCAATACGGTAAGACTCACAATCCGCAGTGACATAACCGCTAAACCACATGCATCTTAATATCAATGCCCAAGTACTTGGTCTTAATTTCATCCCCCATAATGTTGTTTTTGGAGTCGGTAATGCTGTTTCTCGGAACAAAGGAATTGAGATTGTTTTTACGTTGGGATTTAATAATTTTACTGACTCAGTAGTGCGTTCTAGGTCACTTGAAATGACCAATTTTGCTGTAGAAATTTTCCTAACGGTTTCTGTAGGGTAAGACTTTTCTTCAAAAACCCCTATATGATCATATTTTTCAACCCAATCTTTAAACTGCGTACATGTTATTACATTATTATCTGTATGTTTTGATTTGCCATGTCTAATCAATGAAATTTCCATAATCATTCCCCTGTTATTAAAATGATTTATTAGTTTGTTGAAATACTATACAGAGTTCCACTTTTCTTTTCATTTCCCAAATGTGAATAGTAGCTGTTTCACAATAACAATATTTCCATCAACAATTACAATACCTTTTTCTATTTAATATGTCCTATAAAGTTAGTAAACTCACCTCAAGATGGAATATCACCTAGTATAAATCGGTTTTCAAAACACCCACTTAGTCTTTTTGTTTAAGCAAAATAGCAACAAGTAATATGAAAAGAGCCTTATTTATTGATTATCTAAAAATCATGTAAAACCCCACAAAATATTCCAAATAGAATTTCATTCGTTTTAACAGAGAGTCAAACAATTTACGATATTCACTTAACAGTCCACGATAATATAAGACCCAAATGTGTAAGTCCTCCACCAAACCCATAGAGTAATAAAGTATCTCCATATTGGACTTTCTTTTCTTGAATTCCTAAATGTAGTGCCAATGGTATAGATGCAGATGACGTATTTCCAAAATACTTCATACTAGTCAAAGTTTTTTCTACCGATAATCCCGATTTTTCACATATTGATTCTATCATTCTTAAGTTTGCACTATGGGGGATAAACCAATTAATATTTTCCATTTGTAAATTTGTATTAAGCAATAATTGCTGAATTCCTGTTGGTACCGTACGGGTTGCCCACTTGTATACTTCTCTTCCATTTTGCACCATCTTACCTGATGTATTCAAAGGCTTGTTATCCATCTTAGTAGCAAAAGTTGATCTATATACATGTATACCACCATCTCCATTTGCACCCATATGGCTACCTATAAAACTAGGATTGTCTAGATCATATTCAACCAGCATAGCCCCTGCACCATCTCCAAATAATATACAGGTTGTTCTATCGTTATAGTCGGTCACTTTAGATAAAGTCTCTGTTCCAACTACTAAAACCTTTTTATGCTGTTCAGAAGAAATTAAACTATTAGCTAAATGTAAGCCATACGTAAAACCGGCACATGTTGCATTCAAATCAAATGCTCCTGTACTGTTAATATTAAAGTGACTTTGAATTTGACAAGCTACACTTGGAAATGCGTAGTCAGGAGTGGTTGTTGCTACGATAATACAGTCTACATCCTCTATGTCTTTGTTGTAGCTTTCGATTAGGTGATCGATTGAATAGCTAAATGAGATGCATACATATCTTCCTCTGCTATGCGCCTTTCCTTTATACCCGTTCTTTGAACAATCCATTCATCATTCGTATCTACCATCTTCTCTAAATCTTCATTCAATAATCTTCTTTCTGGAACATAAGTACCTATTGCTGTTATGCGTGCTTTAGATGTCATTACTTTTAGTCACCTCATTTTTTTCTTTAATTACAACACCAGATATTAGCACCTGGTATAAAATTAAAAAATGAATAGATAGGAGATCTCACTTTCGCTTACCCTCCTCAAAAAATGAAAAAACATAATTAGAGCTTAATCTCAGAGAGTATTTAAAATTAATTACTCCCCCTTTTAGTCTACCTATATTTTACAATCAGTCCTTACGATTGAATCGAAAATAATGACAACAAAAAACAACACCTGTTATGCTATTTTGATTAAATTACTAGTGCTGTTTTTCTACATGACCATGATGTTAAAAATCATAAAATTCCTAAAGAGCTTCATGTTTCATAAAACAATCTATATTGTATTAGTTTCCCATTAGTCCCTAAAAATTCTTCATTACCTACTCTACTAATTTCTTTAAATCCCAATTTACCAAGCATTTTTTTGGAACGAACATTTGCTTCATGGGTTTCAGCGTTAAAAACTGTAATTCCTAACTCCTCGAACCCATATTGCATCATACATTCAGCAGAATAAAAACCAATTCCTTTTCCCCACAATGCGCTCTCACCAATTGCAACGCCAAGTTCGGCAGTATTATTGTTAATACTAGCTAAGTCTGCGTATCCAATTAACCGATCATGTAACGTTATGCCCATACGAACAAGCTCTTCAGACTTATTATTTACACAATTAAGCCACCACTGATATAGTTCCTTAGAGTTTTGATTGTACTCCCAACCGTTTGCTAAACAAAAAGATTCATCCTTACTCCAATATAAGACACTGTTATAATCAGTCATTGTTAAAGGCCTGACGTTAATACAATGTAAAACCCTACAATTACTATTCACTACTTCCTCCCAAAAATCGATATTCTAAGTAAAAAAATTAATATATTTCTTCTCAAATGTTGTCTTCCATTCGAACTTAATGTGAATACCGGAGAACCATTGAAATCCATTTTATACTAATCATTTCAAGATCTTTTCTCCTCTACTTATGATCGTAGCTTCTATTAGGTTTCTCTTATTTTCCTCTGTGCACCAAGACATCTAATAGGACTAGGGTAGCAACACTTGCAGTCTTTCGTTAGTAAAAATAGCAACAAATTTTAACCTAGTTAAACAAGTCTAACCACCATGGATAATCAAATTGTCCTTCTGAAATTTGAAAAAAATGTCCGAATATACCTAAATAAGTGATTCCTGATTCATAACCTAGCATTAGTGTATACGTTGAAAATATAACGAAATCGATTCTTTCAATTTCGACTGGTATATTCTTTGGTGGAGGTGGCATCTTGTCATATTTTTCTTCTGAAAATGCTGTAAAATCCTCTGTTGTTGGGTTCGTTATAGTCAACGCTATTAACATAACAACAATGACACATACTAAAAGAACTATTTTCTTCTTTTTTCTCACTATTCCCTTGCTTATCTTCATTGTATTAATGATTTTATTTTCTGAATTCCTAAGTCAATGGATGTTTCAACATAACCAACAATTTGGTCAAACATGAACACTTGTAATGGCTCATTAAGATCACTTTGTTTAGCATTCATATCCTCCAATATGTATGGTATAAATTCTTTTACGTCATTTTCTGTTAGTTCATCTAGCTGAACAATCTCACTCTGCTTTAATAATAATTCATGCAATTCATTAGTACAGCCATAGTATGTTAATAACTTACTATTTAACAAGCTAAAATCGTTATGGTATTGTTGAAAAATCTTATCATCATTTTCCATACGGTTTTTTAACCATGGTAAGTAAAATCCTTTTAACCATATATGATCAGCAATTAGGTGCGTGTAGTAACCTAATATATAATGAGATTTTTTGTAAGAGCTATATTTATGTAAAAATGCTTTGTAATCAATACTCCTTGAGTAATCATTTACATCTCCCTTATAGAAATGTGATATATCTTTAGGTGAAACTGCATCAGGTGCAATCCCACCTAAAAGAAAAGTAGTTTTATCTTTAATTGAGAATTGTTCAGCAATACGATTTGCAATTAATAGATGCATGATTCTTGAACCCATAGCTTTCTCTTCCTTTCAAACCTTCTTCTTAGGTCTCTTGGTGTGAACCTTGTTGTTATTTTCACTTCATTTTCACAGCTTAAGAGGAGGACGGTTACGTCTATAACTTTAAAGAAAAGGTACTACATGTACCACTTATATACGTGTTTATACCTTAGTAAGAAGAACAACAATCTATGTGAAAACAGCTTTAATAAATAATTATGCTAAATGCTCTAAGTAGATTGATTCGGCAATATCCTCATTTATTAAGCCAGTTAGTTTTAATAATATTTTGATTATTCTTGTCGTTGTTAGTTGAATTGTAGAAAATACAACGATTCCTATTTGTTTTTCCTTAAGAAAACCACAGTACGTATGAAATCCCAGTGTCGTTCCACCATGATGAATAATCGGAGAAGAGCTCCATTTTTTTTGCTCAATAAACCAACCTAAACCCATTTGCATGTTTTTCTTCGAAGAGTTCCCATGTATTTCATGTGTTAACTCAATTGCGTCTTTAAGCGAGCTTTCTTTCATCCCCATTTGGTGTTCCAAATAGATTAACATATCATTTAAAGTGCTTCTAAATGCACCAGCACCTTGTATTGAAGGTAATTCAATAGGAGGTATCATAACGCCTTTTTTGTTATAAGTTTGTACATAACGTTTCATTTGTTCTTCATTGCCTGTAATAAACGTGTCTTTCATGTTTAAAGGATGTAAGATATGCGTTTTAATTGCTTCCTCATAAGTCATTCCAACAATTTCAGCTAATACATTCCCTAATAATCCAATCCCAATATTGGAATAACCCCATTTGGCACCAATCTCTTTTTTTAAATCAAAATCAATGAAGAATTGATGTAAATCTTCATGTGTGTAATGCTTGTAAAAATTATCTTTATCTTGTTTATTTTCTTTTATCCTTTTACGTAGCTTTTTCATATCTTCCCTTGGTAGACGTGAACTATGCGTTGAGAGATGCCGAAAGGTAATATCTTTACCATCATAACTGAGTGCATTTTTGTATGAGGGTTTATATGATGATATTGGTTCATCTAATGAAATTTTTGTTTCTTGGACTAGTTTTGCTAACAATAAACTAGTAAATGTCTTTGTTGTTGAGCCTATTTCAAATATACAATTCCCAATTTCTCCTTCATTCAAGTCGTGATAAAACTGCCCGTCTGTAAATTTACCTTCTGGTGATACAACACCAACCGCTAAACTTGCTTTCTTAGCACTATCTAGTTCTTTTTTTATCAACTTATGAGTCATTGTATTAAGCACTGTCATTCCTCCTCAACATCATTATTGGCTGTTTCCGTATAGATTTCGGATTTTTTAATAAAACTAGCGTGTCAAAAATCAAACAGCATCACAGTCAAAATTTTTAAGGGTTGCCTTGTAAGGAATACAGAAAACATAACCTACCTATCTTGATTTATCTTTTCTTCTATAGCCTATTAATTAACAGCCTTCTCAAATAACTGAGAAGATTCGATAATGCCAACCCCTTTGGAGTTCAAATACTTTAAGGACTTCTCTCTCTTTGAATCATTCGCACTTGCTACTGCATCTCTTACTACTGTTACAGTGAAATTCTTACGAATGGAGTTGAGGGCAGTTGCAGCTACGCAAGCTTCCGCAAATAAACCAACTATAACTATATGATTAATTCTGTTAGCAGTTAAATATGAAACAAGATCTAAATTACTTAACGCATTCGATTTGTTTTTTGAAAAATAAATATCATTCACCATTAGTAATCTCTCATCTAACTCCGCACCTTCACTTCCTTTTAGTGCTGATTTTTTTGTAAAGAAATTTACAATAAATTGGTTAGATTCATATTCATTACCTATATACACAACAGGTATTTCTCTACTATCAGCTTTCTCTACAATATTATTAATATTAGTTAACATCGGTTCTATGTGATGCGTTGCTACTGGCATTCGAGCTTTTTCACTAATAAAGCCCTTTTGAATGTCAAGTACAAGTATAGCCACGTTCATTTTCTAATCCCCCACTTGTTATTAATCCAATCATTCAGTAACACTTCTTTGTCATTCTACCTTCTCATATATTGAATCAATGCTAATTTTTTTCAGACATGACGATGCCATGCAGTTTTTTCACAATTGCATAAAATTGTTCGGCTTCAGTCTCATCTAACTTAGAAAAATACTTTTCTATAATTTTGTTATCAATTTCTTTAGAAGCTTGATATAGTTCCAACCCTTTAGTATCTAGGTTAATATGAACTTCTCGTCGATTGTCAACATTTATTTCTCGCTTAATATATTTATCTTGTTCTAGCTTACTAAGAAGTTGACTTACTCCACTTGTAGATATGTTCATCTTCTCGGCTAAATCTTTTACAGTTATATTATTGAATGTTTGAACAATGTTTATTAGTACAGATTGTTTTGGAGTTAAATCAAACTGAAGCAGCGATTCAATCTCATGTATTAGAGAATTATTGATTTGTTCTAATAGCATAAAAGCATCTTTAAAATATGTGTTATTACCCATTATATTCACCACCTAAATTGTTTATATATATAAAATGTTTAATTTGATTATATGTTAGATGTTATTATTTGTAAAGTTAAAAGTTGGTAAGAACCAAAAAAGAACTGTCAAAAAATCGACAATTCTACAATAATAAAATATTCAGATTTATATATTTATACTCTTTTAATAGCAAAGCTTTCTTTATAATTAATTAACTACTCAATTAAATTACTTCCAACTGTGTTTTTAGCTTATTGTTAAGATATGCTGCTTTCGAAAGTGCTTCTTCATCCATCTTAACGTCCATCGGTTCGTTTCCTTGACCTAAAAGATAATCAACAAATTCCATATTGACAAAGTCAAAAATATAATGAAATTGTTGAATTAATGGTAGGGCTACAATTTTCTTATTCCCACCAGTAACGACAACGTATGCCTTCTTTTTACTCATTTCATCTTTAAAGTTGAACCTTTCATCACGAAGGTATTGTGACCAACGATCAACAAAGGTTTTCATATGTCCTGACATACCATACCAATATAACGGTGTTGTAAAAACAATTACATCATGGCTTAATAACGACTGAATGATATCCTCATAATCATCCTCAACTAGGTGAAATCCTTCTTCAGTATGGCGTTTGTCTACAATATCCTTAATATGATAATCATGTAAATATAGTTTTGTATAAGCTACATCTTGTAGCATCTGGTCAGTAAGATATTCTGAATTCCCATTTTTTCTAGAACTCCCCAATATATTTAAAATTCTCATCATAACACTCCCATTCTTATTAAACACTTCGATCATGTTACCTATAGATAACATATGCTATTCATATTATATAGAAGATAAGATTGTCCTATAAAAATTATGAAGATGGTTGAACAGCGCTGTATATTCCATAATTATACATCATCATTAAAATCCTGCAAGAAATAAGGCTTATACATAAGAAACACGGTGAGTAGGAATATTACTTTTTAAAGTTAGGTGTCATTTACCTTGGTATGAAGAAAAACACGTAAGTAAATCAATAATTCATGCACAAACAGCTTTATTACATTATTTTAGAACGACTTGGTGAGATTTTTAAGTTTATTTCATTGTTAATATAAAAACTCACTCCCTAAGTTAAAAATAATAAAAACTCGGAATCATAGATGAGTTTTTATTATTAAGATTGTACTATTAATTTTCTTCTAAGAAATATTTTTCAATATCATCTAAAAATAAGTTCGCTGCTTTAACACCGCCTGCTGTGTTCCAAATTGCATCATTTACTCTATAGATATTATTGTTTTGTACAACATTTAAATTATTAAATAGTGGATCATTAATCCACTCTTCTTCTAATTTCTTTGCTTCCCCTTCTTTATCTGCAGGATCATATGTGAAATAAAATAGAATGTCACCATCCATTGCTGGGATACGCTCTTTCGTCACATTTTTTTCTGCAAAATCCGCAATATCCTGACTTTCAGGTCGAGCAAATCCTATTTGTTCAAGAATTACTCCTGAAAAAGTATCTTTATGATAAATTCGAACATCTCCAGGCATGAAACGAACGATTGACACCTGTTGGTTTAATTTATCACCTAGTTGATTTCTTAAATTTTCAATTCGATTATTGAATTCTGAAATGACTTCCTTACCTTGCTCCTCTTTATTAACCGCTTTTGCATATAGCTCAAAGTTATCTTTCCAATCTCCTCGCAATGTTTCTGCAAATACTGTAGGAGCAATTGCAGATAGTTGTTCATAAATCTTCTCATGGCGCATTTTATTACCAATGATCAGATCTGGTTGTAGTGATAAGATTGTTTCTAAACTCGGTTCCATTTCTTTTCCAACACTCTTTACACCATTCATTTCTCCTTGTATATGATCATACCAAGGGTCACCTGTCCACGATTGAACGGCTCCAACCGGTGTGATACCAAGTGATAATAAGGCTTCTGTTCCTTCATTCGTTAAAATAACAATTTTTTTTGGCGTTCCTTTAACTTCTGTTGTCCCCATTGCATGTTCTACTTGATAAGAACTGCTTTCAGTTGTAGTTACCTTCTGTGTAGCTTCTTTACCACTAGACGTTTCACCTTCTGTATTAGAGCAACCTACAAGTGTTAGAATTGCGATGAGAAATACCCCAGTAAGAAATGAAGATAAACGATTTGATTTGTATGTATTCATGTGCCCCCCTATTTGATAATGATTTTCATTCCTGTTTAGATGTTAGAGTATATTTTCGGCTTTGTCAATATCTAAATGAAAATGATTATCAAAGTCATTGACATTCTCTTTTTCATCTCCTACACTTAAAAGAGAATTCGGTAAATTGAGGGAGAAGTAAGAAATGTTACTAACAAATAATAGAGGGAAAATGTTTGGATTGATCACTAGCTTATGTATTTTATTGTTGTGTATCGGGCTTAGCATTATCCTTGGCTATACTGATACAGGTGTTCAAACAGCTATTGAAGCCTTCCAACAATTCGATGGTTCGAATGAGCATATTATTATTCAGCAAGTGCGTCTACCAAGAGCATTAATTGCTGCTGTAATTGGAAGTAGCTTAGCCATTGCAGGAGCCCTCATGCAAGCATTAATGAAAAATCCACTCGCTTCACCAGATATTATAGGTATTAACGCAGGTGCAAGCTTTTTTATCGTTGTTGCACTAATGGTTTTTTCAGTCAATTCATTGCAAGCGTATACTTGGATCGCTTTTGCTGGTGCAGCTTTTGCATCATGTATAGTATATGTTTTTAGCAGCTCAGGAACAGGCTTGACTCCAATGAAATTAACACTTGCAGGTGCTGCCATAGCAGCGTTGTTTTCTTCTTTAACTCAAGGGTTGTTAGTGATGGACGAATCTGCCCTTGATCAAGCACTATTTTGGCTAGCTGGGTCGGTTCAAGGTAGAGATTTGGACATTTTGTTCACAGTATATCCTTACCTCATAGGTGCGACAGTTCTAGCTTTCATTATTTCTCCAAAAATTAATGTCTTAACGATGGGGGAAGATGTGGCAAAGGGGCTCGGACTACGTACAGGAGTAGTTAATTTAACGATGACGTTTTGCTTCGTTTTACTTGCGGGGGGTTCTGTAGCAGTAGCTGGTCCTATCGGATTTATAGGTATTATCATTCCACATATCGTACGCACATTAGTAGGAAATGATTTCCGGTGGATTTTACCTTATTGCGGAGTCTTAGGAGGCATTTTGTTATTATTAGCGGACATAGGGGCTCGGTACGTCATTATGCCTGAAGAAGTGCCTGTTGGTGTGATGACTGCTTTTATCGGAACACCATTTTTTATTTACCTTGCTCGAAAAGGAGTACACTCAGCATGAATAAATATTATCCTTTACGGGTTGGAAAGCAGAGAATATCGCTGATACTTGATAGACATGCCATTAAGATGACTTCTTTATCTTTCATGTTATTATTACTCATATTCTTAATTAGTAGCGGAATGGGAGAACAGTTTTTACAACCATGGCGTGTAGTGGCTATCTTATTAGGTCAAGGAGAAGCATATGAACAACTCGTCGTTCAGTCATTTCGTATGCCTCGAATTTTGATCGCTATCCTTGTCGGTATGAGCCTTGCTGTAGCTGGGGCTATTTTACAAGCTATTGTCCGAAATCCACTCGCTTCACCAGATATTATTGGTATTTCAGGTGGCGCATCAGTTGCCGTTGTTTTGTTTTTAGTTATATTTAGCGATGTAAATAATGCTTTAACAGTTAGCATCAAGTGGCTTCCGTTAAGTGCATTTGTAGGTGCAACTATTGTGACCATTTTGTTATACATGCTAGCATGGAAAAACGGTCTTTCTGCTCTACGTCTCGTATTAATCGGTATTAGTTTGTGGGCGTTTACAAAGGCTTTGACAACTTTACTAATGATTATTGGTCCAATTTATCAAGCTAGCCAAGCAAATGTTTGGATAACAGGATCTGTATATGGTTCTAACTGGGAAAACGTATGGATACTGACCCCCATTACAACTTCACTGTTGTTCATAGTCATGATCATGATAAGACAGATTAATATTCAAGAACTAGGTGAAGAAATTGCGATTGGTGTGGGTACTCACATACAAAGGCAACGCATATTATTATTATTATTAAGTGCTGCGTTAATCGGAACTGCAGTGGCATTCGCTGGAGGTATCGGATTTGTAGGTTTAATGGCTCCTCACATCGCAAGAAGACTTGTTGGATCTTCATTTGGTGCATTACTTCCTTTATCAGCATTAATTGGTGCTATTCTTGTCCTATTAGCAGATACAATTGGGCGAACAGTCTTTCTTCCTATTGAAGTACCAGCGGGTGTTTTTACAGCAATTATTGGAGCACCATACTTTATTTATCTATTATATAAACAGCGAAACGGTATGTAAAAGGGGTGGGCAAAGTGAAAGCATTAGAAACAAAATCATTGACGGTATCATATAGTGATTCGATTATTATAGATGAATTAGATGTAACTATCCCAAAAGGAGAAATTACAGTATTTATTGGAAGTAATGGATGCGGGAAATCTACCCTTCTTCGTTCATTAGCTCGGCTTCTGAAGCCCCGAGCGGGAACAATCTTCATTGAACAAGATGCTATTGTTAAATTACCGACTAAAGAAATTGCTAAAAGATTAGCTATTTTACCACAAGGGCCTATAGCTCCTGAAGGACTTACAGTCTTACAATTAGTGAAACAAGGAAGATACCCTTATCAAACTTGGTATCGCCAGTGGTCTGAAGAAGATGAAAAACTTGTCTCCCAAGCACTTAAAGCAACAGGTATGGAGGAACTATCTGATCGTTTTGTAGACTCATTGTCGGGTGGACAAAGACAACGGGCTTGGATTGCCATGACGTTAGCTCAAGACACAGATATAATTTTATTAGATGAACCGACGACTTATTTAGACATGACTCATCAAATAGAAATATTAGATCTATTATTTGAACTTAACGATAAAGAAGATAGAACGATTATAATGGTTCTTCACGATTTAAATTTAGCTTGCAGGTATGCTCATAACGTGATCGCTATCAAAGATAAAAAAGTGTTTGCTCACGGGAAACCGGAACAAGTGATTAACGCTAAGCTAGTTATGGAAGTCTTTCAAATGAATTGTGATGTAACAGCTGATCCCCTTTTTGGAACACCAATGTGCATTCCACACGGGAGAGGCAGGCGTATATTAAATGAGGTGAAAAAGCATCATGAGCTCGTTTACAGCTGAAGAATTAAAGATCTTACAAGAGGAATACCGATTATCAATAACAACTAAACCTTCATTGTTGTCAATTTACACAGAAGACTTACTTGATGAACAAATATTACACAATTATTTAGTTTATATTAAAGAGCAAACTAAGTCTGCTAACATTATGGTAGCTAGCTCTCTTTTTGTGAAAAGATACAGCTTTGCGGTTTTAATTGCATTATATGCGATGAGTGCACTAAATAAAAAGGTGGACTTTTCGATTAAAAATGTAGCTATTGAATCGCTGGAAGAACGTGAGACACTTTGGCAGCCATTTTTCAAGTTGAACAACGTATCAATAGAAGACGCGTCTGATCGTAATCGGATCAAGTGGAGAAATGATATTTTAACACAAGTTTTTTCAAATCACATAGACGTTTTATTTTCGTTAATAAATAAAAAATGCAAACTATCCATAGCCATAATGTGGGAAAACCTATATATATACATAAAGTGGATGTATGAAAAACTGTTAACTGATTGTCAGTATAATCACTTACAAGAAACGATTACTGATGATTACAATTATTTGTTACAAGAAGCGCCAAGTCCTTTGTTTGGTTCACATGATCATAACCCATTTTCGAAATTCAAAAAATCAAAACATAACATTCAACCAGCTTATAAGCGGACAAGCTGTTGTTTATCATACTTAGTTGGGGATCAAAGAAATTTTTGCAAAATATGTCCCATTGTTCATGACAGAAAGCAAGCTTAAAAAATCTCTAATTAAAATGAGTAGGGTTTGTATTGGAACAAACCCTACTCATTTTAAAATTCTTTTCATAATGCTGTATTCCCCAATGAGTATTGCTTAACGTACCAGAACTAAAACGCGTATACATCAAGCAGGAAATTTACACAATTAATTATTCAATACACTTTTCCGAGGGTATCAAATATATCATTTAATCAACTTGGTATTTTTCTTTAAACACAGGACTCAACTCACTCCATACATCAAACTTATTTCCATCAAGATCATAAAAAACAAAATTGTTACCTGGGTGCCCACGATCTTCAATTTCTCCTACTCTTACTCCCTTTGCTTTAAGTAAGATATGAAACTTTGCTAATTCACTATGCCCATTTACCTCAAAAGTCATTGTAAAATGTTCATATTCATTATAATCGAGAAACCCTATTCTTTCTCCTTGCTTTGCTTTCACAAGAAAAAAACTTTGATTGGCTAAGTCAAGTATTACCTTATCATGATTCAAAAATGTTTCTTTCGCTCCAAGGTTTTGCTGGTACCACTCTGATGCCTTCTTGGGATCTTCTACTGGTACATATGTAGTACCCACTCTTTGTATGAAAGTACTCATTGTGTCTCCTCCGTGATTGATCATAAATTATATACAGCTCCTAAAATGTCACAACACCCAATATATTTCCGTCAAGGTCAAACAAATCAAAGAATCTCATTCCGTCTCCTCCATGGATTTCACCTACTTTATTCCCTTGATTTGTTAAATAAGTATGAAAACTATCAACATCTTCACAGTAAAAATTAAAGGTTTGATGATGAATTTGTGGCATTGTTTCAACCTTGTATAAGGTTAAGGCAGTTTTCAACTCCCCTCCATCATTAAATCGAAAACCTACATATTGCCCGTCACTGCTTCGGTATACAACTTTAAAAGGAAAAGTCTCCATATACCATCTTTCAGATCTTTCAATATTTGTTACTGGGACAAAAACACTATCAATTCTTTTAACTGTTTTCATATAAATCGCCTCCTTTATATAAATAACGGCATAAAACATAAAAAAGATACGGAAAAAATTTATATTTTTTCTTTGAAAAAAAAACGATTCCCATCAGGATCGTACAACTCAAATGTAAAGAACTGATCATCTCTATTTACCTTTACACCTCGAGAGACAAGGATATGATAAGTAGTAACTATACTCTGAAAATCGTTCTTCTTTAAGCTGTTTAATAAACGATTAAGGATCGTTGGTATAGGGTCGTTACTCTTCATTTGAACACTTTTCATTTTTGTTAAAGTCATTCTACCTCTATTTAAAGCAGCTTTAACTGCCCCATTAGTCATTTCTAATAACTCAGCTATATCTTTTGACTTAAACCCGAAGTATTCTGTGAGTAAAATAATTGCAGCTTGTTTGAAAGGTAGTAGGGAAATGAGTACTTCTACAGAATCAATTAAACTTATGTCAGTTATTTTTTCAGCGATACCAACCTCTCCATCAATAACCTCCCTCTTTGTTTTTTTGATCGTGTCTCTCCATTGATTTGTTGCTGTTTTAAAAAGATACCCTTTTGGGTTAGGGTGATCGTTGAGCCTAGATGAACGTTTAATAACGTTTAAAAGCGTATCTTGGTATAAATCATCACCATCCCATGGCGTACCTGTTAACATACGACAATACCTCTTCAATTCGGGTAAATATTCATTAATATAAGGCTGCATTTCCACACCATACACTCCTAAACAACCTAGTAACTTCCATTTATATAATCTAATTATTTCAAAATAAGTAAGTTTTAACAATCTTTATTTTCTGCACTAATCGTAAACTAAGTGGCGTGGTTAATATACTAGAGGAATAATGATGTTGTTTTATGCAACAGTCATCGTTGTACAGAAGAAAAGATGACACGAATGGTAGATGTATAAGTATTTATATCATAGAACGAAAACAACACACAATGCCAAAAGAGCCATATATAACATACTAATCTTGTTTTACAAAACAAAATTACTAAAGGCGGGTTCTAGTCTATTAAGAAAATCTCTATATATGACTGTAAACTGTGTATTTCGTGAGGCCAGAAAGCAACAGACAGCAGATGAGAAAAATAAAGATACACCAAATCTTGCATAAGAATAAATAAGAAAGCACTACATATCTCAAATCAAAAAAAGAGGACATGCTAGTGCTACAGGAGTGGAGTAGATAGTCGGGAGGTTTTTGGTTAATTAGACATGGACTCCGTCTTTTTCTTTGTAAGGTCCAGCCTACCATAACTAAATGAGTGTCTAATATGTATATACTATGTTGTATGAGATATTTCAGATAATTGTATAGCAGAAGTTGGTAATCTAAATCTCATCAGTTCAAAGAAAACTTCTCTAATCGTTTCAATATTTTCCTTCATTCCGTTATCAACCCATTTATCCAAAATACTTAACATAGCACCTGCATAATATGAAGGTGCATAATAATGTGCCGCCTCACTTAGGTTCATGAATGCCTTGCAATGCATTTTATGGCCAACATCTTCAATTTCTTTTTCTAAGATTCGTAGTAGACCTGATAATTCTTGATTTTTCAGCAATATAATCAAGTCTATATTTTCATTCCAAATACGTAGATATGTGTCCATAATGTAATTGATTGGATCTATATCATCGTTGAAAGGACTAAGTTGTTTTTCATAAAGTAATGCAATATGATGACTAATTACTTCTTCTTTTGATTCATAGTTTAAATAAAAAGTTTTTCTTGCTAATTCAGCTCTCTCTACTATGTCTTTAATTGTAATACTCTTATAACTTTTTTCTTTTAAAAGTTCGATTAGCGCTTCTCTAATCAAACGCTGAGATCGTTTAGATAATTCATTTTTAGTCTCTTTCATATCAAACTCCTCATATAATACACATCTTTATAGGGTATGTGTATACTTTTAAAATTCTATTGACCAAACAATTTTTCATTATTATACTTCAAATCAAGATATTACACAAATGTGTATACTTTTAACGTTTCAATGCTGTAGATAGCGATTCTAAGGAGCTTCAAAACAATAATTTTATTAATAAAAAATACGTGGTAAGTAATAATTGCGTGTAATATTTAAAATTTATATATGTTTTTTCATAACATTTCAAATTGCGATATATCGCACAAAATTTCAGGAGGAGATAAAATGAGTAAAAAAAATGACAGCAGTAAATATGCCTATCAAGGATTAGAAACAAATGGTTTTTTTCTAAAAGGAAGTTTACCAAAAGAGAAAGCCATAGAGTTAGCAGGCAGGGATTTTTCGTTTCAACAAGTTGAAGACAATAGAGTGGGTTGTGCTTTAATGGTCGTTAGAATAGAGAATATGAAACCGTGGAATATACCATTAGTAAACATCAAATATCCAGAAGCAGCGTGGTTATTAGATAAGGGAAATGGTGACTATTTAGCTGTCAAAGCGCAAACAACACTCTCTATGCTTCCGGCCTTATCAATGTCAGACAACTATAATACAGATATTGGAGACATCTCTCTTAACAAAAATGGAGAAAATGCCAATGTAATTGTGACATCAAGAAAAAACAGTTTCACTGTAGAGTTAAATGAACCGTCAGAAAATACAGAGTTTGATAAGACACTCATAAACAACTTATGGACACGCAATAAAAAAGGCAAATATTATCGCATACCTTGGGCTCCAAATGAAGCAGAAGGTATCTACCAAATGAATTGTCAAATAACCGATGATAGCCTTGGAAAAAACATGTTCGGTCACGAAGTTGTGTGGAATGAAAAAGCCATATACTTCATAAATCGTCGACATAGCTGTGCTCCATCATACGCAGACCAACCATTTAGTGAAGTACAATAATGAACACTAGAAAAACTTAATTAGAGCATGATTTATATAAACCACTCTTTACGATGCTAGAACAGAGTGGTGTATTCTTTACACTTTCTTATTTGTGATAGGTTCACCACTATTATTTACGAGGCAAAAAATAAACCATTGGAATCAATTATTCAATTTTATAATACGCTAATATCTCATAAAATTGTTAATAAATTGTCAAACTGACACTCATTTGCTGTTGTTTGCTGAACCCTTCTTGGAGTTATTATTCCCACTACTTAAATAGGTGCCTGACCCTAAGAATATTAAAACATAGTAACATACTAGGGCAGGCACACAATAATTAATAGCTTTTTAACAATGGCAAATTAAATCAACCATTCTTCATGAAATTCTGACTTTCTAAGTAATTAAGCACGGTCTGTGAAAATTCGTGATGGGATTCTTGCGTATATTTTGCAATGGTATAGACTTCAGCAAGATTTTTCAATCCCAATTGTTCTGTCATTTCCTTTAGCTTAGGGTTATCCATATAACGTTTCCAACCCTTCTCATCTCTTTCTTTATAAATATCCAAAATATCATCATTTGAATAATCTTGATACTTATCATAATGAACAAGCCCTTGCTTTGGTAGTCTATCACGTGGAGCAGGGTCTTCTGCCGGGTAACCTAATGAATACCCAACAACAGGTACTACGTTTGGTGGTAAGTTTAATAGTTTACCAATTTGATCGCAATTAGCTAAGGTTGAGCCCATATAGCAAATTCCTAACCCTTCATCTTCTGCTGCTAAAGCACAGTTTTGCGCTACTAACGTAGCATCGATGGCACCGATCATAAAGCTCATGAAATTATCAAAATGTACAGGAGCATCATTAAGCGTCAACCACTTCCTCATGCGATTAAAATCCGCACAGAACGTTAAAAGAATAGGTGCATCCACAACCATGGATTGATCCATATGTGCACTATATAATTTTTTCTTAAGCTCTTTATCTTTTGTAACGATGATCGAGTAAGGTTGCATATTGCCACTAGAAGATGCACGAATACCCGCATCTAATATTTTTTCTAATAATTCTTGACTAACTTCCTTATCTTCATATTCTCTTATGGATCTGTGCCCATGAATAACGTCATTTAACTCCAAAAGATCACTCCTCATATGACAACTTAGACTTTTTTTACTTTTGCTTTTTCTACTAAACTCTTTCCTATTATATATGCCTTCCACCAAAAAAAACAAATTTGCAATAATATTCTACATTTTTTGAGGCTAATTTATCAACAATTAAACTAGATTGCTTCTTTAAAATTAAGTCCATCAAAATAACTTGTGGTTTTAAAATATAATCTATATATATAAAGTCTTTACTTTCATTTGTAAAAAAATATTTTCTACCAAACCTAATAGATTAACCAACTTCAACTTCAATTGACATAACTTCTCTTATAAAACATGTAACGTGCGTCTCATTACTTTATATATTTCTACTCTCCACGAAAATAACTACGAACACTCGTTTAAGCAAATGCGACAAAAGCTTTTATTATGTATTTTTTGCTTCCTCATTTACCATGTAATTAATCATGCTCATTAGTTCAATATTATAAAACCTATAGTGCAATATGCAAAGGGAACCGTGTTATTCTCTGAGGACTGTACCTTTACAGATTGTTAAATCTTATTTCATAAACTATGGGATTAAGGTGTAAAATGCCTATCAGTTTTTCTCGCAATTTTATTATGCTTTGCTACACGCAAAAAAGATGCACTTTATCTTCTGATAATTCACCTATAACAATTAGCCCTTTATTTCGTTCGTTTCGGCTTGAATATAAATATGCTCTGGATGAGGATGGCTAAGAAAATCATGATGTGATATTGACCATCCATATGCACCTGTATAACTAAACAGAAGTATATCTCCAACTCTAAGCTTTGACACATATACTTGTTTTGCTAGAATGTCATTAGGAGTACAAAGCTCCCCTGCTACTGTTATAACACCATCATTTAATTCGGGACGTGTGAATGGATATGCCCATTGATCTATCGGGATGATAGTAAAAGGGTGACTTTGTTTCCAAGCTGCTGGTAACCTAAAGTGATGACTCCCTCCTCGAACGACACAGAAATGATGGTTGTGATTCTGTTTAATATCTAACACTTCAACTGCATAGTAACCACATGATGAAGTGACATATCTCCCACATTCGAACAACACTCTTCTATTAGAATCATTCTGTTTTGTTAGCACATCTTGTAGCTGCGTTGTGAAATCCTCCCAATCAAATTGCTGTTCGACCTCTTTGTAATTTACCCCTATTCCGCCACCAACATTTATATATTTACTGTCCATTTCACACATTAACTCCCATTTTTTCACTTTGTTAAAGCAATGATCTACAAAGTCTGCATGAGCTTTGGAGTCAAAATTATTTGACATTGCATGAAAATGAAAACCGAGAAGTTCTATATTCGATAAACCTTTTGCTAGGTTAACTGCGCTTGGAATGTCATTTTCATCTATGCCAAATTGTGTAGGGACACCAGACATCTTTAATTGAGCATTAGGAACCGAACTTCTCAAATTAACACGTAGTAATATTGACACAGTTATAGCTTTTTCTTCTGCGATATAATTTAACAATTGTAATTCATTAATACTCTCAACATGAAACAAGGACACACCATAAAAAATGGCACCTTCCAGCTCTTCTCTTGTTTTAGCGGGGCCACCGAATAAGATTGGAATATGTTTATCAATTGCTCGTACTTTTTCGATCTCTCCTAATGAAGCTACTTCAAAGCCAGGAACAATTGGTGCTAGAGTTTTTAATAGTGTTTCATCTGAATTAGCTTTAATCGCGTAAAATAATTGACACGATGAAGGGAGTGTTGTCACTAACTGTTTCGCATGAGTACGCAAATGTTCTAAATCATATACATGCGCACAAAAGGGTTTTTCACATTCCGACTTAAGAGACTTCACAATGTTTTCAATCATTCTTTCATTCTCTCCCGTAATGATATTTTAAGAGCGTCTAGAAAAGTGGACAAATAACTGGCTCTTTAAACACTCTCTATAAATAATAGATTTGTCTTCTATACGTAACAACAATAATAGTAGAAACTATACAGCCTAAACCCATGACGACTCCTGCCCACATCGTTCCAGCCCAAGTAGCAATTGTTCCAATTACTAGAGCTCCTAACGGTATGAACCCTCTATCCATTAAGGCGATGCTTAAAATTCGCCCACGCAGTCGATTTGGAACTTGCATTTGTATAGTAATTCTACTCATTGTTCGGTAAATCTGACTCGTTAAACCAACAAGGAACATCGCGATACTAGCAATGAATATATTAGAAGTAACAACAAATAAAAGCAATGATCCTCCGAAAGCAATTATAGAATAAATTAACCATTTCCCAATATTGTTAAGCTCTCTTCCAATAGATAGCCAGCAAGATCCAACTAGTGCACCAATTGAAGAAATCGCTAACAGCATTCCAAAACTACCAGGTCCTAACTTATATAATTCTTTAACAAATAGTGGCATCATCGTCGTATAAGGGAAGCCAAATAACATTGGCACAACCGCTAATATGAGTAGTGACTGTACCGTTGGAGTTGTTTTTACAAATGCTATTGCATCAGCAATCGATGTAGGATGATTTACTTTCCTATTCACCTCTGAAAGTGATTGATATCGAATCATTAATAATGACAAAATGACGCCAAACATACATAGGGCATTTAAATAAAATAGATTCGCAATATTAAGCACTGCAAGTAACAACCCTGCAATAGCTGGGCCAATAATACGAGCTAGATGAATAATCGTTGTATTGATCGCTATTGCACTGGCCATGGAGTTAGTTGGTACTAGTTCTGGTAACAATGCTTGACGAATAGGAGGCTCCATCGCTGCTAGTATAGCTCTTGCTGTTACAATTATCATAAATAGCTTATAAGACTGCCCACCTTCTACTAGAAAGCCAATCCAAACTGTTAATAGCATCATTCCACATTGCAATAATATTAATAGTTTTCGACGATCATAGCGATCTGCCAACATGCCTCCCGGTACGCTAAAAATAAAAGTTGGTACTAACCGACATGCATTGATGATCGCAAGCTGGAGCGGTGAGGTAGTAAATTGTAACACCGCCCAATTTAATACAACTAAATCCATCCAATCTCCTACACGTGTGACTAAACTGCCACCCATAAAGATGCTGAATGTTTTTGATCGTAACGCAAACCTTGATTTTTGTTGCTCTAATTGTACTTCTACTTGTTCCATTGCTCTTAGTCCTGCATAGTAAATTGATGAAGTGGATTGGCTACAGGCACATAGGCATATTCACTACTTTCTGGTTGTAAACGCATTCTTGTAAGCGCCTTATGATCTACATTCCTTTGATATAGAGCCGCCTTGTCGATCCGAACATTTTCCGTATATTGCTCTTTTGTTTCAAGCTGGGTAAATACATTGTCACAAATTTCATGTATCACCTTCCAAAGCTCTATCTCTTTAAATCCGAAATGCTTACAAATTTGCAAAATTAATTCACCGCAATGATTTTGTATAACCGTATAAAATACTTTATTATGCATGTCTTTAACATTATCCGTTAATGTCATTGAGCCAGGATAAAAATCTGCATGAAACCCTTGTTCTACAAGACGCTTCCTATATATTCTAGCTCCTCCCCAATCACGGAACAGCATTCTTACGGGACGGCCGTTGTTAAATACCATTACACTATTTTGTAAATGACCTTCTAATCCTATCCCATATTTGACCATCATAGTAAGGTAACCAGGTAGTGAAGTTCGTATATAATCTTCAAAGAATTGGGATGCAGCATTTTTTTGAGACGAAATTGCATTATTCTCCATATATTTTTCTATCAAATCTACAAAGATTGGTTGCTCCGTTATTGGAGATTCAGCAAACAATGAGCTACTCACTATTGCGACTTCTCCTTCATCAATAAAGTTTTCAATATTTTCTCGAAACACAGCAGAAAGATTTCTGCTTTTTAAATTACGAGTATCTTTGTTCGCTGTAAATTCTTTCGTTTTAAAATTAAAACCTGCGCATTCACATACTGGGACAAATGTTGCTAATAAATCATATTCATTCATCATAATTTGACGCATCAGCTTAGTGAAAACAGTAGCGTTGTTAGTCGTATTTGCTGAAATAGAGCGAACTGTAGATGTCATTTGGCTGTTTATAGCTACCTTTATGGCACAGTTGTTTGTAAATGGTACGACTGTTCTAAACGACGATGTAGCTCCGCAAGGTATTTTGATACTACTAATTGGAACAACAACTTTATTTTTAATTTCCTCTTTATAAATAACAGGTATAGCTCTTTTCAGCTGCCAAGGATGAACTGGTATTATGACATAATCACATATAGCGAGCCCTTGTTGCGCAAATTGTTTTTCGGCTGTCACTCGTAACTTAGGATATTCATTGAAGATGAAGGCATTGGCATCATTATTATGATCAAGCGTAGACCATTCGGCATAATCTTTCCTCACTGCGACAAATTGAATATCTGGTACTCCATCAAATTCTGGAGCATAATGAAACACTTCTGCTGGATTTAAGCCCATTTTCGTCTTTGTTCCAGGGTGTAAATTATGACCTTCGACACATAATTGTTCGAAAAATAAACTCGAATTAAATGTTGGATCTTGTTTTTTTTGCAAGCTCACCCAGTCCACAATGTTAGTTATACCAAGTTCACTTACTTTTTGCTGTAACGTTTTTTTCTTCTGCTCCCAGTATGCATATGACATCGTTAAATTTGCTGAACCATTCGTTAATTCCTCAGCAAGCTTCAACCAACCACTTGATTTATTTAAAGTTGCTGCATTTTTATCCCTCATGAGATGAAGGAATAGAACTGATTGTTCTATGACTCGAACAACTCCATCAGACAAATGCAAAATACGCCCATCCACTTCTACTCTGTTAAATGCATATGTTGTGCTTACTGGCATAACAAGATAATCATTGCTATATAAATGGTATAATTTATAAACCTTGTTACCCTCTATTCCAAATGTATGTAAAGCCTCGATAATTTTTTGCCATTCGTTATTAATAGCAGGAACATTTAATACATGTATACCATCTTTTACATATAAGTCATACGAATTTGAATTCAACCCTTGAATATCTTCACGTAACATGGATGCTACTAATCTATTTAAAATTCCTTGACGTCCTTTTGCTAAGGAACTAGCAAACCTTGACTTTAAATGAGGGTAATGATCGTCTAAAAATGCTGCAACAGCTATTTCATCTCGAAGTAACTCTCCTTTTATTAAACTTCTAAAAGAATTGCTTAGTGTATCCGTTGCAATAGTATGTACATTAATGTTACTCACAATTATTCTCCCCTTTCCATTTCGCCAAAGGATTGGGAACTTTTTTATAGGAATAAGATGTAATATCTCCTTGTAACCTCATCGTAGTAAGCCCCTTTAGATCGATCATTGGTTGAAATACCGCTTCCTCATCTTCATTAGCCTCGCCGTTAATATTAGTATCTACCTTCAATTTACTAAAGATAGCACTGCAGACTTCATTGACTTGCTTCCACAATTCTTCTTCTTCAACATCTAATTCACGTACGATACAAGTAATTAATTCAGCAATATGATTTTGCATTACTGAATAAGATATAATATTTCTTAACTGAGTAACGTCATTAGTCAAAATGGATGAATTAGGATAAAACGTTGCATGAAGCCCTTGTTTCTCTAACCTTTCGGGTAGCACTCTTATGCCACCAAAGTCTCTTACAATCATTTTTACGAGCTCTCCATTACGAAAAACGGAAACGCTATTTTGCATATGCCCTTCCAAACTGATTCCATATCTAACCATTAAAGTCAAAAAGCCTCGTAATGACACTTGAGCATATTTAAATATAAATAATGACGCAGCCTCTTTATTATTTGATGTTTGCAATCGATCTGCCAACTCTTCTATTAATTCAATCACAATTTTTTTGTCACTAATTGGTGACTGTGCTAATAGGGCAGCTGCAGGCATTGCGATTTCCTCTTCGCAACTAACATAGTTCTCTGGATTTTCCCTTAAAATACAAGCTAGATTTGCTTGATACGTCCATCTTTCATCATTTGATAATTGTTGATTAAGTGGTTGAAAATAGCTACCAGCTCGTTCTTGAAGAATGATAAAACTATTGTCAAAATGATTTTCTCTCTGTTGGATGACAGCAAATAGTTTTGATAACATTGGTCCATTCTCAACTGAATTTGGTGAAACAGTTCGTACTGCACTAGTTGTTTGTACATTAATAGCTGTTTTTATATGATGTTTTTGCTGTCCCCAACGCTGAATCGGTGCTAAGGAACGAAAGGATATTAAAGACTGTGTTGATATTGAAAATCTAGGGATAGGTATGATGTGTTGCTGCTCAAGTTCATCTTTGTACAAGTCACCTAGCGTATGCTCAAATTGCCATGGGTGAACTAGCACTAAGTCGAACTGGTCAGGATTAAGCCCACTTTTTATTAAGTAGTTTTCAACTATTTCTTGTAATCCTGTGTACTCTTCATACAAATAATCTGTTACCGTCAAATCATTAACAGAAGTTGTTTGACAGTACATTTTAGAAACGGCTACAATTACAACTTTTGGAGAAGCACCCCACTCTGGTGAATAATGAACTACATCTCCAACTTCAAGACCTAGCTTAGTCTTTGCACCTGGATGTAACGTATGTCCTTCAACAACCCACTGTTCAAAAAAAGCAAGTGGACTATAGTTTGCACTTTTTTGTCGCTGCTTGATTACCCATTCCATGGATGTTTGTATATATTCAGGAAAATCTTGTTTTCTTCTTTCAGCTGCGGTTAATGCTAGCGCTAAATTTGCAACTCCGTTTTGAATTTCTAGTTTGAATCGTTCATACTGCTTATCATCAACACCTGCAAACAAACCTTCATTTTTTAATAACTTTAAAAGTTCAGTAGGATGAGCAAGCTTATGAGAACTCTTATGACTACATAGCATTATATCTCCTGCTAAATCAAATCGACCAAGAGAATGTAATTTCTTCACATCAGCCTGAAGCCACTGGACATCAGACAATCTTACACGAATAGTCAACTGCTTACCTTCAAGCCAAGTAATTCTTTCCTCACTAATGATTCTCTCCCGAACAAGAGATTGAAACAAACGTTGAAAAATACCTCTTCTACCTGCATGAATATTATTTATATATGTATCAAGCAATTCAGGTTTTTCCTTGTTAATGTATGATAGAGCTTTTTGTTCTTCGTTATCGAAAGTTGTTTGAGATAACATCGTAGTTATATTTGTATGCATCCCGTTCATTTCAACCCATCCTTTATATTCATAAATTTTATTAACCTCACTTACTAATAATAATGATAATCATTATCAATAAACTTACGAGTTATATCATACTTGATAATGATTATCATCGTCAAGTATATATTTTCCTATTTACCTACCATTTCTAAAACTAATTACCAATTTATATGTTCTCGACCTTGCGTTGCTTATTTATAACATACGAAAATATTTAATTAGTTATTAACAGAAAAGATCATATCACCTTGTACTTTACATAGGACACTCTAGGATTTGTAGGAGATCGTACAAAACAGATTATTTTCGTTCAATGAATAAAATTTGCAAACAAAAAAACTGAGGAGAGATACTCACTCAGCTGTTAATTCTGATAAATTATGCTTCTGGCATACATCGTTTGCTATATTTTATAAATTAAGCTATACATCTATTAATATGTCATGCTAGTCCAATCTTACTATATTTGTTCATGAACCACTGACCAAACTTATCTAAGCTCGATTCTTTATTTTTAGCATATGTATTAAAATCTACTTCATCAAATTGTGCTAAAGTTTTATTGAACTTTTCCGGAATAAATATGTACCATAAATCCGACCATTTATCTTTATTTTCTTGACCTCTAATAGTATTAGCTACATATCCTGGTGAATGACTTTCAAAGTATTTCATCATTTCACCATCATAAAATGCAACACATGATTTGAATTCGCAAAATCTATCCGACTCACCTTCCATCAGTTTAAGTATTCCTTCTATGCCAATTGTATCTAACATATGATTCACATAAGCTTTTGGAAAGCCATTTAGTTGTTTGATAAAAAAACCAGAATCCATCGCAATACATGGGGTGTTTACTAATTCATAAGCCTGAATCACTTTTTGCTTTGCAATTTCTCTAATATCATCACTTCTGGGTTCTAATAATTCAGCTTCAAATGGCATCACTTTTATTTTTGATAAAGCTTTCTGAGCAGAAGCTATTTTCCCTTTGTTAGTTGTAACAAATACGATCTCATTCATTTTCAGTATTCTTTTCTGTAATTTTACAATGCTTGAAATCATTTTATCAAGAAAGTTATAGATTATAAATAAGTTGATTATCTGTCATTTTTTATTAGACTCTAGTTTCTATAATACAAATGAATGGTATAGTATTTTATAAAAAAAGAAGGTGATATGATGGAAAAACATTTATTTCTTTTTGGAGGCAGTCCCCCATTCACATTAAAAATGGCAAAACAGTTTGTAACAAACGTAACATCAAATGCTCCTGTCTCAATATTATTTATAGAAAGGGATGGCTGGGAACAATATATGCCTAAATACACACAATCATTAGAAGAATTAGGATTAGATCAATTCTATTTTTTACCGCTTCCTTCAACACCCATTCAAAAAGTTGTAGATTGTTTAAAAAATAGTTCAGGAATAATTATTGGCGGAGGGAATACGAATTTATATGCTGACTATATTGTCGAGACTGCTATTTCCAACACTATTAAAGAAAGCTATGAGTTAGGTATACCTATTGCTGGGTTTTCCGCAGGCGCTTTAATAAGTCCTGAACTTTGTATTATTTCTCCTAAAGATAATGAACATAACGAATTTCAATATAGAAAGGGATTAGGTTTAATATCTGATGTATTGCTTGCTGTACATTTTTCACAATGGAATGATGAAGCTCATTTAAGAAACGCAGCCAATAAATTTACTAACCATATAAATTATGGCATCGATGAGAACACTTGTGTTTACCTTCTAAACGGATATCTTGAATCTATTGAAGGTAATGGTGTTTATAGTTTAGAAAATGATTTCCTACAAAAAATACATTAAAGCCATTTTTTAGCCGTACATATTTGTCTATTGTACGGTTCTTTTTACTTTGAATCTTCTTTTTAATCAATTCTTCCAAAAACTTCAGTGATGAGAAAACTTGATTAAACATAACAAAATAAATGCAGACAATGAGCAAATTACCCCTCCAATTATAATGACTGATGATGTACCTACCAATATGGAAAGCCAACCAGCCAATAGGGCTGAAGCTGGAAGTAATGTCCAAGTAATAAATCTACTCGTTGCTTGAACACGCCCTAATAGATGCCCAGGTGTATTTGTTTGCCTAATTGTACGGATACATGGATTAATAAGCGCTACTGACATCGTTCCTATTGCGTTAGCAATGATTAATAAAAGATAGGAAGTTGCTGCCCCAAAAAGTATGATTGATAATCCTCCCATTAACAATGAGAAAAAAACAATCTTTAAGTAAGAGACATATTTTTTAATAATATTTGTAAGTAATGATCCAACAATAGCGCCAATTCCACCAATTGAAAGGAGTATACCTATTTTTATTTCTCCTAGTTGAACGGTGCTCTTTAGATGAAAAATTAACACGGTTAAAAATAAGGTCGTTCCAAATGTGGAGATCATCAAAACGATATTTGTATAGTTGAGAATTTTTGTTTTAAACACAAATTCAAAGCCTACTTTTAAATCTGAAAAAAAACTTGTTAGTATTTTGTCTTCGGCTTTCAGCGGTTTTTCGTATGGAATGGTAATGGTAGCTACAGCACAAAATGCGAGGAAGAAACTAAAACTATTGAGGATTAATGCGTAGCCTGGGTGGAATAAACTAATGATCAGTCCGCCTAATGTTGGTCCGACGAGAACGCCGGTATTAAATATAATAGACTGAAGTGAATTTATCGTATGTAGGTCTTTCTTTTGTACAAGAGTAGGTATACTCGCAAATTGTGTTGTGCTATACAACTGAGTTAAAATACCTAATACCACTGCTGATGCATAAAGGTGCCACATTTCTAAATGTTCTAGAGTAAATAAGATACCTATCCCTGCAACAATCAAACCTCTACAAAAATCACAAACTAATAATACTGCTTTACGATTTAAACGATCTGCTAAAGGACCAGTTAGAGGTATTAATATATTTGGTAATCGTTCTAATGCTGCAAAGATTCCCATACTTAGGGGTGACCCAGTGATTGCTAAAACGATTAATGGTAAGGCTACTAAATAAATTTGGTCACCAAAAAAAGAGATTAGATTTCCACCTAAATAACGGAATATCGGATAATTTTTTTTAAACTCAAGTTTTTGTCGTTCATTACGAGATGAGATAGCTGACTCCAATTACACTCCACTCCCTATTTATTTAAATATTGCTTCAGTTCAAAGTCTAACGTTGTAAGCACATGTATATTTAATGAATAAATGCTGCGATTGACTAATACAAGTCGAGCTGATCTAAGTATACTTAAGTGATGGTGAATCGTTGATTTTGAGATGTCTAAAAGTGTAGTGAGTTCTTGTAAACTCCTATCTTTTTCAAACAACAATTTTAGAATTTTTAGTCGAAAAACATCTCCAAGTGCTTTATGCTTTAACATCAACAAATGATCAGCTACATACTTATCGTTTGGATGAATGCTATCATTATGAACAGGATAATAAAATATCTTTGTATTTTTTATTTTTGCCTCGATGGTCCATGGTCTATATATGAAATGTGGTATTAGTAGTACATGAGTAACAGTCGGTTCGGGTAAATATTCAATACCTCCCGTTACCCACGATACAAATTCTTCAGCTGTAAGTTTTGCTTTTTGTTCTTTCTTCAAGTTAACGTCCCTAGTTAAAATACTCGTTAAATGTTCTGAGTTAGGCAACACTATCTCCTCGTACCACTTAGTTAGTACGTTTATGACATGCTCACGTAATATGGAAATATCAACATTTGCAATGAATTTTATATAATGTGGAAAGAATTTATGCCCGCTTGTTATTTCTATTGACCGCTGAATCGCTATTTGATCACCTTTTGCTGCTGCTGTTCTTATTTGCTCATAATTATTACCCATATACGGTAAACAGTAAAAACGTATTTGTTCATCCTCAACATTTAAAACGAAGTTAGTAAACTCACTAATCGATTGTGAATTAGATTCATGCAGTAGTTGTAGAAGAGCTTTCCATGTATTTTCTTTTTGTACAAGATCTAATTCTTTTGATAGTTCACCTGTAATAGAATCGAAGATATTATCCCAATAATCTTGCGGTTGGTCTAATGTACTTAACATCTCCGTATACGTTATTGCTGCTATGCCGAGAGCACTCTCCCACATTAACGAAAAATCAAATTTAACAGCATAAGATTCTCTTTTTGCAGTTGAAGTGTTTAACACTTTCATTTTCATCACTCCAAAAGGATATTTATGTTAATTCTATAATACTTGAACAGTTTATTCAATAATTTTCGAATAATATGAAACTAGACACCATCATCACAAATTTGATAATATTTAACTAGTTTGTAAGTTGAATGTTATATTTTGGCTCTTTTCGTAAACTTTGTTGCTAATGAGACTAATTAAGGTAAGCTATTAACAATTTTATGGCAATGGACCTCATTTTAAATAGGAAATGATGCCACAAATACCTGGTTTATACGTACTTAGTTCTTAGTACGAAAAGCAACAATAAATGAGAAAAAAGCCTGTATTTAAAGTGGGTGTATGCTATGAATAATAAGAAAAAGAAATCTATGTTGCAGTTACCAAAAGTCCCCGACAATTTACCACAACTAGACCTTAATAACCAACTAGAAGTTGATCAATATTTCAACAATGGTTCAATATATGATTGTGAAATTTCAAATAAATGTATTGAAAGAATTTCCTTCGAAAAAATACTCTTTAAAAATGTTATATTTACTAATATATCATTCAGAAATATTGAGCTGACCGATGTCATTTTTGACAAATGTGATTTGTCTAATGTTGATTTTAGCAATGGTATTATTCATAGGGTGAAGGTGACAGATTCCAAACTATTAGGTATGAACCTATCAGGAGCTGCTTTACGAAATGTTACTTTTAACGATTGCTTTGCAAATTATGCATCTTTTGGGTTCTCCGATCAAAAAAATGTTAATTTTAACTCGTGCTCATTAAGTCACGCTGATTTTTACAAATCCAAGTTCAAAAATATTGAATTTAATAGATGCGAGATGCACCAAGCAAATCTAGCAGGTACAAGCTTAAAAGGAATTGATTTAAGTAGCTGTTCTTTTGAGAATTTAACTGTGTCGGTTGAACAATTAGAAGGCTGTATTATATCTCAAGAGCAAGCTATTGGATTTGCTAAAATTCTCGGCTTAGTCGTTAAACAGCCTCATGAGTAAGTCGTATCTCATTGAAAAATATCGATTTTTTGTTACAAGGAAACGTTCCGAGGGAACTTAATAACTTACAAGTACACAACTATTTTTTCTATTTCATGTTACCAATCCGTTACATATAATTATTTTTTCCTGTCAATTGAACAAGGGGGCTGTTTTTCTATTGAAAAATAATGTAGTCATTTTTGATATCATTTTTTATGTCGTATTCCCATTAGTAGTTTGGAATCTTGGTAGAGATTATATAGGAGATTATTATGCTATGCTTCTTTCGTCTGTACCAGGAATCATTTATAGCCTATACAGATTTTTCCAACTTAAGAAAGTTAATGTCTTTGGAATTTATATGCTTGCTACACTAGTAATTGGGACACTTATTGAAGTGTTAGCAGGTTCTGCTTTGCAACTATTATGGAATCAAGTATTTTTTGCTTATGCTATGGCAGCTTTTTATTTAGCTACTGTATTAACGAATAAACCACTTACACTATACTTTGCGTTAGATATTTTTGAGTTGCAAGGAATAGACAAAAAACAAAGTAAAAAGATATTTTTTCAAAAGAAATTTCTCATTGTATTCCAATTGATTACGATTGTATTTGCTGTAAGAAGCATCGTGTTGGCAATAATTAAAACATGGCTAATCAATGAGTACGGCGTAGATGCTTTTGATAAAGGAATCCTTTTACGACAAGCATTCAGCTGGATTATGACTGGGGTTTCTGCTATAGGATTTATATATATTGCAAAGCTCATTAGCGACACTCCAGAGCTCGCATCAGTATTTAACTTTGACAAAGATCCAGATAAAGACGACGTAGAACTTAATTCACAGGTAAACAAAAAATAGTGGGGAGTATCCTCCCCACTTTACTATATCGACAAAGTTATGTTAATTATTTTTTTCTTGATCTTTTAATTGCTCCATTACATCGGTAATCAATTTTTTATTTCCACATCTATAATGTTAATTTACTTCAGCATATGATAAGACTTGTTTTTATTTAGTATAACTGTGGCAACATAATCACTTTAACGCATTACCAAGTCGAGGGTCAGACCCCTGGTCTACATGTACTTGTAGATTATACATTCCAGCTCTGTAGCCGTGAGGTAATGTTTGTTCCAGACGTTGATATGTAATATATGGTTTTTGAGCATTATCATCAATCATTACTTTAAATAACCCTGATATTGTTTTTGACTTTCCATCCTGCATATAATCAATAGTTAATGGGACTAAATCTTTCGTTTCTTCATTCGTATAAACAATTGAAAAAAATTCAAAGCGTTCTCTATCTTCTCTCACTTCACGTTCAAGATTTTCATCATAAGAGAAGCTTTTTATGTCCTGTCTTTCCACATGTAACTGATTAATATATGGATACACTAGATCAAATTTCCAGTTTTCAAACCTTGATGGAAACGTCTCATCATTTGCTAAAGCTTGCTCATAATCAAAAAAATGAACTACTGACAAAACAGCTATTAGAATGATACCAATGCCTAAATGGTATTTTAATGATGTTAGTTTAATCGAATCTCTAATTAACAATAAATATAGTAATAATATAATACACAGTACTAAAAAGCTTAGCAAAGGTGTTAATAAATGAATCGCTTTTAGTTGGATTTGTAGTCCTAACTCATTTATTTGATCTAGATTCATCATTTCACTTCCTAAAAACCCATTATAAATTAAGTAAAGTGTGGACTTCATTTTGCTTCTATTATTACTTATCACTTTACTACATGCTAATAATAGATTATTGAATTCGTTAATAATATCTATTATGATTAATTTATATGAAATTATACTTATTTTATATAAATTGTTAAATTATGTATTTGCGCCAAAACTTTCTTAAATCCTCCTTTTCTCAACCACTAAACACATGAAACCACGTATAAACTCAATACGAGGATGATTTAATTCATATGTTAGACGAAAAAAATCTCCTATTTTAATAACTGAGTTAACATATTGAACATTCAATAAAACCTCTTTGTTCTCACAGTAGATTATAAAGAAATCTCAAACTCAAGACTTATTACTTTAGTAATAGGTCTTTTGACGTTATTATAGTATTAAATAACATAATTATGGAATGGGGTATTATAATGGAAACACTACAGGCAAGTTTAGACACAATTACACGTCAAAGCAAAGCAACTATGCCAATGAACGCTTTTACTGTATTAGAAAATTCAATAGCTTCACTTCAACAAGCTGGTATAGCTAACGGACTAGCTGTTGGTCATAAAGCACGTGATTTCACTTTAACTAATGCAAATGGTAATCAAGTCAATTTATATGAGGAATTAACAAAAGGACCCATCATTTTAACATTTTATCGTGGATCTTGGTGTCCATATTGTAATCGTCAGCTACGTGCATACGAAGAAATACTACCTGACATTAAAAAAATTGGTGGGAGTTTAATTGCCATCAGCCCACAAACTCCAGATAATTCATTAACAATTAAAGAAAAAAATGATTTATCTTATGAAGTAGTTAGTGATTTAAAAGGCTTAACAGCTGCAAAGTATAATGTGTTATTCGATGTTCCGCAAGAAGTGAAGGAAGTATATGATGAGTTTGGATTAGATTTATCTGAATACAATGGAGGTGGAAACTGGCTTATACCAGTACCTTCAACATTTATGATTGATGAGACTAGTAGAATACGATTTTCATATGTTAACCCAAATTATATGCAACGGCTAGAGCCTGAAGACCTGCTTACAGCACTCAGAAACCTCTAAAGTGAAACATACATACATCTGAATCTATGTGTTATTGGCTTCTTTCGCGTTGATTGTTATTTATCTTCGGTTAAGAAGCTTGAGCACGCTATGTATTAAAACGCCTAAATGGCGTTTTTTTTCGACATGGAGTTTTATCTTATATTCTTGCGATGATATATATTTTGTAGCACCCTCTTTTCCAAATCAAGTAAGCTTCGTACTTGAAAAACCTACAATTCAGGCGTAGGTTTTTCTGTTTTCACTTTGATAGTAAGAATTAGCTTGAATAATTTTTCATTATTTACAAACGCTACATTTTAGGAGGGAAGCTACGTATGAAAAAACAACAAAAATCTAAAGAAATTGGTCAAAAAGCAGAATCTATGAACCCTATGGACCAAGGATTAAATTTAGTTTCTCAAGTCGTTAATAATACGACAGGTCTTGATGAGGGTAATGATGGAAAATTGAGTAAAACAGACTGAACAAATACCATTTTGGTGTTTGTTTTTTTGTGTTCAAATTTCATCTTAATTTCAGGTGATGATTTCATGCTATATATATTTCATTTGAAGGAGGAATTTTATGTACAGTACGCTCAAAGATATGCAATCAGAACTCATAGTTGAAGCAAAAAAAGGACTCCCTTTCTTACTATCTGGGACAATCGTTTTTTTTATCACCTCACTTTTACCCGTAATTTTCCCTAAAGAGATCGTTCATTTTATTTGGCTATTTGGGTTATCCTCGATTTTTCCATTAGGTTTTTTAATAAGTAAGATTCTCCGTATTAATTTACTTGTAACGCATAACCCTATAGGTATATTAGCATGTATTATTGCTGTTCCTCAGGCATTTTATATACCTCTTTATATCATTGTATACATGCTAATTCCTCAATACTTACCATTTACTATTGGACTTCTCACCGGTTCACACTTTCTTCCTTATGTGTGGATTTATAAAAGTAAAGCTTATTTATTTATTACATTAAGTGCTTGTCTATCATCTATTATATTAGGTTGGATTTTTGTAGACTATGCCTTCACAGTAGTGCCATTAGCAAATCTCATCGTTTACGGTGTTGGCGCATTACTTATCATAAAGGAACTTCGAGTTGAACTTGTCTATTAAAAAAGATAAATACATAAAGCAATTTCACATATATAAAGGAACATAACGTAAATCGGTCGTTACTTCTAACTTTTCATAAATAATATACAGCTACACGCGGGTTTTGAGGCATCTACCCTATACAATAGCAAAGGTTTGCCCATAGAAAAAACATACGGTACATATTAACCGTATGTTTTATGAATAGCTATTTCGTAATAAGAGCTACCTGTATTATCGTGGACTAATTTCGATCAGTTTAATTTGGTGGTCATCTATCTCTTTGAGAGTAAAGATATAGCCTTCGTATTCAATGATTTGATTTTCTTGTACATCTATCTCCTTCGTCAAAATCCATCCACCAATCGTATCGATATCCTCGTCATCAATACTCAAGTTCAATAATTTATTCACTTCACTAATTAGTACTTTGCCATCAAGTATATAATGGTTATCTTTAATATTTTGAACGTCTGGGGTTTCATCCACATCAAACTCATCCCGAATTTCACCAACAATTTCTTCTAAAATGTCTTCAACGGTAACTAACCCTGACGTACCACCATATTCATCGATTAATATAGCCATATGAATTTGATCTTTTTGCATTTTTTTCAATAAATCATGAATAGGAATTGTTTCAATTACGTAAATAATCGGTGTGACAAAATCTTTAATCGTTGTAGTGTCTATATCTTTTACATCGAAATATGCTTTAATCATCGATTTAAGATTTATTAAGCCAATAATATGATCTTTATCACCATCAATAACAGGGTATCTAGTATACCTCTCATCTTTCACTTCTCTGAGAAAATCTTGGATAGATAAACTCACATCAAAACTAACGATTTCTGTTCTTGGTATCATAATTTCTCTAGCGATACGGTTATCAAATTCAAAGATATTGTCTACATACTTGTATTCTGATTGATTTATTTCTCCACTCTGATAGCTTTCAGATAGTATAATGCGTAATTCTTCCTCCGAGTGGGCCATCTCATGTTCTGATGCTGGATGCAAACCAAATAATTTAATAACGACCCTAGCTGATCCATTTAATAACCAAATAAAAGGATACATGATTCGATAAAACCATATTAACGGTGTAGCTAATAATAATGTAAGCTTTTCTGCTTTTTGAATCGCTAACGTTTTAGGTGCTAATTCACCAATTACGACGTGTAAATAAGTAATTGTACCGAACGCTATAGCGAATGAGACGATACGCGAAACAGAAGTTGGCATATCAAAATGTTCGAATACTGGGTGTAATAATCTTTCTACTGTTGGCTCACCAACCCAACCAAGTGCTAAAGCTGTAATTGTAATACCCAATTGACAGCTCGATAAGTATTCATCTAAGTTACTCACAACTTTTTTTGCTGCAATCGCTTTTTTATTTCCTACTTGAACTAATTGATCAATGCGACTCACTCTCACTTTCACGATTGCAAATTCCGCCGCTACAAAGAAACCTGTTAGTCCAATTAAAATAACAATTAAGAATAAATACAATAAGTCAATACTGTCCAATAAAATTACCTTACTTACAATGAAGTAAGGTGTCACCTCCTGAATAAAAATATAAATATCTAGAAATTAGTTCCTGTTTCTGTGCTTTTTTGTCCTGTATTTTGAACATGCATATATGCTAATGCAATTATTATATATGATAGTCTAAATTACGACAAGAAACACAACATATAAAACACATCTTTTAAAGAAAAAACTAGCAAATTGTAAGATAAAAACCTTCCATTAAATCTTTTACTACGGATGTTTTCGCAAAGATAGTTGTTTTTTCGTACGAATAAATTTAAACATCATTTCTTCAGAACAATGATGCCTAACATATAAAAACACTTTTTTATTGGTACTAATTTGTTATCAATAACAGTAAAGTTTACAAAGCCTTTATAAAAGGTTTACATTTGAGTAAAACCATCTTTCTCTTCTAGTATAGGAACTATAACAACAAAGTTTATGAAAATAGCCTTTACTATCTATACGAACATATACGTGAAAGGTTTCAACAAATTTAATATACTTATGATAATATTTTTACATCTCTTTTTAATTGCAGTAGTTTTAGATGGTAACTAAACAAAAATTCGTAGGCTTCTAGTAATTTTTTTGCTTCAAATACGCTTCTTCCCCACACAGTAATACCATGATTTCTTATGAGTACAGCACCTTTGTCAGATGTAACGTAAGTACTAAATGAATCTGCTAACAACTGGATATATGCATAATTTCTTATAATCGGTATTGTAATTTCTGCATCTTCTTCCCATTCATCGAATGCTTTGATCATTTCTTGCCCATGAAAACTCACTTGTCCTTGATCTCCATATAGTTCTGATATAACATTATTATCTACCGTATGGATGTGTATACAACAGACTGCATTTGATTGTTTATACACTGTGAGATGAAGTGGAGTTTCTGCCGAAGGATGTAATTTGGTACTACTCGTAGGGTGTCCTTGTTCATCTACTAATAAAAAATCATCCTTTGTACGCTGCCGTTTGTCCTTTCCACTTACCGAAATGAGAAATGTTAACGGTGAATCACTTGCTTTGATTGAGAGATTGCCACTCGTTGCATAAAACCAATCTCTCGAACCTAATTCATCCTTTAAGCTAGCTAATTCATCCCATTTTTCTTGAAAAACGGTCATTTTATCACCTCGAAATATTTATCATTTAAATTATGACTTCTTTTTCTCATTCATATCATTCGTGTTATTTATTGTAAAATCCTGCTCATAGCATCGTTTAATACTTTAACAATTAGTGACAATTAAATGTTCAATTTTAAATATAATTCAATTTATTAAAACTACACTTAAGTTTCATATATATTTTAAACATTTGAAAAAGTTATTGACAAAGAAAATCACGTATTGTTATGATACTTTTCATACAAACAAATTTATGGATCGTAATCACACACGTAAATTTTATAAGTTAGTCTCTTATCAAGAGTTGGCTGAGGGATTTGGCCCTATGAAGCCCAGCAACCGACCGTAATACCATCATGAGGATGGGGCGTGTAAGCTAACGCCAGAACTTCTAAGTTCTTCAAAGGCACGGTGCTAATTCCAACAGAAAGCAAGACTTTCTGAAAGATAAGGGGTAGAAGTTCGTTCTTCAAGCCTCTTTCGTTTAATAAGAAAGAGGCTTTTTCTAGTTAACATTTACAAAATAACGCTTTTTTGGAGGTATTTATGAGTTCAAATCAAAGTACTTATCAACCGCTAACGGAAACAAGTGCAATTTCTTTAGCCCAAAGGTTAACACTTTTTCAAGAGCAATCATTGTTAACATGTAAAGAAATTGGAGATGGAAACTTAAACCTTGTCTTTCGAATAGTCGATGAGCGTAACAACAAAGGAATCATAATAAAGCAGGCATTACCCTATGCAAAAGTTATTGGTGAAAGCTGGCCGCTTACACTAAAGCGCGCAACAATTGAAAGCCATGCGCTACTTACCTTTGCAAGCTATTGTCCTGAGCATATTCCAAAGGTTTACTATACCGATGACAAGTTGGCAGTTACTGTGATGGAAGATTTATCTCATCTAGACATCGTGAGAAAAGGGGTCATCAATAAAAAATTATATCCATCTCTCTCAACCCATATCGGTACTTTTTTAGCAACAACATTATTTTTTACTTCTGATTATGCTTTAGGACCGGAAAAGAAAAAGCAACTACAGAAACAGTTTGTCAATCCCGAGCTGTGCAGAATAACAGAGGATCTCATCTTTACCGACCCTTTCTTTAATCATGACACAAACAACTATGAAAAAGAATTACAAGAAAATATTCAAACTATTTGGAATGACTCTTTCTTAAAGCTTGAAGTCGCAAAATTAAAAAAAATATTTTTAACGCAAGGTGATGGTATTATTCATGGAGATTTGCACACTGGAAGTATCATTGCTAATGAAGAAGAGACGAAGATTATTGATACTGAATTTGCCTTCTGTGGACCTATGGGGTTTGATATTGGCTTATTTTTCGCAAACCTTATTTTACAAATTTTATCTCGAAAAGATAATGAAAGAAGCTACTTATACAATTGTATTGAAGGTACATGGGACACTTTCACCACTACCTTTGTTAAACTATGGAAAAATCATAGCATTGAGTCCTTCGCGGAGGTTGAAGGTTTCGTTGAGCACATTTTAACACAAGCATATGCAGACGCAATTGGCTTTGCTGGATGTGAAATTATCCGCCGTACGATTGGCTTAGCACATGTGGAGGATTTAGATCGCATTACTCCTCATGAGAGAAAGATTCAAGTTAAGTCGACTGCTCTACAAGTCGGTAGAACACTTATTGTAAATCGCCACAGTCTTACACATGCTTCAGAAATTCAAGATGTTATTCAACATACTGAAAGGAGATTTGTAAGATGAAGCAAGTCTCAAATCTTCCTTTATCGGTAGAATGGAAAGACCATTTCATCAGAATATTAGACCAACAAAAGCTCCCACTTGATACAGTTTTTATAAATTTAACTACACTAGAAGACGTTTATCATGCTATTGCTTCGCTAAAAGTTAGAGGTGCACCTGCAATTGGCATCGTGGCAGCTTTTGGATTAGTGCTAGCTGCTAAAAGCTATCATGTACATAGCCTAGTAGATTTCAGAACTAGGCTTGGGAAAGATCGTGACTATTTAGTAAGTTCAAGACCAACAGCTGTTAATCTAAGTTGGGCTTTAGACCGACTCATTTATTCCATTAAACAAGCGACGACAGTTGATGAAGCAATCACAATATTAACTGGTGAGGCAATCAAAATTCAGCTCGAAGATGAAAGTGCTTGTCGTGAAATTGGTGAGCATGCACTCAAATTATTAGGTGCAAAGCGCCGTATCTTAACAATTTGTAATGCAGGTTCTATCGCTACAGCTAGATACGGTACAGCACTTGCTCCGTTTCATCTAGGCAAGGAGCGTGGAATTGACTTTTCCGTGTTCGTGATGGAAACTCGACCTGTTTTACAAGGTGCAAGGTTAACAACTTGGGAATTAACTCAGACAGGAATTGATGTTACTCTCATCACCGATAATATGGCTGCACATACTATATTGTCAAAAAAAGTAGAAGCAATAATCGTAGGAGCCGATAGGATTGCTCAAAACGGTGATACAGCAAATAAGATAGGAACGTTAGGTTTGGCAATTTTTGCGAAACACTTCAACATCCCGTTTTACGTCGCTGCACCACAATCAACATTTGATGATTCAATAATGAACGGAATAGACATAAAAATAGAAGAACGTGATCATGAAGAAGTTACACATATTGATGGAAAAAAAGTCACACCGAACGGCATAAATATCTACAACCCTGCTTTTGATATTACGCCTAACGATCTTATCACTGCATTCATTACCGAAAAAGGCATCAAATAAGGGGTCAGATCTCCACTGCTTTACACAGTGGAGATCTGACCCCTTTCAATTTACCAGCCTACACCAATAATTAGTGCTTCTGGATTAGGATGTTCTAAAAGCGTGCTGTAATTTCTTACATCATCATAAGCAAAGCCGTATGCTAAACCGTCAATGCTGTAATCATGCCAGAATTTAGCATAGAAGTTAGCTGTATCGTTTTGATAGAAGAAATCTGAATTCCCCCAATTAACAGGGTCGTACATAATACCTCTATTTAATGCGGCACAAACTTGAGCTTCCACTACTTTCTCATCTGGACTTCCTGTATCCATCGGCCCTGAACACTCAAAAACTTCAAGTGTCGATGGTTTTTCTGTAATATATAAATTGTAAGGACCACCGTTTTTCGAAAAGACGAAGTTATCTCCTTCAACACGTCCACTAAATGTTCCTGCTTCTGCAGTAAAGGTTAATTCATTCGTTCTATAATAGTCCCAAACTTCATTCACGTAGTTATCAAAATAGTTTTCATATGTTCCTCCTGGCTTAAATTGACCTTTACCTGGAGCAACGATTCTATATGGTTCTTCAACTAATGATTGGAATTCCGCTGGCATTTCATTTTTATATGCACTAAATAACTCGTCACGCGTGTATGTTTCACCTACGATTTTATCATACCCATCAGAACCTAGTAATCTATTCGTAATTGGGAAACTAAATTGGTCTACTCGAGTAGAGTTTCCGTGATAACCCCATTGGTCAATTGTGAACTCAATCCATTCGAAATAAATATCTTGGTTAGGATCTGTTGGATTATTTAAATCTGGACCTGCAAATCCTACTCTACCATCCGCCGCTTGATTTAACTTAATATACATTGGACTTCCTAAACTAATAAACATCCTTCCAGAGTCAATTTCTGGCATTGATGTCCAGTCTACTTCGCTCATTTTATAAAAGTAGTTTGGATAGTTTTGACCGTTTTTCGTCAAGTGACCTGGTGCATCATTGTCACTTATTTTACTTTCTATCAAATTCCCATCTTTATCTACATGACTAAGCTGCCCAGTAGCTTTATTGTATCCAAGAATAGCCCAGTAAATTTCATCATCAGAATACTGTCCACCAGTATTATTTTGTAATTGGAATGTCATCACACCATTTCCAGTAGGAATAGTTCCAGGTTCTGGTGTTGGTGTTGGCTCTGGATTCGGAGTTGGTTCTGTTGGTGTAACTGAGTTTTTAGTAAATTCAACCCAATTTAAGTTTCCGATACCTTCAGCAGCACCTTTAAATACAAAATATACATCATGTGTACCTGTGACATTATTGATAGTGGCAGTGTTTGTAACCCAATTTTGCCATCCGCCAGTATTTTGAATAGCTACTGTTCCAACTAAAGTTCCATTTACGCTATCTAACCTTACTTCAATTGTTCCACCTGCTGATTGACTAGCTACTCTAGCTTCAATCCCTTTTGCGCCATCGGTACCAAAATTAACATTGTTAAATGCTATATAATCGCCGTTGTCTGTCCAACCTACATTTTTCCCACTACCTAAATCAGTTGTATCTTCTGTTTGAATACCTTGCATTGAATCAAAGTCTTCTGCTTGTATTTTCTCAAAAGCATTGATAGAACTTGGATTCGTTGGTTCAGTTGGTTCAGTTGGTTCAGTTGGTTCTGGCTCTGGCGTTGGTTCAGAAGGTTCTGTCACAACTCCAGTTGAAGTAAGTACCATGTCATCGATACGAACAATTTTTGCAGTCCCTACTCCTTCAAAGCGTAAAAATTTCGCATTTGTCAAATCCGCTTGAAAATCAGCTAAAGGGATAGAAATTGTTTGATAAATGCTTGTTACGCTACCGTAATCAGATAATTTTAGTGAGCGATTTGCTCCATCATTTAATACGATGTTAATATAATTCTCTTCGCCACCGTTTGCTCCTTTTAAAGTAAGCTCCAGTGTATCATAAGCAGAAATATCTCTATTTAAGTGCTGATCAAATAATTCTGCACTTGTCCCACCATTAAAGAAGAAATATAAATTTGAATTACCTTCTAGATTGTAAACTCCTCCGTTACGTACAATAGATTCTCCCAAATCATTTGTATTTGAGTTCCACTGTGTTGAAGAGTTAAAATCGTCAATTACTAGTGGCTCAACGTTTGGATTTGGCTCAGGCGTTGGCTC
Organism: Cytobacillus sp. Hm23; assembly: GCF_051842895.1. Classification (NCBI taxonomy): domain Bacteria; kingdom Bacillati; phylum Bacillota; class Bacilli; order Caryophanales; family Bacillaceae; genus Cytobacillus; species Cytobacillus sp. Hm23. The sequence continues at coordinate 121,552 of NZ_JBPXRQ010000004.1, forward strand.
TGGGGTTGGTTGTGGTTCCGGCTCTGGTGTTGGTTCCGGAGTTGGTTCTGGCGCTGGCTCTGACGTTGATCCATGCGTACCATTATATTCTGGTGTGTTATATGCAGGAGTGCCATTGTTATATGTGAATGAATAACTAATAACGTCTCCCGATTTCAAACCATCTACTTCATGTGTAAAAGTAGCTCCTGATTTATTCATTCTTACGTTTTGTTGGATACCAGAGTTAATTTTGTAATGAACATCTACCCAGCTAGTATTCACAAAAGACGTAAATGTAATTTGAGATTTTGATGAGGTTATTGTGTTAACATCATGTTCATAATCAGCTGCTGCTGCAATATTATTATTAAAGAATGGTGATATAATTAATGATAGTGCCATCATCACCGTAAGCACTTTTTTAAACATATAGTTACCTCCGTACAATTATTAATAATCGTTAGTTTACTAGATTTGTTGATATGAAGTTTTGTACAGTAACCTCCTTCCACGTATATATTTCGTACCGTATGTCATTTAAGTGGGGGTCAAAAATAAAAAAACCTAGCGCTTTTTTTTTGCTTTTTGCGCTAGGTTTTTTTATTAATATGAGCTTGGATTAGAATTTATTCCAAGTTGTAACTTCTTCAAGTGATAAACGAGATTTTGCAAAACCTACTTGTTTAGCCTTACCAACAGAAATCAACATAACAGGAGAGAAATTTTCTGGGACATTAAATTCTTTAATAAATTGATCAGGATTAAACCCCCCCATTGGTACTGTATCAAGGCCTTTTGCCTTTGCTGCAAGCATTAATTGCATAGATACAATACCACCGTCAATCATCGCTACTCTCGTTGCATCTTCATACGATAGATTTCCATAATGACCATTAATTTGATCTACATAGAATTTTTTAATTTCTTCTGTCATCGCACCTTTTGTTACTAACTCACCATATATTCTTTCTGCGTTTTTATATGCTTCTAAGTCTCCAAGCACTGCGATAACAACTGATGCATCAACGATTTGTTGTTGATTATTTGCTATAGGTAGTAATTGCTCTTTTGATTCTTGATCATGAATAACAAGAAATCTCCAAGGTTGTAAGTTACTAGAAGAAGGAGCCAAAATTGCAGTCTCTAAAATTTCATTAATTTCACTTTCACTCATTTTATATTCTGGATCATAATGACGAATTGAGCTTCTTTCTTGTGCAACTGTGAAGAAATTTTGGTCAGTTAATTCCTTCGGTTTTTCACCGCTCATTTTTATTTCTTTTATTTTATTTAAATATTCCTCACTTGCATTTCTACTTTGTGCCATTGTTAAATCTCCTTTTATTTTAAACTGTATTTATTTCTATTACAGTATAATGTTTTAACTGTAATTTTGTCAAGTACAGTTTAACGAAAGATACCTTATACTATTTCTCATATTTAACAAATTCTAAATCAATCTTTCTATTTATTATATGAAGAAAATTTTTAATCATTTATAAGAATGGATTAGTATTAATTTACCTTTTGCTTTTTGACTTCTCCTAAGCGATAAAAAAGACTGGGATCAAAAACTAGACCGACTATGCCATAGAATCATTTATCAATGAATCTTTTAATAAAAATGACTTCTCTTTCAACTAGAACTAATTTTAACATCACTAATATATAACTTTAATAAAATCACTCCTTAAATAGAGAGGAATAATATATTTACACATAGAATAGGTTAATGTTGGTAAATTTTTTTAAGGAGTGAGGTAAATGTTAGACTTTGAATTAAAGAGTATTGAAATGATCAGAAATAAGGTTCTGACTACAGTCGATGGTCTATCTGATGAACAATTGAATAAAAAAGTTTCTGAAGACCGTTGGAGCGTTGCTCAACTACTTAATCATTTATACACGAGTGAACAAGGGTTTACATCTTTAATAAAAGCTGGCTTAGAAAACCCTGAAAGTAAAGAAGCAAAAAAGAGACCTCTACTATTAATGCTAGACAGATCTCAAAAAGTAAAAGTTCCTGATGAACTTGCCCCTACAGATGTCTTTATGACTAAAGAAAAATTATTACAATGTTTATCAGAATCAAGAGAAGGATTATTAAAAGTACTCAATGAGATGGATGATAACGAAGAAAACTATACGAAAGGAATTCCAAATCCGGTATTCAAATATTTAAATTTAGCTCAATCTGTGGAGTTTATCGGCTTACATGAATTAAGGCATTGGGAACAGCTAAATGAAATAATCATTGATAGCTTTTATGTACCAGTAGCTAATTAAACTCCCACAAAATCACATATTAGACACACAGAAATTACACAACTTTATTATTTAATAGGGTTATAGCAATTTTTCATATTGTTTTCCCCTCTCTTATTTAAACACACGTTGCTACGTGTGTTTATTTTTTGCGCTATAAATGATAGTTAACGTCACAACCTCTTCACCTATATGCCTTTACCTTACCTAATGCCGAAGGACGAATTAATTGCTTGAATCAATATAAAGAAGTCAACTATAACTGTTAAACAAACCCCATCAGTCGGAGGTCATTCATTTTATAGTATCTCGTGACTTAGCAGGCAAGTTAACAACTTATGTTTTAAGTTGTTATCTTACCTACTAAAAATTAGTTGTTGTTATTATTTATTTGTTATTAAGAATATAGTGATAGTATTTTTTGTTCTCAATTACTACAGTATTAATAAAAGTAAAATTACTTTTTACTATTACTCTATTTGAACTTACATTATTTGTTAAAGCAATTGCATTGAGAGATTCCAGGTTCGTTTTGTCAAATAAAAATTTAGTAAATGCCATCACAGCTTTAGTTGTATAGCCTTTATTTCTATGGTGCATTGATAAAACAAAACCAAGTTCTCTATTAGGAGATGGCAATTCATCCCTCATAGAAGTCGTTATACAGCCAATAAATTCTTCAGTTTCTTTTAAAATTATCCCTAATTTTAAACTCTTTGTTCCAATACGAGGGACGGACTGCAAGAACTCTCTCCCTCCAGGAATTTCCCAGTTTACTAACCAATCTAATCTTTGTTCTTTTGTTGACTTCCAATCTGGTAAAAATTCATCAACACCAGGGTGGGTAGTTATTTCGAAATATTCATCTAAATCTTCAATTCTCAATTCTCGTAAATAAATATCCCCACAGTCTATCATAAATTCGATATTTCGCTGTTCCATAGTTCTTCCTCCTTGATGTAAAGGAGCACACATAGCAATTTTTTATATGTCTAATACACGAGTGAACATCACATTTTGGATTGCTACTTTATGACTTTTTACTACATGCACTCTCCTAGTTTGTATATGTAAAAAGTGTAATATTTAAATTTTTTAAAGATTATTAATTAGGTATAGGCATAAAAACCCTCCATATTTACTAACAGTCAATAGTGAATTTATTTTCTAATCTAGCTGAAATTTTGTACTTGTAACAACACCTTCATACTTATATATTTAATAGATTGCTACTTCTTTAGTTACTATAATTAAACTATTATCATACATCTGTAGACTTCAGGGTATATATATCCATCTCTACAGATTCTCCATTTGTTGTTTCTTCCCTAAATGACGTAATCTTATTAAATTTATTTTTTTCTAATAATGCTATTGATTTACTGTTTAATGAACTCGTAAACGCCTCTATAGATTTAAGTTTCATATCATTAAAGCCAAATTCAATAACTTTTTTTAGTGCCTCAGTCATAATTCCTTTTCCTACGTTGCCAGAAAATAATACATACCCTACTTCTGCTTTTGTTTGATCCATTGAAATGTTCCAGATAGTAATGGTACCTAGGATTTTATTTGTAGATTCATCTGCAATAGCCCAAATAATCCACTTATTGTTCTCAACACCTTTATTCATACGATGAATATAATTTTGGGCTTCTTTTAGGGTTGTGTATATTGGCAGATCCACATACTTAAAGTTATCTTTATTTGACTGAAATTTATAAATTAAATCTGAATCACTTAATTCAAGTTTTCTTAGTAATAATCTGTTCGTTCTTATTAAAGGAAAAGGATTGAAGATAATCATTCTATACATTCCTCCTCACACATGATTTCTTAAACAACTTTTGTTCTCCTCAACTCCCCAGAAGAACTCCCTATAAGAATCGTTATCCCATATTCCTACTTCAATTAAAGTAGGTTTAAATATAAAATAAATAGCATCGGTTTCTTCATTCTTAACTTCATTTACTTCTTTTTATCAGTTGAGAAGGGGATACATAATCAGCATTAATAGCCTCCCATCATCTAACAAAGAATATGTTCCAATATTGTAAGAGAATCTTAACGGTTATAGTCGGTTTTTGGTGGATTTAAATCATGGGAACTAGTAGATTGCTGGCACTCATCGACTCATTAATCATTGAATTCACTTGAATTTTCGATACCCGAACAGCCCTTTCGAGTTAAAAAATGAAGCTTTTTAGTATACCTCTTTTTTTCATTTGACCTCCAAAATAGTATCATCAAAACAATTCCAATAGGAACAAAAAATAAACTTACAGATAGAACACCTATAATGTTTTTAATAATGCTTATTGTTAAATCTTTAGAGTCAAGCTTCAATTCTCCATCAACAAAAAGGGTCATAATAGCAGCACAAACTGCGTATATAGCAGCATATTTAAGAATAAAATGCCACTTCCTCTTTTCATTTTTATTTCCAATTCTCAATTCTTTCCTATGTTTCTTCACATTAACTACTCCTGTTTCCTTCAATTAAAACTAACACAATTTCTATTATGTCTCGTAGTATTTTTAATTGGATTTTTTTAACAAAACAGTCTCCGTTTTCTCTCCCCAAGTTATTTCTAATGAAACTTCTTCAGGTAATGTAAGATCGTACCCTTCAGAGCTTGTTTCAAATGCTATATGAAAATTCTTTATACCTTTTAAAGGTACAGGTGAATTACTCTTAAAACTACTTAAACCAGTGTCTAACACATATTCAATTTCTGTGGGCGACTGATCTTCGTATGGGTTACGATCTTGGATGTATTGTATATAAATCGACTCAAAATAAGAATTTCTAACTTTAGCTACTGAAAAAGTTGCAAACCACTTTTTACCTTCACCAAAGTATAAAACATTCATTTCTGGTTCAAAATTATTTGCTGTTTTATTATCTGCTTCACATCCACCAATTATAAAAATAAGAAGGCAAAACAGAAGCACATGGATAGATTTTTTTAAACAATCCCACCTCTTAACTATAATTTTTGTTTCTATCATCTTAGAAAACTCCAGATCACTTTATTTAACGATTTTTTCTCCATTCTTATTAATCTGCCAAGCTAAGATACTTAAATTAATTCCGACCAAGAATGGTGCAATAACTCCTGCGAATGCTCTAATATTTACTTCTTTCACGGTTGAAAGCTTAACTATCGCAATAAGGAATAAAAATGCAATCAGAAATAAAAACCCTGTAATTTGTCTTTTCTTAAAAAATTTCTTTTCGATAACCTCTACTAATATAAATTAGCATTTGGAAAAATATCCATTTACTACTATACTATAATTTTCCTTTTCAACAAAACAATAATTATAATTGATCACTAGTAACCATTATGTCCATTGAGGTTACAAAATCATGCTAATAACTTACAAATTGTTATGGCCTTCAGAAAAATGGATCAAAATGAAAGCTGACGCTCAATAAAATTTTTGAACAGATTGTAAAGATTACAATTGAACTAACATGGTAGGTTTGTATAATAAGAAACTATTAACAAATTGTAACTTAAATGGAAGATAATTTTTATTTTGTGAAAATTTTTTAAGCCAAAATAGGCTTTCATTTGTCTAATAGATATAAGGCATACATTGAGAGGATGAATAACGATTATACGTTTAATAAAGAAAGCTCAAAAAAGGGATGACCAAGCGTTCCTAACACTTTTTGAACACTACCAAGAAGATAAATACCGTATCGCATATGTTTATGTAAAAAATCAAAGTGATGCATTAGATGTAGTTCAGGAGGTAGCATACCGATCATTTAAAAAGATACATACATTGAAAAATCCAAAATACTTCAAAACATGGTTACTTAAAATTACTATAAATTGTGCAATTGACTTAACTAGAAAAAATAACAAAGTAATTCAATTAGAAACAGAGCATGAAAAGTTCATGGGGTCTGAAGATGGAGATGTTTCCCTATCGGTTACCCTTGAAGAATTGCTCAATCAATTAAATGAAGATGAAAAAAGCATCATTATTTTAAAATTCTACCAAGGTTATTCATTAAAGGAAATTGCAGATTTATTGAAAATGCCTTTAGGTACAGCAAAATCAGTCTTTTATCGTGCATTACATAAGCTTCGAAAAAAGTTTAAGGAGGCTCAGATTTGTGAATAACATAAAACAAGAATTGGAAAAGATTGAAATTCCAAAAGAACTAAATAACAGAGTTGCTTTAGGGGTTAAGCAAGCAAAAATAGAAGGAAAGAAAAAGAGAAGATACCCAAAGTGGATACTTGGTTCAGTCGCTTCAATCATGGTTATTGGTGCGGGTTTCACTTTTGGTGGTTCTTATATTGCAGATGCTACCGATACATTAATCGGACAAATTTTTGGTTCAAAGGAAGAACTTAAAGAACTTCTTGAACCATTTTCTAATGAGGGTGAAAACTTACCAGAAATAGAACGGCACTTAGAATTAGTGAAAGAACAGCTTACAGAAGCAGAATTTACTGATTACAAAAAATTGATTAAAGAGAAAGCAGAAATCCTAAATAAAATGGGTCTAGAAAATAGGCAAACCCCTAATATTGAAGAAGAAAAAAGGTTAGAAGAATTACGAACAGGCCTTAAAAAGTATGAAAAAAGAGTAGCAGCACTTACAACGCATACATTAGAAGAAGCACAAAGGATGGTAGATTACCCCATTAATCCACCATCATATGTACCAAAAAGACATGAATTGAAGTCAGTAGAAGCAAGTACAGAGGAAATGAATATAGGGATAGACCCCATTGTAGAATTTCATTATCTTGATGATTCAAGGGGTCTTGGTTTTAGTACTACTACACAGAAAATAGATCAAAACAAGAAAGGTAAATTAGAGTCATTGAATTATGACCATATCGACTCATATACGTTGAATGGTTTTAAATTTGAGTTTGCAACTTATGATGACAGCAATATTCAAGGAATGCGAATAACTATTCCAGAAGAAGGATATGAAATTACTATGAGTGCAGATATTTTATTAAAAGAAGAAATGGAAAAAATACTATTATCGATGGTTAAATAGTAAATAATTGTTCGGTATGGGGTTCTCATAATTATGACATCCTCATATTGTTTTTATGAGGCGATTGCCAATACAAGCAGTCGCTTTTTCTACTTGTTTTTAATAACATGTTGCTTTGGGTTAAGAATTAATCAAGGAATAGAATACTTTTTTATTGAATACAAAAGTATCAGCTTACTTTGCCGGAAATGACCGCGACGCTGATACTAACCCATTAATGAGTTGCTTAGCTTACTAATGATCGACCTGAAGATGTATTCAACAAGATGTTTTTTTTACTAGGGGAAGACTCTCTTCTTGGAGAAAGGTGCCAAATAGTTTAAGAGGAATAGGACTATTTATTTTCTAAAATACATTGAAACCTCTCTACACCTGGGTACTTTTCCCCCAAACTAATGATGTTAAATCCATAATTTTTATAAAAATTAACAGCATCTTTATCTGTCTCAGCATATATAACAGATAATGAATGCTTATCTCTGATAAAACTAATCATTTTACTACCTATACCTTCTCCCCTATGTTTTGTAGATACAGCGATATGCTTTATTTCACCACTTTTTGAACCTAGAAATTCTATTCCTATACAACCAATAACATTATCTTCAAAGTCATATCCATACAACCTTCTAACTGGCGATAGGAAATATAATTCATATTCTCGATCTACATTCTCTATCGAAGTTGCGTAGGATAAAAGTTCTCTTATACTAGGTTGAATTATATTTGAATTAATTTCCTTCATAAGAACCCTCCTTTTCTTGCATAATCTGACTTTTTTTAAAACAACCTCTTCACCTATATATTAACGTAAAATTCCACATCCCCTTTTAATTATATATTGAAACTACAATATTTTGAAAACAGGCTAATCAATTAATAGTTATTTCAAAGCTCCCCTAATTTGTACAATAAGTTATTCCTCAAAATCCTAAAGTATAAATATTGATTGATTTTCATATGTTGTTATAATTTTTGTACCTTTAATCATTAGTTTATAGTTTCATTTTTCATCATTGACCAACTAAAAACAAATACCCCCATCAGTTTAAGGTGGGGGTAAAATAAAGTACTTAACGTTTTTATAAAAGATGCATTAACTATCTATGTGGACCCTTCGATTGCACAACGTCGTCACAATGTAATTACAATACTTAAGGTTATAAAAGCTTTAATCGTTTCATTGTGCCATTCACATAAATGTTATCTCGAATAGCCTGCAACAGGATAGTGATCAGAGTACTCATTGTATTCGTTTAAAACCGCTGTCCATACTGGGGACTTTACATTCAACACTTCATTTACCCATAAAGATGGTTTTGCATGATCTTTTTCTACAAAAATATAGTCTAAGTGTTGAGGGCCGAAATCAGGGTATTCATATGCAAGAATACTATTTGTCTCAGGGTCCCATGTTGATGAATGACCTGTATATTCACCTGGTGGATCAACATTTAACGTTTCTAGCATCTCTGTGTATTCATCCTCATTTTCCATTATAACGTTGAAATCACCACCAAAAAATACAACTTCCTCAATTGGAATATTTTTTTCTTTTACGAAATTACTAATTTCTTGAAATTGTGTTTGACGGATAGATGCATCCTCACCATCGCCACAACCTGTATCATCTGCTTGTGCATGCGTTCCGATGATATGATAGAAGTGATCATTTTTTTGAATTTTTGCATATACAAAGCCTTTGTTTGCAAAGTAATCCGCACCGCACCCCATTTCATAAACATATTGGATCTGCTCCACTATCGGCCACTTGCTAACAATTGAAACTCCACCATCTTCAGGGACAAAATTAGAATAAAAACCTAACGTTTCATCCCAACCATCCTTACTTCGACCAGATACAGGAGTTTGGAAAGGGTACTCTTCTTCAAGCTTTGAAAGTAAAGTCTCAGACGCTGAATTATCAAATAATTCATTAAGAATAATTGCATCTTGATTTTTCATATAGTCAGCTTCACCGATCATTTTTGCACGGTCTGCTTGTCCCCAGCTAGTTATATACGTTGGTAATAGAAAGACGTTATGTTGTAACAGTTTAAAATCATTTGGATAATTGTCGGTTGCATTTGGCACACTGATTGGAAAAATACTAACAATTGCAAGTATCAAACTTAAAGCCAAAATCTGTCTCTTCATATGTTTCACTCCTTATTAAGAATTGTCACTTTTCAAATTCTTCTCCTCTCCAATGCCATTGATTCAATGCCTAGGATCGAATATAAGAATTATTCAAAGCTAGATTTTTATCCTACAATTTTTTGTATTATTAGACAATAAATAATATTCAAAATAGTTAAATATGCATATATTGAACTTAAATACTCTTAGAAAAATTTATGTAAATAGTACCAATATGACTCTTTCTACTAACTACTGCTAATTTATTCGACTGAGATCGAAAAATATATATTCGACAATAACTGTACAAACTATAGTTAATCATGGGCATGACCTGTAGCACCACTTTTACCGTTTTTATCCCATTCTTCATTGATGGACATTTTTTGCTCTTCCATCTAATCACAATCTGTAAGTAATTAGCACAATTTAGGACTGTCGATTACACTTCATTTAATCTAGAAACACACTGCAGGATTTTTCTTTATTTCTACATTTTCTTCAAGTTAAGATTAAGAAATGATTCTCTACGAAACTAAAGAGTAATACCATTTTGAGAGAAATTTGAATCGAGGTTATAGTAAAAATTGGAGAGTTAAAACGAAAATTGAGCAACAAATACGTTAATGTAAAGCTAAAATAAAAATAGGTAAAACCCTGTGTCAATATACTAATCAAGGCTTTACCAATTTAATGAACCTAAAAGCATGAGAACAATAGCTATATCCTTTACTACGGAGCTTTTAAGTTTTAGTTTTTCTATATTTTTTGACAACCATCTCACCTCATTTAGCAATCCTACTTCGATTAGTGATCTTCTTTCTTCTATTAATAAATAATTGCATTAGCGATAAATCTTGATGAATTCTGTCCAAAAGATATTCTGCTTTTCTTATTTCATCGATAGATTTGCTTGCCCTATTATCAAGAACTCCATCTACATAGCCAATGGTTTTTAATAGTTCTCCAGACATTTTTTCGTACTTTTTTATATCTCTAATCTTTATTCCTCTCCCTTCTCATACCTTAGCCACCTAAACTCCGAAAAATAGGAAGAGCACTTTACAGTGATTTTCCTCCTAAAGTGCAAGGTGGTGTTATTATCATTCTACCAAAGTTATTAAAGAGATGATTTTGGCTTGAGAGTCGATTTAGAGAGAGATTTTAGCATTTTTCTTCAAATTTCTATATATTTTTGTAGGCCTTATTAATATATTTATTTTTTCAACGTGTATTTTGTACAATAAAAGCACGATATAAGTTTACCGATAAATAACAACTATTTTTTTGTGATGCTCTTTTCGTAAACTTGGTTACTATTGTTATCCAATTAGTACTAAAAAAAGTGATTTTACATGGTTAGTCATTGTTGTACAGAAGAAAAAATGCCACGAACTCTAGTTGAGTACATGTTTGGTTCTTAGTACGAAAAGCAACAATTAATACGAAATCAGCCTTTTGTGATAATATTTTGCCAATATATCATTAGTAAATCATAATGAATGATTGGGTTTTCTTTTTTGACTGCCCTTCCACGTACGTATACAAAATATTTGAATACGGTTTTATAGGAAATTTAGAATTGTTTAGCTAAATACATATAACCTTGAACGATACTAAGAGCGAGGTTGCTTCGTTGGATTTATGAAAATTGTAGAATAATTAGTTAAAACTTAAAGATTTGTTCATTTGTTCAAGTCTTATTGGCAAAAGAGGTTACGAGAAAGCCAGCTTTCACTGACTTTCCAAATACCTCTTCGTTAACAATTTGAATGAAAAATATCAAGCTAAATTGTGTATACCCATCAACCATTGAGTATTAAATAAATGTAACTTTATCTTCCAAAGCCGCTCTTACCTTGGTAGGTGTACTCGGTTCTCTTCGGTATCCTAATGGAATTACTAAAGCTGCTTCATATTCTTCTGACGAGTAGTTTAGTAATTTTAAAACATCATCGTTTACAAACCCTTCCATTGGACATGAATCGATTTTTAGTGTGGCAGCCGCCATCATTAAGAAAGCTGCAGTAATATAGCATTGGGATTTAGACCAAGCTGTAAATGCATCACTATTAGGAAACGACTGCAAGAAATTGACTGCAATTGGAATTCCATTTTCGGGAATCCTTTCACGGATTAATTTATTTACTTCCGGAGAGTTAGGATCTAGTAATTTTTCTTTTTTAGCTAAAATCACAACAACTGCGCTAGCATCTTCAACTTGCTGTTGGCTATAACATACATCTTTAAGTTTTGATTTTGTATCTTTATCTTGTAAAACTACGTACTCCCAATGCTCAAGATTTAAAGAAGATGGAGCTTTTATTGCACTATTTAAGACAAACTTTAAATCTTTCTCAGGAATCATTTTATCTAATTGGAAGTGACGAGTCGCATGGCGAAAATTTAACGCTTCTGAAAAGTTTTGCATATATTATAGTCCCCTCTCATTAATAATGTAATAAAGTATAAGATTTCATCAATGTTGCTTAAACAAGTTCCTACAGTGATCATCTGTAATATTTAGACAATGTTCATGCATGCAATTGAACTAGAATACATCAAAAGAGAGCTGGGTACCAATTCTCTATTACGTGAAAGATTTGTTTTTTTAATCCTTCTACGGTAAATTGTAAATATAAAAGTTTGCATAGTAAATAAGTCAAATTTTTTTGACCATATAAGGGGGCTAAAACTGTGGCATTATCAAGGAAAAAACCATGTGCGCAGCTCAGCAAGTTAGAAAAAATTCTTATTTCAATAGACGGTAGATATTCCCCACTTTTAATATTGGCTCTTGAAAAAAATCATAGGTTTAGCGATTTACTGAGACGGCTACCTGATGCTAATAAACAAAGCTTGTCAACGACGTTAAAACAACTGATGAAATACGAAATTGTCTTCAAAGACGTTATTAAAGAATCTGCCCCACAACATATTGAATATGGATTGACAGAAAAAGGTAAAAAAATCCGAGGAATCTTATTGCAAATGTCAGAGATCATATAGGATTGTCGTATGATGACTACAACAAAGTTCCTCTATGTGAGAGCCTTTGTTCTTTCATAAACCAAACAGCTTAACACCTAAACAATTGTTGAGTGGGAGGTTAACACAAACAGTGTAAGGGCGAAGGGAAATCTACACTCACAATCCATTTACTTTATAGAAATCGGATATTGTTCATTTGTTTTATGCATTAGTTATTTGAATTTAAATGAGACTGTTGTTTTCGTATATATTTATTAATACGAAAAACAATAATTTATGTGATAATAGCATTTGCTAAAAAAAAGATGATATAGTATTATTTACAAATAATATTTTAATTAAAGGGGTTTAACATCATGCCTAATATTTCACTTGCAGAGGCTGTTAAGTTAAAAAGTGTTCTTTCTAATAGAGTTCGAGAGTTAGAAAATGAGATGGAGCGTGTAGCGTTTGTAGAAATTGAAAAAGGTAGTGAAGTTCCTGCTCAAACTCGTACACTCGCTACAGTTGAAAGAGAACTAGACGAGGTTAGAAAAGATTTACGATTACTAGATAAACTCATGTATCAAGCAAATATTCAAAATGAAATTGTTTTTAATGATGAAGCTTTAACTATTGTCGAAGCTATAGAGCTCGCGACCCAGTTACGTGCAAAAGCACGTACATATAAAAAGTATGGAGCTTCAAAAGTTGAATACCCTTATTCCTACGGGGAGAATGTAATGATAGTTAAATTAGCTATGTTTAACCCAGAGGAATATCGATTAAAATCAATCGATATTGAACGTCAAGCTAATAGGCTATCTAATTTGATAAACGCCAAAAACTATGAAATAGAGTTAGCATTTGATAGTGAAAAATATTTTTAATCCTTGAAGAGGTGAGACTCCACTTCAGGGCATAAAAGGGGAAATTTTGTTATTCGTTAATTCTAAATCAAACTTGTAATGGCTATAGTAAACCAATTACCAATGACCAATTACAAATTTACCATTTACCAATGACCAACTACTAAGGTTGATGACCTGACCAATATAATTCTATGTAAGTATGTTTTTTTCTCCTTTTATGAATCCCCTAACAAATTTGTTAGGGGATTATTTTATATTAATAAGGCTGTTTTTATTACGAATAATTATACGCTAAATTAACTAGTTTTCGTGGCATCTTCTCTTCTATAAAACGATATCTTTGCCTTCTAGTTTAGGAGCTATAGCATCACAATTTAAGAAAAAAACTTGTTGTAAAGGTCATTTGACGTTAGGTTTCTACATTGATTCCCTTTGTCTATAACATCTGTTTGCCAGTAGATAGAATTTTTCCTTTATTGTCATTAATTTGTAAAATCCTTTATTATTAATATTTTCAAATGATAGTATAATTAGATAAACACTATAATAATAGTGTTTATCCTGAAATTTCTTCAAGAAAAGAGGTTTTTATTATGAAAAGTAGGTTTAGAAGCTTAGAAGGCAAACAATTACTTTACGAATCATATGACCGCTTGTTGAAATTATGGGGTGTTGATATTAAGGAGCAAGATATTGACACAAGGTTTGGGAAAACACATGTAATAGTTACAGGAAATAAGAAAAACCCTCCTCTAATACTTTTTCATGGCACAGGCGATAACTCTGCAATTATGTGGATCTACAATATTCAAGAATTAGCACAACAGTTCTATGTGATTGCAGTAGACACTCTAGGTGGCGCTGGTAAGAGTGAACCTAACGATGAATATTACAACAATTTTCAACCCCATTCATGGATAGATGATATATTAGATACGTATAACATTAGTAAAGCACATATGGCTGGAGTATCTTATGGAGTATATTTAGCACTTTCTTATGAAATTAGAAATCCTCATCGGGTAGATAAAATTATCTGCATGGCAAGCTTTATCCCTATTAAAGGCTTAGGTCTAAAATACACATTATTAGGAATAAAAAGCGTCATGGTTTTCTTTCCTGAAGTATTAAAGCCATCAGAAAAAAATGCTTTGAAGCTTCTTCGCAAACTAGGTAGTCCCATATCAGACACTCATACTATGAATAACGAACTCTTAAAACATTTCCTTTATATTCTTAAATACAGTAAACCAGAGAGAAGAAAATTTACTTCGTATGAAATGGAAGCCTTATCAACCTTCAAAGAAAAAGCACTTTTTCTAATTGGAGATTCAGACAGCATTGCTTATCATCCTGCCTATATTGACTTTTTTAAAGCCCATCATTTTAACTACAAAAAGATGCTGGACATTCAATCAACCAAGATCAATGGGACATAGTAAATAAAGAAATGACTGGTTACTTAACAGGATAAGAAAAAACATCCTTTAATTTAACAAGTATAGTTAATTTTCATGCTGATTATCTCAATGTCCATACTCATGATGGCAATTTTCACTTATATTAGTGGAGTAAAATAGATACTTCATCGTATTTTTTTTGCTTTAACTGTGACTGTCATCGTATTTTTTTACAAAATTAATGTAAATGACTTAGTACATTAGTACATCCTTGCAACCAATATATTGCATACTATAAATTACAACCATTTTCACCCTACCCTCCTCATTTATTCCTCCTTTCATGAATAATTTGGAGGGGTTTCTTTTGTTTTTGATCCTATCCCCGATACAGTGTCAGCCTTGACTAAAAACCATTCAATAGTTGTTTTTCTTTCCTGCATTTTAGCGATCCTTGTTTGAAATTAACGTTAAACTCATTTCATTTTCCCGTGAACTCATTAGGTAAGCGCCCAATTTCCTATCATCATATCCAAATCACTCACTCTAAATTTAATATGCTAACCTTGTCATCATTGGATATAGTATTGTTGTTTTATTCTCCTAAAAAATCCTCTTTTGTATCACATGATTAGTCCAAGCTTAATTATAGTTTATAGAATAAAATATAATGCTCTTCTAATATGAAAAGCAAAGCAAACTAATCAAATAGGAGGTGTAGTTGATTTGACAGTCTGTATTTTTAACACTTTGGCTGATACTGTTATAGAAAATGTACAAGAGATATTCTCTGTCTGTTTTGTTAATACTGATCCAGCTCTAGATGGTGCAGATATTGATGTTTTTGTTTCAGTTGGAGATATGGATCAAGCAGATAATTTTGAGTCTTTTATTTTCGTACCAAATGATCCAGGAATGTTCGTTCCAATAACATTCACCGACGGTGTAGCAATACTTGAAACAACTCTATCTGTTGTTTCTTGTAGCGAATTTAAAATTAAATTTACTGAAAAAGGGCAATATAGATTTCAAATTCTCGTAACTTTAAAAGAAACCGGTCAACCTGTTGCTCAAGAGTTTGTTTATGTAAATGTTTGTGATTAAATAATTCCACCTGTTGTTAAGCTATTATTACAAAGTTATCGTTATTAATAAGTGACTATTTAAGAAGCTAGCCTAAAACCTAGGCTAGCTTCTTCTTATGCTGCTATTATCACATTGATTCTATCATCTTAAGATATAAACAAGAAGAGGTTAGTTTACCTTTAAATGAAGTTTGAAGAAATAAAATACATGAGAAGACTTTCCGTTGATTATTATTACAAAAATTTGCATTCACACATCCCTGTAACAATCGCTCTTTCATTATGATTAAGATACCCTGAAATCTTGCATGGTTAATAATGTATGATATATCCTTGTTAAGAATTTAGTAGGTAAAAGTCAAATTTATATATTTAACCGTACGTCAACAATTTTCGTATTACTTTTGTACCCTTTACATCTATTAAGACAATTACGGTATTGATTTTTCGTCAGATGAACTTTCACATTTAATCTTATTTTATTTAGTTTTTATTATTTATTTCTACTGGATAGCTTTGTGAATCCGTTCCACCTATTTTTTCTTCAATAAGTATCGCTTTATCTGTTAATTTAGTTAATGCTTCTAATTTCTTTTCTGCTTCTTCTTTAGAATCAAACGACTGGATTTCTACAAAAAACAGACCATCCACATCTTTAAGAATGCGTGTTTCATCTTTAACGAAAAACTCCTCTTCTAAGGTACCAATAGTTGGTCCATTAGGGTAAGACTCTGTTCTTAATGAATAAGTCTTCTTTTCCTCAAAGTTTTTATCTTCTTTAAACATTATTACTATGCTTGCAGGGGCTTCTCTTTCTTCTACTATATATTCAACAGGCTTTTCAAATTCAATAACAAATCTAATGGTAGAATCATCTAAAGTAATAATTGTATAAATATCTTTCACATACTTATTTTTTAATATCTTTTCAAAGTTTTCAGCAGCTGAAAATCTTCTAGCGCCACCTATCTCAAAGGTCATAGTATATGGGTTTTCATCATACCTAACTTTAAAAGCTCCTACATTTTCCTGTAATTCATCACCTTGTGAGAAGTTTATAAAAATATTCTCATACCCATCTGTTTCAAAGGAATCTATTGTACTTATATCTGTTCCATCAGTAATAAAACCACCGCCGGACTTACCATTATTAAATTGAAGGATCTTAACTAATTTTCCTGCATAAGGAATATCTTTTAATATATTTGCGAACGTTGGTGATGCATTAACAGCAGCGATAAATAATATTAAAGCTACAGAAAAACTAGCACAAATTTTAAAGATTATCTTTGTGTTATTTTTTGTCTTTTTTGTTCTGCCTCTTTCTATACCCATTTGCACTATATGATTAAGCTCTGTTGGAATTTGGATTTCTTGATATTCTTTTTGTAAATCAGACAACATTTTTTTATCCATATCCTCTACTCCTTTAAATTAATATTCATTTCTTTTAAAGCTCTATAAAGAGTGGATTTTATCGTACTAACTGGTAAGTTTAATATTTTAGCAATTTCCTCCAGTTTCATATCTTCAAAATACCTTAATATTATTACGGTTTTTTGTTTTTCATTTAATTTTTCTAAAGCTTCTCTTACAACTATTTGTTCGTGAACAAGGTCTTTCCTTTCATCACTTAAATTTTCAATAAAATTCGTATCTATTGATACGACTCTTTTATTCTTTTTTATAAAATCAATAGATACATTTATTAAGATTCTCGTTAACCAAGTGTTTTCATATTGTTCTTTTTTGACTTTATCATATGAAATATAAGCTTTATAAACAGTCTCTTGAACGATATCTAAAGCATCATCTTTATTTTTGACATAGCTATATGCAATTTTATACATTTTTTCTTGGTTGTTGTTAATCAAATAAAGAAATCTATCCTCCATCTCCTTATTTGATTTTTTATTTCTAAAACCAATGGCCATACTCTCACTTCCTTAATGAAATTTCAATCGTACTAATTAGACTGCCAACTTTAGTAAAAAGTCTCATTTTTTTATTAACCAATAATTGTCATTACACTTTGCTTATATTCTATATGAAGGATAGAAATTGATCATTTTAAATTACTATAAAAAGTAATTGCTCTATACAAAACAAAATACATTAAATAAGTAATTAGGAAAAAACGTTATTTGACCAAAAATGTATAATAAGACAACCAGTTTTCTAATGGATTGTTCCTCAAACTAAAATAGGCACTCCATGGCCAGGGAGTACCTGCAGGAGTATCATAGGTGGAACTCCTGTTACTTTGTATTTTGCTTCAAGAATTTATAAATATACACAATTTCTCCAGTTGAACTCCTTTGTTCATTAATTACGTCAGACAGCATTTAGTCTACAATAGTTTAATTATTCCAGCTTTTTTCCGTTATACTATAAACTATATGATCTATAGGATGATCATAAATCCAATCTGCATCCCTAACTCTACACTCCTCTATAAACCCTAATCTTTCTGGAATTGCTCTACTTTTTTCGTTATTTTCAGCTGGTCTAATTGCAACCTTTTTTAATCCAGCTTCTGTAAAAGCGTAATTTGTTAATGCTTTAACTACCTTTGTCATTATGCCGAACCCCTGGCATTCTTCGTCTAACCAATAACCGATATATGCTGTTTTATTTAGCCAATCCATTTGATTATAACCAGCTACTCCAACGACATCTTCTTTATACAATATAACCATCATTATCATATGTTTATCTTCATTGTATTTACTTATGCATGACCGAATAAATGCTTTTGTGTCCTCAATTCCCGTAGTAGTCTCAACCCAAGGTAGCCACTTTCGTAAATAGCTTCTTGAGTTATGAGTTAACTCAAAAATCTTTTCAGCATCCTTCATTTCTATTAACTTCAAATATACTCTTTCATCTACCGTATTTAAAATCATATATTACCTCAATTATTTATGTTTATTTTCATTTGGCTGTTTTCGCGTTAATTTTTGATTTCGTACTAAGAGCCAAACACATAACCAACTTGAATTCGTGGCATCTTTCTTTGTGTAAAACAAATGACTAACATGTAAAACCACTTTTTGGAATTAATTAGATAAAAATATCAACATAGTTTTCGAAGAGAGCCTTTGCAATTAATAAATTACTTACATAGTAAATAATAAACTCTACCTCATTTAATTAGGTCTAGAAACAAAGCTTTTTTCTTTATTATAAATAGGTATTTTTTACGTATCCTTTGAAAGTGATAAGTATTTGTTTACAACAGCACGAGCCAGACAATCTGATGAATCAACAATAGTAATACTGTTATTGTCTGGTATATGGTGTGACACTATGTTTAAGTCTGTACATGCTAGGATAGCTGTATCAACAGCCTCATTTAATTCGCAACATAACTTACTCCACAATTGAGCTCCATCACTAATTTCACCTGATTTCACAGCTGATATAATTTGATTTACACAAGTTTGCCAACTGTTTTTGTGAACATACTCAACATCATTTAGAGAAAAAGTCTGCTGATATAAACCAGATTGAATTGTGGGATCTGTAGCTAACAGTGTTACTTTCCTCGTGTTAATAGGTATTTCTTTAATAGTCTCATCAACCATGTTAAGTATGGGTACTGAAATAGATTCTTTCAACTTGCTAAAATAAAGGTGTGCTGTATTACAAGGCATTGCAATAAAATCCACACCAGTAGTTTCTAGTTTTCTTGCACCATTAATAATAGTTTTTGCCATTTCCTCATGATTAATAGGTCTATCAATATAGAATGGGGTTGGACACGAATAGATCATCATGTGAGGAAAATCAATATCGTATGTCGCCCCATATATTTTTTGACACTGTTCAACCACATTATCAATGAAGGGAGCAGTAGATTTCGGTCCCATCCCTCCTAAAATACCTATCATAGCGATGTCCTCCTAATTAAATTGTTTGTTAAGTCATATAAAAGTGTTTGAATTTTGAATAAAGTATAGCATGATGCATATATGTTAACCGAATTTTTACGAGTAGTTCTCAAAAGATCGTACTTTTTAATTAGATAGCCAACCCAACACGTAAAGTTATGTAGATTACATGTAATAGTAAATAATATAATGACAATCATATGATAACTTTTTGTTCCCTATGATCATATATAATCGAATACCCTTATAGTAGATAAAAATTTCTTATCTTCTACAAGGGCAATTAAACTTTATCCATTAATTGTTTTAGCTACTTAGATACTCAACTTTTCTTCTGTAAAACGATGAAAGTCTTAAATAACTTTATCTTGATAATCTAATTTAATTACAGTAGTAAAATCGTTTAAGAAACAAGCCTTATACGTTAAAATCCACTCGCATTTTCGTAGCGCGCATTGAATTCTTGAAGAAATTGATTTACAATCGCTTCGTCGTGAATAATAAGCATATTCTCATCATTCACATTGTTACCGTTCTCACTCCAGTTGGTTGAACCAATAATCACAGTAGGGTCACTTGTAGAATTAGCATCAATCAACATTGTTTTACTGTGTAGTTTTCTAGATTCATTGTCTTGATAAACTGGTGCAGGGTTTGCCCAACGAGTATTTGGATTTCCTACACTTGACTGTGTTGCAGTTCTACCTGTCATATCTACACTTGCTGACCACCACTGGTTCCAATAACTCGAATCAAAGACGCCTTTAACATCAAATCCAGTTATTGAACCGACTAAATCAGCATAAGAACCTTCCCATTTATATTTCAGTTCATCTAGAATAGATTGATCACTCCAAGCAAAAATTGTAAAGTAGGCACTGTGATCTGCCTCGTTCTTAATAATATTTTGAACGCGTCCTAATGCATTATCACCAGATGAAAAATAGACTTCTATCGTTTTTCCATTTATATTCACACTATGAGCAGTATTATCCGCTTTCCGAGTATTAAAATTAGCATTCACTGGGTCTGGGTTAAGTGAAGTACTCCCCCACATTTCATTAAATTCAACTTCATAAATACTTGCCAGTTCTGGACTATTCACTTCAACTACATGTTGTTGATTTCCATCTAAAATACCATTTTGCATATTTTCCTCTGTCCCATATAAACCGGTAACAGTATAATTCCAACTGCCTGTAAACACCCAACTATCATCCACCACTGCAAATTTGTTGTGCATTTGAGTATTAGGAGAGTAGTATGAATTAATATCTTTTTGTTCAGCTTCTACGAATAAATAGCCAGTTTCATTTGTATTTCCAACTTGAACTGTTACTTGCGGAAAGTCGCTAAAATCAGAAGGTAAACCAAATTCACCTCTCCTGACTAGATCCTCAACAACAAACATTGGTGAATCTGAGAATACACGTATATCATCTGGTGTACCAATTACTCCATCTAGTCCTCTAACCATTTTCTCTACATACAACCTCATTGTTTGGAAACGTTCTAGGTTGTTAGGATCGTCACTATCTTTAGAGTCTGCAATAAACCTAATATCTACTCCTTCAGCAGCTTTTCCAATCAAAGTATCTACGATTCTAGGTAAATTAATTTCATATGCTGCCATATCTATGCTCGTTGTAGCCTCATTTAAGCGTTGAATCAATCTGTTTTCTAAATTAACATTGTAGTTTGCTAGATTCCCAGTAATTGCATCTTCTATATTTACACATTTATTGAAATAAACATTAATAGCACCTATCTCATTAGAAACATTGTTTAATTGCTCATCAGTAGCATTGCAACCTGATGGTTCAGTTGTTACAATAGAGTTCTTTTGCTTTGGTGTTCCAAAACCTTCATTATAAGCCGTAGTAGAGCTCTTCCAATTTGAAGCAATTGAACTAACTGTTGAATCAACTCTTTCCATCGTAGCCTTTGTACTACTATCACCAGCATACCAATTATCTACTAGGTCTATTAAGTTATTTTGGTCATCTCTTAACTCTAAAATTTCACTTGTATTGCTTAAAGCTCCTGTATAAACAATATCAGCTACTACATTTGAAACTGTACTATCATCTGTTCTCTCTAAAAGGAAATATCCATTAGGTGAAATATCCCCATTTAAATGTATTGTAGGTGTACCATCAGTCGAACTTAATGTCCAACCGTCAATTGATATTGTTTTGTTTGTGTTATTGTATAATTCAACCCATTCGTCATTACTACTTACATTGGTGCCCATCCAAGCTATTTCGTTTATTACTACTTCCCCTTGTGTAGCTGCAAACCCTGTTTGAAAAGAAGGTGAAACTATTGCGAAGATTAATGTAACAATTAATAATTTCTTTATTAGTCTATCCATTCCCCTCATCGTCCTTTCTGGATGTTAGAATACATTACACTCACATATTAATATTACCACGATTTTTATGGTGTTAACCACGAAAAGTATATTTTAAATCTCCTATAAACACTATATTAACTAATCCTCTGTATTAATTATGGTCAGTAGTTATCTTATTGAGATGATGATAAAAATAAAAAGCCTAATTTCTTACAATAGAAAATAAGAAATTTAGGCTTTCAGTTTTTCACATTTTTCTATTATTATTATTTTCTCAACACTAGGGAATAATCACGGTAATATTGGTAGTGAGATAAAATCATCTTTCAGTCCTAGTTTTTAATAAAATACAACATTATCAATCAATTTAGCATTGTTCATAACCCTTACCCCCAAACTAGTAAAAAACAAATTTACAGGTGATAGCGTATTTTATTACCAAAGAGAGTAATTTGATTATCCTCTTATAGTCGAGGTTAACATTTTGTAAAATGAATTGCCCCGTAAATTATATCTATCCTTTTTACTACTTTAGTTATAACCTCTACTATAATGCCATATATTTGAATTTTTGAATAATTCTCCTAAATATAAATAAAGACACCCACCTTTTAGAAGGTATCATTCGTATTATACAGTCAGTCAATTAAACATTTAGAAATTGATTACTGAAGATCGATTTGGTTAACAAATGTAATTTGTTATTATAATAAATATGGATAAACTCACCGATGATAAAGAAGAAAGTAATCTCACTATTATTAAACTCATATTCTTATATATGAACCGTTTGCTGAATAAGAAAAAATCCTGACAATATACCTACAGGATTTTTAATAAAATGATTATAATTTATGATAAATAGTGAAATTAGACAATATTAAATACCTAGTCGAAGTATAGAACCATAATAATCCCGCTGATAGCACTATCAGCATATATTAGCAACTAATCAACATTAACATTATTCACCTCTGTAACATTACTCACATTATTACTCCGGCGTTGCTTTAATTCTTTTAACCAAGATCTTATTAATAAAGACAGAGGAACTAATGTTATGACTAATAAGATTATTCCATCCCAGAAATCAGATGAACGGAATGAAAGATTTGATATATTATTCACAGTACCAGTTACAATTGTGTACGTTTGTGGAAGAGCATAGACTATAAACAATGATACTGCCCAGATATATCCAGCTACATAAAACCATGCATACCATTTGATAATCTTACGCTCGTGTTCTTCAACCATCTCCCATTCATGCTTCTGTTGTTCATTAAATGACTTTACCAAGCGATATAGATATAGACCTGTGTGGTGAAGTAAGTTCTTACAATTAAATCGATTAGTGAATATATAGTAAATATCTGTTTTCATGAAGAATAAAAATTGGAATGCAATTTTCAGAATAAGTACTAAGGTAATCATTTTAATTATAGAAGAGGTTGCTACAGTTAAATTCAATAACCCACTGTTATTAAGATAAAGCATAAAGGTTCCTATTCCAAAGAAAGAACCATCCCAGGCTAAACCAGCTAACAATGCTTTGTATCTTTCCTTCTTTTCTAATAAAACAATATTTGACATATCTGTTTCAACCACCAAAAAAACAAGTCTATGGCTAATTGATATTTGACTTTCTACCCCCGAAGACCTTGCTGCCATTAGATGAGCTAACTCATGAACAAGTACGAATACCCATGCAACCAGTGTAGTTACTATTATCGATACTGTATAAGATTCGGAAAAAAACATATCAGAATATACTGGGAAAAGAGTTGGATTCAATATAATTGCTACTATGCCCAAAAGACTTAATACAAAATATAGAACAAAACTCCAATTATTAAATAGTAATTTCGATAGCCTTTTATTTAGCCAAGGGAATAATATCTTGTGTTCTACTGGTTCATTTACAACGTTACCATTTAATGTGTATACAAATTTGTATTCGTGTATTAAATCATTTACGAAGTCAAGAACATCAACTTCTTCGCCTAATCGATCCTCTATTTCTTTTTTTACTTGCCCAATCGTTAGACCAGAATCCAGTGATTCAATAATATCTAAAGCTACTGATGGCAAAATAATAAAGTCACTTACATCTGGTCTTCCTATTAATATTTCATCTTCACCTTCAGGGCGATGAGATAATTTATGCATCTTGACAATACTCTCATAATCTAATTCTTTCATTGTTCTCCCTCCTTACCGTTGAACAACTTCACGATTGAAAAACTTTTCTTTTTCAATTTCATCAAAAAAGTTAGTTTCAAAAGAACCGTCTCCACAGGTTGGACAACCAGCCTCTCTTTCCCAGTCGAAACTTGTTTCAGTTTGAAAATTTAATATGTTTATTGTCTGCATTGCACCAGCAGAATTAACATTTTCAACTTTAGTTAGTTGCTTCATAATATCTGCAACCAACATGCCTGTGGTAATCATTAATGAAGGCGCTGTTGCAGCATTAGGTGGGATAAAGTTATTTTGGATAACTTTTAAAACAGACTGATAATACGTTTCCGATTTATTTAAATTTCGGATATGCATACAGTCTAAACAACCCGATTCATTTGGAATTATCGTAAAGAATTGACCTTTGTTAATCGTAATGCCACCTGCTACAAATGGTATATTTTGTTCTACACAAGCCTTATTTACTTCTCTTGGAAGGAGAATATATGGCTGATCAGCAGCTAATACTACCATGTCACTTCCACTTATTAGAGGACTTATATCTTCCTTTTTAGATAACACCCTCTCATAGATTTCAATGTTCATATCACTATAAAAATTATTTATATGATTTTTTGCAACATCGATTTTTTGTTTTCCTAGTGTAGATTCATTAAATAAAATCTGCCTGTTTAAATTACTTAAGCTTACATGATCAAAATCTACTATCCTTACGTTCTTTACTCCTAATCCTGCAAGTTGAATTAAAACACTAGAACCAAAAGCACCCATGCCCAAAATTGTTACTTTCGCGTCGCAAATTTTTTCTTGATATTTATATGTACTAGTTGTTAAATCAGAATACTGACTGAAAAAGTTTAAATTACCTCTAAATCTTTCAATTTCCCAATCAGATAGATTTGTATGATTTCGGTGATTTGTATCTGTTATAAACCCCAGTTTTTCTAACTCTTGAATTGTGTCAACTATTTCCTCATATGTTACAGATGTATACCCTTTCTCATGTAATATATCCCTTATATGACTAACTTCTTTCTGACCATCAAGTTCACTTAATAGTGTATAGATCGCACCATCAGGATCTTCTAAATCAAAGGAAGTCTCTGGAGTACTACCTATTCTAATTTCATTATTATTCATTTTAATAATGGGGTGTAGTGGCTTAAAAATTGGCTTCACTTATTAACGCACCTCCCGAAAAATAGATTAGAACGGGACTGAGTCCCGTTCCATAAAAGTACTTAACACGGTGGCCACACGCATGCATCTGCAGTTGCTGTAACTTTCTCAACTTTTTTAGCCTTAAGTTTCATCTATATCCCCCCTTTTTTGTCTGTTAATTTTCATCACGAGAGTAATATTTTAAAGGGACAAAAACTACCAAAGATGTAGGTTCTTGTCTATTTGATTATAATATTATTGTAATTTTTAGTCTAGTTTAAATATTACAAAAACTTAAAATGTATTTTCTGTGCTTTAAATAATGCTGTTGGTATTCATGAACTAAATTAATTATATTTATTCTATAAAAACAAATGAAGGGAGTATTTTTATAGAATAAACTTATTTAAAGGAAATCATAAAATTTTCCATACTTTGATATTCCACAAAAACATCTTCTACGGTCCACCCAATTACTTTATCTCAATTTACTGCATCGCTTTCACTGGAGTCGTCACTACCTCTTGCATGTTCAATAGTGATTACTATTCTCTCCAACTTTAAGCATAGATAAGTTATGGAGAGTTCAAGTAATAAGGCATTGACGAAAACTAAATACAAATATTATTGTTCTATTACTTCGAACAATTCTTCAATGGTTGCACCTAATGCTTTTGAGATTGCAAAAAGATGCTTCGCTTCATATCTAAATTTTATCAAACCTAGAAATAGTAGCTTAATAAGTATCTCCTTTTGTTTGCTGACTTTGGTTCAATAAATATTTAATTTGGCTCTATAGCCACTAATATCGTATTCAGAATATATTGCTGATTCATTTGGTTTTTTTGAATTATCAACATTTCATAAGATGCTTGATGAGTAAATTTCCTTTGACTATCTGTTTGTATGGTTAATTCTAGATTCTTTTCTTTTTCGTTCTCTGTATGGCTTTCTACTATTTCGAACTTCTCACTTGATTTTGGTAAAAGGATTTCAAACTCACTAGAATCCTTTTCAGAACGAACATACATACCATTAAATGTAAAAGATGTACCTTTTTCACCCGTATTATAACTTTCTATGGACCAACGTTCTTTGTCAGGTATTGTATCTACTATATTTAATTTTTCAAAACTATATTGACCTGTTTTTATTAAAAGTATTTTTCTTTTATTAGTCTCTAATTTAATTTCGTTAAAACTCGGTATGTACTCTTGTAATTGTATTGTGAACTGTCCACCATCATGGATAGAAGTATCTATAATACGAACATTTTTAGAAACAAGGTTGCCATCTTGATATAAAGAAGCATTGGTAATGGGCTCTTCTTTATAATTATCATAAAAAGTTAATGTAACCATCTTAGATTCAACAGCTTCATTGTAAAACAGGAAATTTTCTTCCTTTGCATTTTCACCTTCTAGTTTGTTAATAATCGTGTGGATTGAGTTAGATTCCGATTCTTTAATTTCTTCGGAAATTGGCTCTACAAATTTTGGTTGATTAATATTTTCTACCTGAAATTCACAACCAGTAAGAAAAATAAAACAACTGATTCCAATTAGGAATAATTTGAAATTATTAATCTTTTTCACGTTCCAACACGTCCTCTATCTCGTTATC
The DNA here is from genome assembly GCF_051842895.1 of Cytobacillus sp. Hm23. Taxonomy (NCBI): domain Bacteria; kingdom Bacillati; phylum Bacillota; class Bacilli; order Caryophanales; family Bacillaceae; genus Cytobacillus; species Cytobacillus sp. Hm23. Next base: position 148,541 of record NZ_JBPXRQ010000004.1, read on the forward strand.
TTTTACACTTATTATAAGTCAAAAGAAGAAAAACAACATACTTTGAGGTATGTTGTCCCTTCTTGAACTGCCTATATGTCGTAACGGAAAAACACTTGTACGTTGCGTCATTATAACTTGCTTCAGTATATAGAGTACTTAATTCCATTTTTGCAACTAAGTTTTCAGCTATTGTAAAGCCAGTGATGTCGGATAGCCTTTAATACTTTCTTGCCCCATTTTGCTGGAAGATCATTATATAATCTATTACTCAAGATTATTTATCTTTTTTCTAAATGCTCTAATTCATCTAACACAGTGTCTGTTGCAAACCTAATTCGGCAGTTATTACCATTACTTTCTACCCAATAATAATAGGTAACATCTGATTCACTCTCAATAACAACATCAATATAGTATGGGTTTAGGTGTTTAAAACCGTCTTCACGATGAGGTACTTTGAAATCACCCATTCTTCATTTGGATAATGTTGTTCTAAGAATGGTCTTAATAATGTTACTTTCTTGTCAATTTGGGCATCAATCCAAAATCGACGTACTAAAAAAATATACAATATGAAACCAGTATAACTAACGCTAATAACCAGCAAATTTTTCTCCATGTACATGTTAAAAGGAATGAGACAATTACGATTGTTGTAAAACATAACCCTATAACCATTAACTCAATTACTTCTGCTGGATGATGACATCTATCTCCTACCTTAACAGTCTCTTAATTTTGAAAAAATCAAGTCGTAAACAAATGCCGTCAAAGCATATCAATGTTCCATAAAGCAAAGTGACTTTTCAGATATTTCAAAATTCTTAAAAGCTATATTTACCAATAACATTGCAAATTCCTCTTTCAAAGATAGATCACAGTTATTAGCTTGTGGTTGTTCAAGTTCAATTCTAATTCCGCAAAAAAGCATAGAATTTTAAGAAAGCCAATCATAACAGTTATTTGCTAATTGTTGTAACTCGTCTATAAACATGGAAGCGTGATATCCATCGCATACAGCATGATGCATTTGTATTGAAACAGGTAACAATATTTTATTTTCTTGATTAAAGTATTTTCCACTTGTAATTATGGGTAATAAAAAGTCGTTATCATCATTTATATTAAGGCTAAAGCCAGTAAAACTAACCCATGGGATACTTGATATAGGAAATGAATTTTTAGGTTCATTGGGTTTTGAAAATAGCCCCTTAACATCATGATACTTCTTTATATCTTCGTTGTAGTTTTTATGAAATACACGAAAGTCATTTGAAAACTCAGTCCAAATGCAGGAGAATGATTTGTTATCACTATGGAAGATTGTATATTTTGGTAATGCTTTTTCCCAATAACCAAAATCTCCCTCGACGTTAAAGCATGTTCGAAATTCTTCATGGGAATTTACTACTTTACTAATGATATAGATAAAAGCAGGATATAGATTGATTTCCTTGTTACAAAGCTGTTCTAATAACTTTGTAATGTCTATATTTACTGTTAGGCTAAAGGTGCATTTTTGACTTAAATAATGATTGAAATATAGAGCTCTATCCCAATTTTCTCTGTTAATTAAATTAAACTTCATTTGATCAGCCTCCTAAAATTTTAATTCTTATTTTTTGGAAGCTAATTTATCTGTTTTCAACAAATTACTCACCTCTATTTATTCATCGTTGCATAAGGTATGTTAAAATACAACCGTTCTTAAACAATATTCCACTTAATTTACATCAAGCAAACTATTTGACCATTGAATTTTATGTGTTTTAAAAAACCGTTAATGTTTTTGGGTTCTGTAATAACTTTAATTGTAATTGGATCCAGTATGTCCCCTGCGAGCTCTTGTTCAATAACTATTGGTCTTCGTGACAGTGTTCGTACTAGTGAACCACCAATGTGCAATCATACAGGAACGTGTAATCTTCCTTAACATTATCAACATTACTAATGCACATAGCCAAAAAAGTGAGGGCGGATTAACCCTCATCTATCTACCCTCCATTCGTTAAAAAACACAACTCTCTATTATAAGTCCGCATAGTAGTAAGTATATAACTTTACGGTGGCAACATAAATAATTATTGAAAGGTTCAAAACTCCAGTAATGCTATTAAGACAATCACCCATTGTTTAACAACAATTTGGAATTTATGGAGATTTTAATACACAAACTATACCTCTGCAGTATTATAGCTCATTTTTCGTGTCATTCAGAATCAGTCAAGTATAATTTTAACAATAGTAAGAGCAGAGCGATATTCTAGACAGGATCGATTTTCACTAGTGCTTTAATCATAAACATAACTTCATACAATGAATATTGAAAAAGGTTCCTTCAAAAATGCACCCCGTCAGAACATTATGACGGGGTGCATTTAGGCAGTGTGTTAATATGTACTAAGCAAGCTTTAATTTTTGGCTGGGGGTTTACCATACCTTACATCTATTAATCTGTGATTTCTATTGTATAGCTCTTTTTTTATCTCCTTAAAGGACTTATTCCTAATGTCATAGTTGGTTCCTTTAGAGAAGAGTTCTAAATATTTGTTTATTTCTTTAATTTCTAACAAATCTTCTTCAGTGAAGGGTATTCCTGATTGAGTTTTTGAATATAACTTTTTTACTAGACCGTAAGCATTATCTATTAGTAGTTCTGTTTCAAATGCTGCATTTATTTCATGACTTGCTCCCAATTTAGAAGTGTACCATAACATTTGAGAATATGAACGTTCAGCATCTTTCAATTCTTCTATATTTAAATTTACAAGATAAGAAAAACTTTCACTTATAAAAAAAATATCAGAGATATATTCCATGTAAAAATCACGTAATAAATCATCTTGATTCTGATTCTTATTGTATTGGATGTAGTTAATTATTACAGAGATCACTAATAAACATATAAGTAGTTTTTGGACATAATCTTTCATATTGTTACTCATTAAAGCCTTAAATGATTTATATCTTGTCTGATTCCCCTGTTGGATTCCACCTCATATTTAATCTGATAATTCGACTATAATGGAGGTGTTATAGTTGTTCAATAGATAAAATAATGGAAAAAATAACTTCATCATTTCTTCCCGTATTTAAAGCAAATCACCTTTCTCAATTTATATCTGAATCAGCTCTACATATACATTTACACAGCTACCATTAAGGCATCTAACTCACAACCCTCTTCTAAAAGGCTGACTATTTTTCATTGCTTAACAGCAGCATTCATCCGAGTAATAGAGAAGCATAAATCTTGCTAAGATGTAGACAGGACTTTGACAAGCTTTGTTCCAAATACATTTTTAACAATCCTAGTTACTGTATTCGATTATACAGGTGAGAACACAACACTTACTGGGTTAATGCCAACTGTAACTGTAGCGATTACCGAATGAGTTTTTGTATCAATAACTGATACATTTCCACTCCCCATATTTGCCACATATAGAAATTTCCCGTCTAAAGATATGGCTATTCCTACATTATTACCTATATCATTAACGGATATTGTTGCTATAACTGAATGTGTCTTCGTATCTATAACAGAAATTGTATTATCACTTACGTTTGCAACATATAGTAATTTTCCATCTGGTGTAATGACCATGTTATCAGGTCTTTCACCAACTCCTACAGTTGCGATGATATTTTGTGATTTGGTGTCAATCACTGAAACAGTTCTGTCCACCCCGCTTCCTACGTAAACAAACTTTCCATCTGGTGCCACAACCATCCCGATATTCACAAACTGCCCTCCAATTCCAATTGTTGTAATTATTGATTGAGTTTTTGTATCGATGACCATCACATTCCTTTGTTCAGTAGCAACATATAATAATTTGCCGTTTGGAGTAATTACCATATTATTAAGACTATCGCCCATGATAAAATTAGTAGCAATTATGTTATGTGTTTTTGTATCAATCGCAGTCAATCTTTGTCGTCCTCTTGTACTTAGAACATAAGCTACACTTCCATCAGGAGTTATTAATAACACTATTGGAGTATTTACTATATCTACAGTCGCGATCATTGAATGAGTTTTTGTATCTATAACACAAACAAACTCTTCCATAACACTTGCTACATATGCAAACTTTCCATCTGGTGTAATTTGTAAATCTGACGAATTATCACCAACTAAAGCTGTAGCAATTACACTGTGCGTTTTCGTATCTATAATGGAAACCGATCCTGGAGATGTATCATTCATAACATAAGCTAACTTTCCATCCGGAGTAAATTGGATTACTCTTGGATCAGCACCTACGCTAACAGTAGTAATCACACTATGAGATTTCGTGTCAATCACAGAAACTGTTCCTTGTCTTCCTAAATTCGCTACATATGCAAAAGACATATACGATACCACCTTCAAATAAATTGTTGTTAATAAATACTATGAATTGTACGTATAAATCATTTGTTTTTTCTTATAATTCGGGTAGTAAGCAATCTAAGGATTAAAATAGGAAAAAGTATGTCAAATCATATTGTTCGGGTATGCTGATTTCGCATTGATTGTCCACCTGAATGTAAACATTTACCACGTTACAATTTTGTTACATCTATTTAAATGTTATCTATTAATCTATATAATTATTGTCTACTAAACTTTATCCATATTTTAGTTATTGAGGTGTTTTTATACAATGATGAACAATCAACGCGAATCACAGCTATTACAACAAATCGAAGAACTAAGAACTGAAATGATTACATCAGGCCTTCAAAAAGGGTTGAATCACTGTGAGACAAAATACCTCAGTCAACGTCTAGATGATTTGCTTTATAAATATCAGCTTATGATAACGAATAAATATAAGAATCGTAGGTAATTTAGTATTTTATGATGATTTTTTCCAAATAGTCTATTTCATCTTTATAGAGCTCCTAAAGCGTATTTCATACAAAGTGATCCAAAATTATTGACTCATTTGTATTTTTAACATCAATGAATAAAAAAAATTCCTATTTAATTAAATTTTCCATCATTTGATTTATTTGCCTATTATTACAACATTTGCTACAATCGTCGTAATAATTATTTGTAGGTGATATGATGTGTGGTAGGTTTACTCTTTTCACTCAATTTGATCAGATTATCGACCGCTTTGACATTAAAGCAGCTTTTGCAGAAGATGAATACCGCTTTAATTATAACGTTGCTCCTTCACATTCTGTCGTAACTGTAATAAACGACGGTGAAAAGAACCGACTTGGATATCTTAGATGGGGCTTCATACCTCGTTGGGCAAAGGATATGAAAATAGGTTATAAAATGATTAATGCTAGAGCTGAGACACTTGCTGAAAAAACTAGTTTTCGAAATGCTTATAAAAAGAAGCGTTGTTTAGTCATTGCTGATTCTTTCTATGAATGGAAGAAGACGCAAGAGCGCAAAATTCCTATGCGTATTAAGCTTAAATCAGATAAACCATTTGGAATGGCTGGATTGTGGGAATCTTGGCAATCCCCAAATGGGCATACTATTTATTCGTGCACAGTCATAACAACTGAACCTAACGATTTAATGTCTACAATTCATAACCGGATGCCTGTTATTCTAAAACCAGATGATGAAGAAATTTGGTTAGATCCATCTATAAATGATACAGCTTATCTCCAGGAGTTTTTAATACCTTTTGACCAGGAACTTATGGAAGCTTTTGAAGTGTCATCAGATGTAAATTCTCCAAAGAACAACTCTCCTAACTTAATAGAGCAAGTATGTTAGGAAGGCTTTGCTAAATAGTCATCATAATGATAATTATAAATGGATTTAGGGGAAACTCCGATTTGTGGAGCTTCCCCTATTTCTTGTTTATTGTCGAATTGAATGGAAATTTTACATTTTTACACTAACTGTGTAAATATTCGATTAGTTTTCAATGTTACCTTTCAACAATAATACAATTGAACTTCCAATCCAATCCTTTTTTTAATAATCTTTAACTACATTCTTTCATTCACTACTGTCCTCCTCTAACAGTCAATATCTTCTCTAAGTTCTTTTTTATACAAAACGACTTAAGAAATAAGACAACTTAAACTCCTCAGTATGTCGAGATGTCTCTTAGCTTAGTAAATGGTTACTGTTAAGCAGTTCCCTTATCCTTGTATCGTTCAACTGAACAACCTCACTAGTCACCAAAATTTATTAAAACCGTCAGTCACACTTTAAAGCTGCGGTAAAGATCTCGCTATTGCTTATATTTCATCGTTTAGAGTAAGGAAAAAGAAGAACACGTTTCTGATATTTTATAAACAATATATCAGATTCAGTATTAGTGACTAAATTGTCATATAAGAGTCACTGGAAAGTCATTGTAGATAAGTATATTTAAAGCCATAACATACACGGCAATTAGGGGGAGGTTGACTTGTTTGATAAGGATTTAAAGTTAAGTAATACGAAAGGTATACTAATTTTCCTTGTGGTATTTGGACATTTCTTAGAATTGAATAAAGAGCACTATCTTCAAACTTTTATTTTTATTTATGCGTTTCACATGCCACTTTTTGTTTTTATAAGTGGGTTTTTAGCAAAAAGAATACAAATGAAGAAAGTTGTCAATCTCTTTATGTTATATATTATTTTTCAGACATTATATACCTTATTTTTCTACTTCACTGGAGAGTACGAGACGATGGAGTTTAACTATGAGAAGCCAAGATTTCATCTTTGGTATATCGTTAGTATATCTTTTTGGTATGTCTTAGCGGTAATTATTGCAAAGTTGAATCCAAACAATATTGGTAAACTAATTCTATTTTCTCTAATACTATTGATAAGCTTTTTTTCACGTCTATACACAGATCCCCTCGTGAATTTTACGAGAGAGTTTTATCCTAGTTTTTCTTCTTATACACTTAGTTATCAGCGTACGATTACATTTGCACCGTTTTTCTTTGCTGGTTTTTTTATGTCTAACAATGCGTTAAAAAAACTTTATTGTAGCCTATCTCCAAATAAAGCAAAAGGTTTATTGCTACTATCAGCGATGGGTGTATTTCTTTTTATTGAATTTACGCCTAACTTGGAATGGCTTTATAAAGGAAGTTATAGCACATCACGTTTTTTGTCAGACAATGAGACCTATGTAACAAAAATACTATCACACTTTCTATTATCTACATGGCTTTCTATACTAATACTTATTGTGATGAATGGCAAAAAAAGCTTCCTTACTAAATGGGGCGACCATTCACTAGGAATCTACCTATTTCATCCAGTCTTCGTATTTATGTGGAAACAAAATAACTTTATGAACGGCTGGAATTTGGATACACAGTTTATCGTTAACCTTACGATTGCTTTAATAGTCACTGCCTTCCTAGGCTCAAACTTTTTTACATCAAACTCCAGATTCTTAACTTCACCATTGGAAACAATAAAAACCAATATTAAAGGGTAGGTATGCCAAGGGATGAATATCACTCTTCCTCAACATCAAAGAAGGATGAATTTATGTAATTGGGAATGATAATTGTACTAAATACAAGCCAAAATGAAGAATAACATTCTGGAGTTTAACTTCAAAAGAGATCATGACACCTATTCTAATGTAGCATCAACAGACAATACCAACAATTATGGAAAATCTATCATTCCGAGGAAGGTATGTATTGTTAATAAAATCTTCATGAGAAGAAAACATAACTTGTTGACTGCTTACTTCTAATACTTAATATAAGTGATTTGAACTCTGTCATACGCATCATTTTAAGCATTTTTGTTAGAACGAAGTGTACCATTTGATCAAACTCAAATAAGTTTTCCTATTGTCTCAAAACAAAAAGGACTGGTTTTTTCAGCCCTTAGCAATCTCAAAAGTCATTTTATTTAGAAAACCTGCTAACTATGTCAACTTTACTTCAAGTAAGCTTTTCATACTTTTAATAATCCCTATGTGTAGATTTTCATGGTTCATATGAAAAACAAGCATATCTCCTAATGTTTTCATGCCTAAAAAAGATTCATGAAGTGGGTCATCAAGATGTCCCTTACATGATCTTACAATAAGATCTGGTTGTTCCTCCAGTTTGTTAATGATTTCTTCCATCGACGGGGGTTGTTCTGCCCAACTTTGTGGTTTACTACCTCTTGGGAACATTTGGTGATATGTACGAGGCAATTGTCTCTTCTCATTGACAGCAGGAAACATCGTATGATCCCAACCTACTAAAATATGACCAGCATTCCAGCGGACGCTGTTATTATGACCTTGCGGAATTTCGTCAGCAACTTCATCGGGAATTGTACGAAGTAGTTGAACAGTCCATTTACGCCACATTTTCATTTGTTCAAATAATTGATCTTCTCTCATCGCTTCCCCTCTCCTTCATTCTCCTCATACTTGTAAAATTATTATACGTTCTAATAATAACATAATATTCCAATTATATGATAAGAAAATTCTATGAAAACCTTTATTTACACTTTATCAGGTTGATTCTATCATTCGATTCTATGAGTATGGGAATTTTCTGTTAAAGAAAACGACTGCTAAGAAAGTCATTTTGACTCGTATTTTATTTCTCCAGTCAAATCCATTAAATATAAATATTTATTCTTCAACTTACATGGAATTCTATGCGTATCACTTCTGCTCAAAAAGGCATTTCTTATGTGTAAAAAACACCTACTATCTTATTTTTCATTTACTAATTGGTTCTAATTTGTAATATGCGAAAACAAATATTTTGCATCCTTCATATTTTTTCAACTTTAAATTCAGCCTTTGCTTCAACATAGATTCTTAGCACCTCACTTATATTGGATAAAACAATTGAATTAATCAAGTCATTTGTACAAGCATCTTGAATTTACTTTCATATTCTATTAATGAAAAGGAGGTGATATATTTGACAATTTTCAGAAATCCTGTAAATATAGCATATAATTTTAAATTGTTAAGTCTAGATAAAAACACAAATCCGACATCCACGTTGTTTAAAACAATGGATTTCGCTCAACCAGTTTCTATATATGTAGAAGCCCTTTCAGAAGGTTGTGAAGTAGAAATTACGATGACAGGTCTTATCGACTCAACTTCGGTAACACTTAATGGCATTGATGCTACTGTTTTAGCTGGTAATCATGTGCGTGAAATTTCTGCCACATGTATAAATTCTCCTGATAATGAACCTTGTAGGTTAGAATATGGATTATCCATCGGTGATCCAAATACTAGAGTTGAATAATAATCTATTTCCATGGTTAATAAATGATACCTCTCAGTGATAAATTGAGAGGTTTTCTTCTTTATAATGTACTTTTATACTCCCCCGTGTAAATTACATGAAAGGCATATGATTGTTTCCATCCTTTAATAACCTCAAATAATCAATGGTTTCCTAATTTTGAAGAAGCAGACACTTGCCAGTTTCATAAGAACGTGCCCCCTTGTATCTACTATTTATAAGGATGTCAAATTGGGGAAGGATGAATATTTATGTCTGATTGTACGGAGCTCTCTTCCTATTAAATAAAATCATCATCATTCTTTAACATAGCTTAATAATATAACCTCTCTTAACTTTGGCACTACTCCCCTAGAGATTGGAAGGTTAATCTTTACACTTCTGTTAAGCTGAAAGAGCATTTAATTTCAGACTTAAAAACATAATAATATAATAATTGATAATACGTTCATACAAACTAGCACATAATGATTACAAACTTCTATTTTTAATTACATCAATTATGCTATCAACAATAAAGTGGGTTTGTAATGCACCATCAATCACAACATCTGAGTATGGTTTAACAGTCCTGATCATTTCTAGATAAGCTAATCTTCCATGCGATAGATAGTTATTTAAATCTTCATGTATATCCTCTACTAGATTATCAATAAAATCTCTTAATAATCTCCTGGCCATTGCGATATCTAGAGGAGTATCAACATAAACTGTAAGATCTATATAATCACGCATTTCACTATGTAAGTAAGCAAATGGATAGTCAAGCAATAAATAATCAAGAGTATCATTTTTATTATTTATTAGCAACCTAATTTCATCTATTAGTGGGGTTAGATTCCATTTATTATAATCAGCGCCTTCATCCACCCATTTACATATATCTTTTGGGTACTCTTTAAATTCAAAGTCATCAAAATATAAAGCCTTTGAGTTATTTAATTTTTTCGTTAGTTGTTTCGTTACTGTAGTCTTCCCACCTCCAGAAACAGCAGCAATAGAAATTACTCTCGTCTTTCGTTTCAACATAATCCTCTCCCTATTAAATTTTTGATAGCACATAACATATTTGAAGTTACTCTATTACGTTATGTATAACTTGGTATCTAAGGTTCTACTTTATTTTCCAAGAGTAATTAATAAAAAAATAGACTATAATTCATTTTTTTATATCATATAGATAGAGGTCTTTAATTAATAAAAACACACAAAATCACCGCACATCTACTTGCTTAATGCTACTTTCAATTTTTATAATGTCTCACGTATTAACCTGAGTTCTTATTAAACTGATAAGTAATCCCCCTTCACCGTATAATAGACTTCCTCTCTAAAATTATTAAGAGAACTCCGTTATCTTATTCGATATTCAGATAGGTATTCCAACTTAGCTAATCCACACCCTGATATAAATATAATGGGTTTTGTTGATGAAGAAATAAAAAAAATAGCAGTAAAAAAAGTGCAATTCGCACTCTTTTTTTTAAAACAACATTATAATCAGCAATACAAATCACAACTTAATAATTTGGTAAAATATCCAACAGATTTTCTAACTTATTGATAACTTTTGGTTATAAGTATGGCTTGCAAATTAAATAAACATAAGTTGTTATTTGATAAAAATGCCATTATTCCAATATGTCCCTTTTATCTTAGCAACACAGTAAATACTTTTTGTTTTAAGTAGTTATACTGTTTAACATTAGTATCTGTAAATGCTTCTTCCCTATTTGAAAGTAAATCCTTATACGTGATGATCTCTTTAAATTGAGAAACTGTTAAATCGTATCGTTTCATATTAATAAAGTTATAAAAATGCCACCCGTCAGGTAGCTTGGTTTTCCTTATTTCTCCACCCAAAATATTATTTTTACTACTAACGCGGTTCCACCACATTGTCCCTTGGCAGGGTTGTACTTACTCCATTTTGAACTTGATTCTAAAGACCAGGATTCTAACAACACTTTCTTTATTTCCTCTACTTCTATCGTTTTTCCTTCCATTTAAATTCTCTTTTCTTAATGCATTAATTCAAACCAAAGGTTAAAAGTTAACCTGCCCTTTAACTTAATACCAATTATTTCAAATTTTTATGCAACCCTTTGCTCGACAATCTTGCCCTAAAATGAAAAAAAGGAATATCTTTTTTTTGTTTTGCACCTGATTAAAGAGTATCTGATGGAAAATATCACAATTCATTTTTGCCATTACTGCATCTCTTTCTAACGCTCCATACTTCTTTCCACCTAATTCGATTAACATAATAAATTTCATTTTTAAAAGTATGTTGTATTACGATGTATTTTTCGTTATAATATGAAATAAGATTAAAATTAAAAGGAGATTGATGACATGAATAAGGAAATTTTAAAAGGTAGTATAGACATCCTTATCCTATCAATTATTGCGAAACATGATACTTATGGTTATCAAATTGCAAAAAAAATAAAAGCAAACAGCAGCAATAGTTATGTAATTGGAGAAGGCACTCTATACCCAGCATTAAAAAGGCTTGAAAAAAAGAATTTCATTAGTTCATATTGGGGGGAATCCGATTCTGCTGGTAGAAGAAAATATTACAAATTAACTGATGATGGCAGAACAGAACTTTCAAAAAAAATTGCCGATTGGAAAGAAGCCAACGATTTAATTAATTTAAGCACGGAGGGATTAAATTGAGTGAACTGAAACAATATGTGAACACGCTTTTAAATGAAGTAGATTGTCCAATTGAAGATAAAGAAGATATTAGAGATGAATTAATTGATCACCTATCGCTCTTAAAAAGAGATTATTTAGTAAAAGGTTACTCAGATAAAGAAGCTGTTCAACAATCAATTCATGATTTTGGAAAAGAGCAATACATTGGGAAGCAAATCAATAAAGCTATTTCGTCGTCGAATGCAACAATTAATACTGTAATAAAAACTACTACTTCCAAATTTCAAATTGATAACTTAAAATTAAAAAAATGGTGGCTTGTAAGTATCTTTGTACAGCTTCTCTTATTCGTTAGTTATTTGTTAGCGGAGTGGGGCATATTATTTTCTTCACCACTTATAGATAGGGCTGCCAATCATCAATTTTATGAATGGTTTACTTCACCATATTATAAATTGATTCCTAGCATAATTTATGGCAGTGTTATAGTCATGTTAATTGTAGGATATATTAAACAAAACAAACTTTTTATGACACTAGGACTACCATTTTATTGTGCAATATTAGTTTTACAATGTAGCATTTGGTGGGTTCCCTTTGATTCACCTACATTATTTGATATTATTTTTCAATTGTTACTTACAATAACAATATTCATTATTTCAATCACTTTGCTTAGATCATATATCTCAAATTTTAAAAAAACTAGTAAAAACTAAATAACTACTACATAGAAATTAAAAATAGTGATGAATCCTTGCTCTTCATGGAGCTTTAATTTTTGAACTAAACCATCGTATAACGATATATTTTATTAAAATAATATTTGCTATATAGCTGCTATAAATAATAATTTAAACAATAATAAACCGTGCTCTTTATGGAGCATATATTTTTCAGCTAAACCATCGTATAACGATATATTTTATTAAATTATTTTTAGCTGTATAGCTGCTACAAATTTTAATTTACATTAATAAACCGTGCTCTTTATGGAGCATTAATTTTTATGTTAAACCATCGTATAACGATATATTTTAAAAAAGGTAGGTATATTTAATGATAAATTGGATATTAAAACAAAAAATACTCGTCTCAATAAGTTTAATTCTTATTATTTCTCTTGGAATATTTACATTCCCAAAAATGAAACTTGAGTTATTGCCAGTCATTAATTTTAGCAGTGCTACAATTGATATTTATGGTGAAAATCTAAACTCAGTTGAACTTGAAAAAGAAGTTACAAACCGAGTTGAAGCTGAATTAGATGGTATTGATGGAATCTTATCTTACTCATCTACAACAAGAGATAACCAAGCACAAATCAATATTGAAATGGAAGAAGGAAAAGGAGATCAAATTTACCCAAAAATCGAAAGGCTAGCTAATGATACTCAGTCAACTTTAGAAAATATTATTGTTAAATCTAGACAAGATTCTACTGTATATCAATATGATTTATGGATAGATATATACGGTAAAGATAAAGAAGAGCTATCAAATTTTGTAAAACAAACATTAGAACCTCGCTTCATGGCACTACCAGAGGTAAAGGCAATGAAAGTTACTGGCATGGTAGATAAAGAGATGATTATTTCTTTTAATCATGAAAAGCTTAAAGAACACAATATTTCATTACAACAGCTTCAAGGAACAATTACAAACTTTTTAAAAGGACAAAACATAGGAAATATAGCTAATGATTCTGATAATATAACTATACGTTGGGAACCAACACAATCGAGTATAACCAATTTAAAATCAATTTTACTGCCAACTCAAAATGGTAACGTAACATTAGATGAAGTAAGCAATGTATATATTCAGTCAAGTGGGAATCCCGCTATTACTTCAAAAACAGGGAATAACAATTATTTAATGATAAGAGTCGGTCGCCATGATGAATATTCCGAAATAGACCTGACAAATGCTGTAGAAAAAGAAATTAAAGCACTTAAAGATGAAGGAACAATTAATGGGTTTGAATTAAATATCCTCACGTCTAATGCTAATTTTATGAATATGGCATTAAACGGTGTTCAGCAGAACATTTTACTTGGAGGAATTCTTTCCTTAATTATACTTCTTGTTTTCTTACGAAATATAAGAGCAACTTTAATTGCTGGAACATCCATTGTTTTTAGTGTACTATTAACAATTTCCACAATGTATTTCTTTGGCTTTTCTTTTAATTTGTTAACTTTAATCGGTTTAGGTCTTTCCATTGGTATGATGGTTGACTCTACAATTGTTCTGTTAGAGTCTATCTATAAAAAGTATCAAGATGGTCTTGCACCAATAAAGGCAGTTATTAAAGGAACACGTGATGTGGCAAGTCCAATTATTGCTTCAATGTCAACAACACTTATCGTCTTTTTACCAACATTTATGTTAAGTGATGAGATAGGTACTTATATAAAAGTATTGGCTATGGTTATGATTGTATCTATCTTAAGTTCTGTAGTAATTGCATTTTTAGCAATACCTTCCTTAGCAAATATTTTTATTAAGAATGTCGTCGTGAAAGATAATATTAGATCTAATTGGTTTCACATTACTTACACAAAAACAATTCATTGGATATTATTGAAAAAGAGAAGAATTGCATCAGCTTTAATTGCATTTATTATTTTATTTGGTAGTTCTATTGCTCTTCTACCAACAATACCCTTTGGATTAATGCCAGATATACACCACAGACAAGCAGAGGCTACCATATTATTTGAGACAGGCACAAAGTTCGAAGATAAGGAATCAGTACAGAATTATATTCAAAACGAATTAAATAACGTGAATGAAATAGAAGACTATTCATTGGTGGAAGTTGCCCCTGACCTCTTTTGGTTACTAGTAAACATGACACCAATAGAAGAATCTAAACGAACTCAAAAAGAAATAAATAATGAAATTCAAGGAATAATGGATCCATTAGTTGAACGCGAATATATTACAGTTGTAAGTGGTGTAAATAGTAATGGAAGTTCACCTGTTTCACTGTTAGTAACAGGAAATGACTATAAAGAATTAGAGAATATCTCAAACAATGTAATAAACTCACTGAAAAAAATCGATGGAATTACAAGTGTTAATTCAGATTTACAAAGGCAATCGGATGACCATGAAGTGATTTACAATAAATCATTACTAAATCAACATAACATTACAGAACAAGAAGTTAATTTACAATTGCAACAAGCCTTAGTAAATATACCAATTGGAAGTTGGACATCATCGAATGAGGAATATAAAATCCGCCTCAAAAATCAAGAAGATTTTAAAGATATAACTAGTATCGAAAATATATTGATTAATGTTCAAGGTGGGTCAATTCCATTAAAGAATGTAGCTCAAGTTTCAAGAGTTTCATCTCCAATTGATTTTCAACATTATGAAGGAGAACGCCTAATCAAAATTTTTGGAAATGTCAGTGATAGAGACATGGGATCTATTCTAGATGATGTGGAATTGATGATTGATGATCTTGATTTACCAATTGGTTACACTGTACAATTGTCCGGAAAATTGAAAGATCAAGCTACAACATATAATGAATTAATCTTTGTCTTAGTTCTTTCCTTATTTCTTGTCTACGGAGTATTGGCTCTTCAGTTTAATAGCTTGGCTAAACCTATTCTGGTCATGTCCATTATTCCATTTACATCAATAGGAGTAATTATTGGTCTTGCCGTAACAGGCAATGAGTTAAATGCATTATCATCTATTGGGGTTATTATTTTAATTGGAATTGTGGTAAATAACGCTATATTGTTAATTGATCAATTTATTCAAATTCGCAAAGAGGGAAATATGAGCATAAAAGACAGTGTAGCATTATCTGGTAGCCAAAGACTTCGTCCTATCTTTATGACGACATTTACAACGATAGGTGGTATGCTTCCATTAGTTTTCGACAGTGGTATAGGTAGTAATTTTCAATCTCCTTTAGCAACTGTTATTTCATTCGGTCTACTCTTTTCAACTTTGATAACATTAATTATAATACCGATTTTGCTATATATAATCGAACATTTAACCAAGAAACTTAAACGTAATAAACGTACAATGAATGAAACTATGGAAAAAAATTATATTTAAGCGTTACAAACAACAATAAGATTTGTCAAGGTAGGGGGCGGCATTTAATCCCCTACCTCTATATCATGAATAGAGATAGAGCCAACTTTTGTGTGTTATTCTCGCGCTAACACTGCAACCATCGCATTGGATTTTAACCTGATTACCTAAATGACCTTAATCTCCTCCTTAAGACTGACAGGAATTTGATCTATCTGCGACAATTTAAAAAGATGATAAATAACAAAGCATTAATTTAATTCATTTTCTTTAGCTGCTTCAATCACACTTTACATCTTCACTTTCCTTTATGTTCACTACTAGCGATTATGCCACCATATGGCCCTTTCAATAAAGAAAAACGCTTCGAGGAAGGTGCAATTATATAATGACTCTCTGTTCATAGCACTCTTCTTTATCTTAACAACTACTATTTAAATTAGCATTAGTGAATTTTATAACCATACCCATAAGACTAAGTCCTTACCTTCCTCATTTCATCAGATAACTACTTTTAAGTAGGTTATTTATATATATTAATAATGCATTTTTCTCCTCCATAGGAAGCCTTTCTACTAATCGAGCTGCTGCTACTGGAAGAAACCACTGTTCAATTTGCTCTATGGTCATATTTGACTTGTGAAGATAACGGTTTGTGTATTCATCTAATAATGTAAAACGAATTCTGTTAAAACTTTCTCTAATTCTAATGGGTATACTGTCTGGTATAATGCCAAATTTAAGAATTAATATAGTGCGAGCTACATCGGCTGCCTGATTTCCTCTCATAGCAGTCATCCAATCAATAATTACTAGTCCATTTGAAGAAGTGATGACATTGCCAGGATGAAAGTCACCATGGCAAAGGAAATTATCTTCAGGAAGTGTGTGTAAATAATCTATTATTTGCTCTTTCATTATATTTGACAATATGTTTGATTGTTGAATGTTTCGCTCATATATCACCTTTTGCGAGGGAGCTTCTTCAGAAATTATTGTTTTATGTATGTCAACATGTAGATCGCTAATAGTTTGGGCAGCTTCTTTAACCAATGAAGGATTGGATAAGACTTGATCAAGTAATGAAGGACCCTCTATATATTCATACACAATTCCATAAAGATTGTCGATTTGAATAATTTTAAATACTTTTGGAATAGATAACTTTGTAGTTTGTATGATACGATTCATTGTAAACTCTCGTTCAATCATTTCAAGCGGAATATCATCCTTAAACAGCTTTATAACTTGGTTGTCTCCTAGAGAATATATATCAGCAGTGTTTCCTTGCCCAATAAGTTTGCCTTTAATCATCCAATCTACCCCATTATCATTCTAAAATTTGCTTACTACTGACTTTACTAAATTGGTTGATTTTCTAAAATTGTTACAATAAAATATTATTGTTTTTTTGTTAACTGGTTTGTATTAATAAAATACCTAAGAATAGATTAAATTTGATAAATCACCTATTTTACAATTTTTTCTGCTACAGACCCAGTAAAGGATCACAAAACAATCGAAAATAATTATAGTAAATTATTGTTTTAACACAGCTTCCTTTGAAACATTGAACACTTAACTTTAATTCTCTATTTAATATATCGTTTCCTCTCTAAAGTTTGCAGCAACCAAAATTTGCATTGTTAGTAAATAAAACACAAATAACATAGCCTGCCAATTCTCACCTGCTAAATACTTATAACCCCGCTATATTATGAAACGGGGTCAAAAATAGTTGTATCATTTTAAGAGTAAGCTTCTTCACTATGCTGTGAAATATCATAATCAAGTTAATCAAATATGTGTTAATCCAATATAGCATTTATTTATGAAATGATCTTCAACATAATATATTGGTTGTCGGACATATTCAATTAAAATTGAATTGCCATAGTTTCTATATTTACCGACAATTTTATTCGGTAGATATATATCCATATAAATATGTGCTGTTACCCCTGCAACAGGTATGAATTTACTTTGTTCTACTTTTCTACTAGCCTTCTTTAATATTTCTTACAAAAAATTCTAACCACGTTGAGACGCATACTGAAGTATTAATTATAATTGATTTATCCATTTTTCCATGCGTATATCATTCCACATTTTACCTTGAAAATAGGTGAAATCTTTAATACGACCGATTTCATTGTAGCCAAGCTTCTGATATAACTTCAGTGCCTGATTATTAAATTCAAATACTCCTAATTCAATACGTCTAAGTCCTTCCTCTCTAATTTTATCCTCTAAAAACCTTATCGCTTTAAACCCAATCCCTTTACCACGTCCTTCAGATTCACCTATTGTAATTCCTATCCAAGCAGTTCCTGACTCTTTTTTGTACAGATGGCCTGGATCGACCATGTAGTTCATTTCGCCGATTAACAGATCATCCTGATATATCAGGTAGATTTGTTCGTGTTCTAACCGTTGAATTAAGTTTTCTACCGATATACTTTTCTGACAATCTAATTCTGACTTGTTTTGATTAGGGCGAGTCAATGGAACTAAAGTAGGATCGTTTTCCCATCGATTCAACACTTCTACTAGGCTATTATTAGGTTCAGTTAACTTGATGAAATTAGTTCTCACTAGCACACCTCTATTTCTATACACTATTGTAGTATCAATTATATCAAATCTAAAATAAGACATTCAAAATTTTTGTTTTTAATATTCAGACACTTCAATTTTAACAAAACTATATCTTAATAATACGGCGGCACAAGGTTATAATACAATAAACTATGTGTAAATAACTTTTATAATTAGTATAAATAAATGTAGTGATGTTGAAGGTTTCATGTAGTAATTAATATAATTCAACTTTAGAAATATAAAACTACCTGCCCTTTTTTTATTGAGAGCAGGTAGCGTAAGATTCTTCAATTGTTTCGAATTAATAGGTCAGTTTATATATCAAGCCTATTATTATACTTTATTCATTGTAATTTTTCGAATCATTCTTTCTTGTATTATTATAAGACCTGTTTCTTTTTAATCGCTTTGTATATTGCTAGGATAAGAGCAACACCTAGTAGCACAATGGTTGGATAATGTACATACGGATCTAGAACTGGTACACCAAATAAATTGTACGCATGAAACTCACTTGTGAGTTCAGGAACCGAAAGAAAGTTTATAAAGCTATACTGCTGCACTAGCTTCCAAAATTCTATATTTAACGGAGCGACTGGTAACGAAAAGATTGTCGCGCTAATGATGAATGAAACTAATGTATTTTTAGACAAGGCTGAAACGATTAGTACGAAAGCCATAAAAATTAATGCTACTAGAAACATTACAACCAAGTGTATAATGATGTAACTTAATCCAGTTAGATGATAAGGTGATAAAGCGTACCCTTCGGAGAAGAAAGTTCCAAGCAACTGTATAGGTAAATCCCAACCATTAATGCCATACATATACATATTTAGTAATATGCTAAGTGTAGACAAGCCTACCGTTACGATCGATACATAAATTATAGAAGCTAATATTTTTGCTGTAACACCAGTTCGGCGCCCATATCTTGAACTATAAATGAGTTGATCCATTCTTGTAGAGCTTTCATTCACAAAAATAGAGGATAAGCCTATTAAAATGGTGATACCTAACATAATAGGAAGGAACAGTTTAAAAGTCGAAATAGTGCTTCTAGCTCCGTCAGCATACTCAAAAATACCAACATTCAACTTATCTATCATTTTCTTTTCAAGTGAGGCATTTTTATAAGACGCATCATTCTCGTCTAAAGATTTCAAGGGCCTATCTAGTCCATTGCTATTGTCCTCAATATCATCAACAAACCTTTTAGTACCTGCTATTTGATCTACTATATAGTACTCAGCAGCTTCTGCAGGATATATGCCTAGTTCATTCATTGGATCTATTTTTTCATCGTCCCATATTTCTTGATTACCATTCCATACTTTTTCATATTTCTCATATATAGATCTCCTTAAATCTTGAGCCTTCTCCACTTTTTCTTCCGTTAACTCTCCCTCCCATTTTTCTAAAACAGGATCCATTTCACCTTGGAGGTCAGCTACTTGATACCCTTGCGCTGGAAAAGGGATAATAACTTCGCTTATTACGATTCTAGCAGTTAGAAGAGCTGTTACAAGTAACAGTGCGAACCATACACTCTTTTGCCTAAATATTTTAAATAACTCTAATTTCACTAATTGCTTCATTGTGCGACCTCCTGATCAAAATAGTATAAATATAGATCCTCTAAGTTAGGTGATGCTTCAATGGCTCTTTCATCAGGCTTGCTTTCAGAAATAATTCTAAGGGCTACTTTATTTTGATTACTAATTATATTGCTCACCTTATACTTATTTTGAAAACCTATTACTTCTTGCTCTGATACATTAACCGTCCAAATAAATCCTCTTATGTTCTCTAGCAGTTCTTCAGGCTTATCCTTTTGAATGAGCTGACCAGCTTTAAACACTATAATTTCTTTAGCGATAAATTCAATATCTGAAACGATGTGTGTAGATAACAGAACGATTCGCTCTTTTGAAATAGAAGACAATAGATTGCGAAATCTAATACGTTCCTTCGGATCGAGTCCAGCCGTTGGTTCATCAACGACTAACACCTTTGGATCATTTAATAATGCTTGGGCAATTCCTAGCCTTTGCTTCATCCCGCCAGAAAACTTCCCGATTTTTCTCTTCTTATGTTCAGATAAGTTTACAACCTCTAACAATTCATCAATTTTTTTCTTTGCAGCTTGTTGTTCAATTCCTTTAATTGCTGAGATATACATTAAATATTTTTCAGCAGAGAAGTTTTTATATAAGCCAATGTCTTGTGGTAAATAACCGAGAATATCTCGATACTCATCACCCAAATCTTCAACATCTTTTCCATCAAATAAAATACGCCCAGAAGTTGGATTTATCAATGTTACGAGCATCCTCATTAATGTCGTTTTACCCGCACCATTTGCACCTAAAAATCCGTAAACACCTGCTGTTAATTCGAATGATACATCATTTACTGCCAGTTTATCTCCAAACTGTTTCGTCACATTTTCAATTATTAAATTCAACAAAACCACCTCTTTTATTTTTTCAATTTGTTTAATAAACAAAGAATTTATTATAAAAATAGCAAGTATATAAAAAATGGTAGGCTAATTTATATCTATAACTCATGCAAGAATCAATATCGTATTTAATCAAAAGGTTGTTGATTTTTGGACTCCATATCTCCTCACATCTTTTGTAATCGTCTCAACCACCCTTTCACCTTTGCTATATTTAGTCCTTTTACAAAATTACTCTTAACATGTGGTACAACTTAAATATACTTATCTAAAATGACTTTCCAGTGACTCTAAAATGACAATTTAGTCATATAAGCTAACATGGTTTTACAATTTGTTAGCTAAACTTAATCAGTTGCGTTCTATTTCCACACTTTAAATAAGGATCTCCCTGGGATTAGTTATAATGATTTAGTCATTTAGGATGATTCAATAAAATTATTTGACATGTAACAACTGATAATGTTTTTCAATAATTGTTAAAATAGGAGACGGGACGGATGACTAAATGAAGAAAAAACCATAGAAGGAACAGGAGTTTGCTGATAACATCATCAAGTTAGTAATAAAGCACACCATTACAAAAAAGCTTAACCGAGCGAGATTATTTGATCCGTTAAGCCTTTACTAAAATACATGAAAAAACGTTGAAGTTTAATAAGGTGTTATATATTTGATCTTTATACACTGTTTGTTTCTATGTACAGGGTTTTATCTATTAAAATGACTTGAGATAATTTGTGGTTTTCGTGTAAGTTATATTTTTTTATTAAGAACTAGCTACATACTTGATAAACATTATAATTCTTTCGATTTTCCTTCCCTCATAAAAGGAGTGGCGTTACATTTCATTGCCAATCGTATTACCATCACTGTCTCGAAGGAATAAAAAAACGCTACAAGAAAGAGATGTCTTTCTTATGAAAGATTTCATATCTCAAAATATAACAAAGCAATTTGGATGCTTATGAGAAAATAATATGAAGTATGATGTTGGCTTGAGAGATGATTAAGGGCTACCTCATTCTTATGTATCAAAAAAAAAAGGAAAACGCTATTCGCCAAGAGCGTTTTCCAAAAAGAGATGTATATGAGATCCAACTCTAGGAATTGAATTCCTGATATCATTGTACCAAAATAATGATTATTGTGATTTCAGCTTCTGAAGCGGCTTTAAGAGATTACCATACTAAATTCTGTTGAATACTCCCTATTTTAACATTATATATAAATATATTTATTTAATGGAATAACTAACTAGAAGGACATTTGGCATGATAGGAGCTCATTTCTTATACTAAATCCTTTACTATTAAAAAGGTTTGATCTAACTGTGGATTTTTTAACACAAAAAGAGGCTCATATAATAATCTGAATGGAATAGAAATAGACCACTCTACTATTACTTTTTATAAATGATCTACTTAAATGGTTAGTTTTATAAAATGTATGGTTTAATATCAAGTCCAGTTCTAAAACTCTACACCATTAACCTAGTGTTGCTATGTGAAGAATCAAAATACACTAATAATAGATATCTCTGTAGGGCCACTCTTTATGTTATAGAATTACCTCACGTCACACTCACATACTCCTAAGAGTCAAGCATTTGCTCATGCACCCTTCGACTACTAAAACATTCTGAGATCTTATCTAGCCCTCTATATTTACAATTAAAATGCAATTCTAAGATAATAATAGAACGATTGAGCAAATAGGTGATGTAAACGTTTCATCCAAAAAATATAATGTTTTATGTAATTTTACATTTATTCCAAAATAATCTAAGTTAAAATATGTAAACTACAATACCGGTAGTAGTTAAAAACTTTAGGAGGGCTTATGTTGAAATCTAATATTAAGAAAACAAGTATTCTAGCAGCAGTAATTCTTTTATTTTCTAATCTTGTAATACACCATTCCTTTGCAGAATCAACAACACGTGAAACTCATATTGACTTATCAACCTCTTTAAAAGAAGACCCATCAGAAATCGTACTAAGCTGGGAAAGTAATACGTTAGATATTGATCACTACAATATATATTCAAGTGCTAACTCGGACTTCAAACCAGGTGACGATGGCACACTCCTCGCAGAAGTTTCGTCAGCAACTGATTTCATTGACTCAAATGGCATTTATGCTAATGAAACTAAATATTATTATGTGACAGCAGTAGATGAATATGGAAATGAATTGTCATTATCAAATATGGAATCAATTATTGCTGATGATTATACTGATTACGGATATGAAGATATTCGTTGGAGTAGAACTAACCCGAATGCTGGAGCTATATGGTTAAATCAAGAGTTTATTTCTGATTATGTAATCATTCACTATACAATAAATGGTCAACAATATGATGAATACATGAAGCATACAAGTAATGGCTCTTGGATGATGGAATTTGATGACCTTCGAGCTGTAGAAGACTTCAGCTTCACCTATCAAATACTTGGGTTTCAATATGACTCGAAATAATTAAATGTTAAATAGAGATCGAGTTATTGTTTTCTCGATCTCTTTTAATCGACATGATTAAAATTCTGTTGTTAACTCCCTTCTTCTCCTAGCTTTCCTCTACTAACAAACGTTTCTACTATACAGACATATTTATATCCCCATTTCTAATAAATCAAGCCTTCACTGGACACGAGCTACATCTAAGAGTTAAATAGCATACTTGTTTAATAATGGTATTGAAGGATATGTTTATCATGTGGGAATTGGAAAATTCTATAGATTTGGCTTTGTAACGTTATTAATTGTTCTACTCTATATTCAACAGGAAAATAAAGTTATTACATGATTTAACTAACTTATTAATTGTAAAGAATAATGCAAAATATAGACATACATATTCTGAGAGTTTTAAAACTATATAGACCTTGGTATTTATTAACCTATATTTGAAGATAGAAAAAACCATACTAATTAGTATTTTGGACTAAGTAATTTACGTATAAACAAAGAGATGTGATAAAAGACAATTGATGAAACAACGCAGAAGAAAATAAATGGCACATAGTTTATCATGTCGGTAACTGAAATAAATAAAAAGATTATATTCCCAACTAAACCTCCCGCTAACGTATATAGCCCCATATTATAAAGGTAATTATCTACTGTAGACCTAATTAATTTTATTTCAGCCATTTTTTCAATAAAGATAGATACTGGAACTCCAATGACTACCAACACCGGAGTTACGACAATCAGGTAAAGACTCACTAAACCTGAAAAAGAAGTGTAACTTGAATTTGAAAACCGTTCTAATTGTGGAGTATAACTATAGATTGCTAGAATTAAACTTATTACAATCGCAGAAATAACTGATACTAAGGTTTTATGTAACATGCTCATTCCTCCATTAGAATTTTCGAAAGAGGTTGTTTCATGTTAAACTCTTATCGAATAAAAAACGAAGCTCTTTTCGTCAGATTAGTTGCAATTGTTACCATAAAAGGACTAGGCTTTATCAAAGCCCCTTAATGAACACGTATAAATTAAGCCGGTCATTCCTACTTTAGATCAATACAAAACAGCTTGATACCAATAACTAATTATTTTCACTTTACATTCATAGAAATACTGTTTTAAAAATTATTAAAAGTTTGATTTTGTCCATTTTTTATTAACAAATGGTGGAGCAAGCCATTCAATACCTTTACTCGCTGCTTTGTACACTGTTTCCCAAGAAATGCTGTTGTTCTCTTTTAAATATACTTCATGATGAGGAGCTTGGTCATGTTCTCCAGAAAGTTTGTAATTCCCATTACTATAAAATTCACCCTCTAATTCATAGTTTACATCTAGAGAAGCAACTAAAGGATTACCAACAGCGTGGTCTACATCAAATTTTATTTTAGATGAATCTAGATCAACATTAATTAATACTATTCCATCTTCAGATGCTGTATCACTATCAAGCAGTTTTTTATTAGCATCGTACCCATGAGTTGTACCAACGTCTCTTTCTACCGTAAGTGATTCAGATGCTGAACAAAAGCAAATATGTACATATGTTCTTGTTCTGTAACTTAAACTAGTAGCACTATACCCTCTTTTATCACCAGAAAACCATTTGTATTTTGAAAGCCCGTTTGGATTCTTAACCCATTCATCTTTAAGGAACGTCGTATAGCTAATTTCCCATCGCTTAGTCAAGTCTTGAACCATGAAATCTTCACTTTCTCCTACTATGTGATTTCTCATAGCACCAACATATTTACTTATTTCAAATTCTTCTATATACAATTCTTCTTTTTGTTTGTTCTGAAGCCTAACGTTATTTATATCTTTGTCTATTTTATCTCTTTTATCTTTTTTGACTTTTCTTTTGCCAACGATTTTATATGTGTACTCTTCATCTAATGTAATTTTATGATCTGTAAATTCACTTTTCATTACTGTAGTAAGATGTTCATCATTTCTAAATATTTCATAGCTTGTTATGTATTCAATATCATCCCAATCAATAGTGATATATGAATTTTTTCCGATTGTTGTTACAACCATATCTCCCAATGAATCATCGGTATTTTTGTCAGTCGTTTCTGTAGAAGTTTGTATTTTTACAACATCCAATATTTTTCCTTTGGAATCTAAAGCTTCTATAATATATGTATATATATATCCAGGTTTTAAGTCAGTATCAATAATTTTATTATCCTTTCCAATATGTAATCTCCTCCCATCTCTGTAAATATTATTAACATGCTCAGCGTCATCCCAAATTATAGTAATTGAATTTACTGATTCAATAATACTCTCAACCTTTATAATATTATTAGAGTTTTCTTCAGCTAGTATGTTTTCTTCAAAATATGTAAGAGTTAGAAAAAAAACTAAAGCTGCAACAAATGCTATAATTTTTTCCATGTTCTATACCTCCATGTTAATTAGGAATCTCATCAAAGTATAAAAAGCACCCGTAAATGAGTGCTTTGAACTAAATGAAGAAAACGAATGTAAATCATTATTATAAAAAAGGATTGTAACGATAGTAGTAAATATATTTTGTGTTGAATGTATGACAACTATACATTTATTTACACAACTTAATGTGCTGTGTAAATATGAAGCCTCTTTTGGTCCCTTCAGTAAAATGACATTTGGTTTATTCATTCTAAAGTACTAAATATGCCCTTACCACTAGTAATGAACTACTTATTAGGCCAATTTGTTCATTTAAAAGTTATCATCCTCATTTAACAAATATTAACGGATACTGCTTTATACTAGAATATCCAATTTTTCTGAATGGAACCATTTTTTATGTACATTATTTTTAGAAACATTTTTGTGGTGTTATCTAAGAAGGAACCAATTTCTAGCATGAGTAACCATTAGTAATAGCATTCATCACATCCCCACTATGTTATTCTTATATTATAGAATTAACCAAATAACTTAAAAATTAATTCCTCAAATAAAAGTAATTAAGTATGATAGTTGAAAAATGGAGGTTTCACATGATAAAAGAATTTTTCAATAAACAAACTGAATCCCAATTAACAGTTTTAAGTGATATCAGTTCAATTTCTGCGACACTTAAAATAGAATTTTGGCTACGTGGGGGATGGGCAATTGACTTTCTACTCGGAAAGGTTACTAGACCTCATGATGATATTGATATAGTAACTTGGATACACGATCGAGAACGATTAGAAAATGAACTAAAAAAAGCAGGCTATGAACAAACTCCAGTTAGAAAAGAGTTTCGTAATAGGCAGTCTGATTTCAAGAAGGATAGTGTAGAGATTACATATAGTTACATAACTTATTCCGAAAATGGAAAACTTATTATGAACGAATTACCTGAATGGGTATGGCGAGCAGACTCTCTGTCATCCCAAAGGTTTATGTTGCATGGAATATCTGCAAAAGTTCTTAATCCCAGACAACTCTTAGAAGAAAAAGAAGTCTACACACAAATAGGTCGCACGCCTAGATTAAAGGACGAAGAAAGCAAAAAAATTTTGCACAAAATAAGTAAAAGTTAAGCAAAAAAGTGCACATACAGGGAAATATACAAGAACATTAGGTTATCTTTACTTTCGCTAAGAAATTCCTCACTCCATTATCATGCCGGTGTAAAATTTTGCTGGCGTATTCAATAACAAAAAGGGTTGGCTCCAGTCCTTCAACAACCACAAGAATCACTGTGGGTCCTTAAGTTATCTTATTTCTATGGCACAGTTTTTCGTATTTTCTGCAATTAGGAATAAAAGTTAATACTGTAAAAAGTTATTAACCTATCATTTAGAATAAAGAGATACGTACTTATTATAAAAATGGAATTAGTCGGTCTATAGGTATTGCACCCCAAAACCCATAAATCTAGTATAATGCTAATAATACTAAAAATCATTTTTCACTTTTCTCAAGGATTTACATATTTTCTAGATGTTAACGAAAATTTCTAATTTAATTTTATTACCTTAACAAAGATTAATTATTTTCATTAATTAGTTCAAATTCTTCTTCAAACTGATCCCACTTTATAGTAACTTGTATTATTTCATTCTCCTGAACTTTTGCACCACCTTTTGAAGAGCTAGATGAAGTAAATATTTTCTCAGTTGGTGGCTCAGTAAACGTTCTTCTACTATTATGTCCTCCCGAAGATGTTTTATAGCTATACTCTAGAGTCTTTATTTGTGAAATCTCATTAGCTTCTCCAATATACTCCAACATAAACGCTTCATTATCTTCATGATCATATGTGAGCCGTCCCTTTTCATCTCCCCAAATTTGTGTACCAGCTGTAATAAATGTACCTTTCCAATATCCCCCTTCGCCTCTAAATGTGTATTCATATGTTATAATTTCTTCTTTAGAACAGGATGTTATTACTACTAACATCATTATTAATGTCATACTTATTTTTTTCAAATTTATTCCCCTCTTTTTAAACGTTTAATGTAAATTATCGTCTCCTGTATTTTTTCTTACTTGGTCAAGATATTGTTCAGTATATATTTGCTGAGAATTCGAAGCATTTTTTATTCCCTCTTCTGGTTCCATTCTTATATTCTTTTTCTTAACCCTATAATCAATAATAAAACCTAAACAAAGTAACCCGCCAAATATACTTATGACAAATAACCATAAAGGCATCATTTCAACTCCTACCCTGTTTTAGTCTAATGTTACAATACAATACTGATCCGTCATTTGTTAATGGGAAAGCATATTATATATATGTAATATGGATACCGTCATGTAAAAGTTGCAAATATGTAATTAAAAACATTGAAGAAGCAGTAATTATGAATAAGTTTTACTCAACAAAATATTCATTATGTTCCTCAAAAATAAGAAAAAATCTAATATTTAAATAAATCCCAGTGTTGTTTACTCATAATTTACTGCCTATTTAGCATAATTTCTATTATCCTACATAACAAAAGGTGATACCTTAATGAAGGTCTCACCTCGTTGCTCATTTATATTACATAATAAGTTGGTATGTGCCCTATTATTTCTATGGCAATCTTACTGATCTGTTTGCTGAGCTCCATAGATTTCAACCCACCATTTTTCTTCCTCCACTAACCAATTTGGATCGTAAAGCAAATCTCTTGATTCCTCCATAAGTTTTAAGGAAGCATTTATATTAAGCACCTCATCCTTAATTTCTTCCGTTGTTTTACCCTCCACCTCTATGCCATAAAAATTAGCATAGGACAAGAATTTTTCAGGAGCCTCGAATTTTTTCAAATCACTCTCATCGTACAATTGTCCAAATGTCTTTCCTTCAGTATCAATCTTCTTGCTTTCTATTTCATTATACAACATCGCCCATGGATCTATTCGTATGATGGAAGCTTCTTTTCTCTTAAGCTCTTGTATGACTTCAGCTGTAACATCAGAATTCTCAGTTTCAAATAACTGTTCCAAAATCTCTTCATTTGAGTATTTATTAAAAACTTCATTATCTACTAATATGGATTCTCCAGTGAAGCTTGTTACTTTGGTTGTCCCATTTTCATTATAATGAATACTAAAACCACCGTAAAATTCACCAAACTTAAAATCTTCATATTGAATATTATCGATCTCTGTAATGTTTTTTGCTTTTGTTATCGATTCATGTGATAATACTTCAACTAGCTTAGAATTTGATTTCTCATAAGCAGCGAATACATCAGTGTTAAGTGCTGTGAGCCCTCCTCCAAGTAATAATGCTGATAATGACGCAGTAGCGATAAATTTCTTTGTATTTTTCATTTAAAAAACTTCCTTTCTTGATGCTGGAATGCATCTAAATATTTGGTACATCTTAAATATACTTAGCTAAAATGACTTTCTAGTGACTGTAAAATAACAATTTAGTCACTTAAGCTTATATTGTAAAAATTATTAGTTTTAAGTAGCATTAGTAGAATGCCCTCAAACAAAAAAAGCCCCTATTCACCAAGTAAAGAAACTGAAGTTAGAAAAATTAGCTTTATTGAGAATCAGCCTACAACAAAATTCATTTTATTTGGTTCTTTATAAACATTGGATTATACAGTATTTCTGTGGAATAGATAATATAGTAATCTAACAAAGACTTACGACGGGGGGAAAACATGACTTTCAATGATACTTTTAGATTTGGTTCTCACGCAATAATGGTAATGTTCTCCTATTAAAGCAAACATACGGGAATAAAGGGTGGAGCTTACGAGGTGGGAATGTTGCACCTGGAGAAACTATTCATCAAGCTGAATATAGTGAAGAACTTGGAGTAGATGTTGAAGATGCTATATTAACAGGAGTTTATTACCATAGTATAAGAAATACCCAGGCTGCAATATTGCGTTGTTCCATTCCACTCGCGTGCTAAGATTGTGCTCAGCTCTGAGCACTCTGAGTATACATGGTTTCCTTTATCTGAGTTAAGCGAGATTCAACGAATACGAGTTACAGACATTTTGAATTTTCAAGGACATGTAGCTAGTCATGCATTTTAACAGTTAAGACTATTTAGCCCTATCAATTTGTAGAGCTTGCTTAAGTACAGTCATATATTTGTGAATAAATTTATGTATTTCGATTTCGATTAGTTAATAATTGAATCTAGACACTCCACTTCATTGGACATTACCGTTTTCGCATTGGTTGTTGCTTTACGTTCTAAGATATAAGCACGTATACACATAGTATCCTGCCATCTAACTTACTTTTACAATTTATGAGTTAAAAAGCTTAGTAAAAGAGCCTTAAGCAAAAAAGATGACTTTATCCCTTCACTCCCATCACATCTATCTTCGTTCTTGTTAGTGATTCTAGTTGATAAATCTAATGTTATTGACTATACTATGCCATTTGAAGTGAAATTAATAGCAACTATTCCCATATTACTCGGTTCTCCATCTTCACTTAAAACGACATTATCGTGCAAGCCAACTATGCCCTGTTCAAAAAAAATCGCAGGAATTGTTCACCTACGATTTTGAATATAATATTCTTGTTAAATATGATAGATTTTATTACTTAAAAGTTGACATTTGTCCTATTTTAAGCCTAGGCTACAACAATAGCTTCACTCCGTCATAGTAGTAAATCGTTTATCATAAGAAAACTGCCAGTCTGTTGTCAACATTAACTCCTATAGATACAATGTTTCCTTATGTGGTTCGTCAGCTTTTAACCAAACTCTAATAATATATTTGTTTCCATCTGAATGAATTAACCACTCTAATAGTAATTATATGGTTACGATACTACAATAAATTCTAAGTATAAATAATATTGTAAGTAGGTTTAATAATTCCATTAGAATACTGTTTCATATCCACCAATTCTAATTTAAAACATGGCTTAATGTTACCGAACAATGCAATTCCTTCACCGATTATAATAGGATTAATCTTTAGTACTAATTGATCAATGAGTTTATGTTTAATCAATGATCCTGCTAATTCTCCACCGCCACATAGCCAGATTTTGCAGTTCTCTTGCTGCTTGAGATCCTTGATAAAGTCTATAGAATTTTCTTTGATAAGTTCTACTTCCTCATTGGATTCAAACTGCAAAGAGCTTGAAAAAATGTAATGTTTTATGCCCTTATAGCTAGGTTCACCTGGTTTATGACCAAATTTAAATCCAAATTCATATGTTTTTCCACCCATCAATAATGAATCAAATTGTTGAATATCTGTTAGAAAATCAGGGACATGATCTCCTTCAAATAAAAAGAGAGTTTCCTCAAGATTCCCCGTTAACATCCCTTGATCAGCAATAAAGTTATCTAATGACACTGCAACATGATAAATTACTTCAGCCATTTTGTTATACCTCCAAAAGCATAAATTTTCTTTTAGATCCACGGCCATACTCACTAAAGTTTTCGGTTCATGTGGTTTCTTGAAAACCCCAATGTCAAACTACTTAGAACACTTTTTACGGTCTTCTAAAAAATCTTATTCAACAACTTTGCTCTTAATAACACTTCTTTTAACTATTATCAGTTGAAGCTTTACTGTTATTTAACTATATGGCTCAAAAAATAAAAATGACGCATATCCTCATTTCAGATACGCGTCATTTCGAAACAATTTCAGCTTGGCCATCAGCACAAAAAGCCTTCTCTTTAGTTATTGTGTTTATAATATTTAAGACTCTTATCGTAAACTACCTTGCTTCTGTTATCATATTAATACAAATACTATAAAAAGTGTAAGAAGAGAAGATGCCATGGACTCACTTTATGTACGTGTACTTCATAAAACGAAAAACAACAAACAATGTGAAAGCCACCATTAAAATGGCTATTCATCGCTCCCAAAGTTTAACGACTATTTTTCTATTTGTGGCATTATTTTGTGAAAAGTATGTCTTTCTTGTTCAGAAAATAGTAGATGAGATTATCTTGTAATTTTGGTGCTTTTATAAAGCCTAATTTATTCATCAATCGTTGTGATCTTTCATTCTGTTGTTCTACTGTAGCATCGATCACATCTAACTTCATATATTCAAATCCATATTTAATTATTTCCTGCAACACCTCAAACATTATTCCTTTTCCCCAATAATTACTTGATAAATCAAATCCAATTTCAGCATTAAATACATTATGAGACTGCCTTAAATAATGAAACCCACAAGTTCCTACGAACTCATTATTATTCTTCATATATATACCCCATCGACATCCAGCATCATCAATATGAAATTGAATTATTTCCTTAGCTTCTTTTATATCCTTGCATGGTTCAATATCCATATATCTTGTAATATTTTCGTCTCTGAAATGTTTATAAACATCTGCAGCGTCATCTAAAGTTAATAATTTTAAATATAAATTTTTAGTTTCTAGTGATGTAAATACAAAGTTGCTTATTTTTGACATGTTAATTTTGTACCTTTCTTTTCGTTTTCTTTAGAATTTCTCCAGTTTTAATAAAAACTCTTCTAATGAATTCCATTAGTCAACATGCTATAACTATTAATGTTTTAAACTAAGGTTATTCATCTTTCAAGCTCAATAAATGAATAATAAGTTTATAAGTATTTTTATTAACAAGATGACATTAAAAGTCCTTAGTATATTGCTTACATATGTACAAATTATTAATACTTCAGCTTAAAATGCTTCCTAAAAAGAACCCTCACAGTGCTGTGAATGGTATAGCTATCGGTTTATTTCCAACAGGAACGGTTGGCTCAGACCCTCGGTACCACATTCCCAATATACGCTACTATTGAATTTTATCAGTAATAACTATTATTTATGTACCTATTACTGAAATGTTATTTAAGGTTGTTGTTACGTGTATTATCAAAACAGCGAGCAAATTTAATATTTCATTTCTCCATTGTCAAAACTATTTGAAGGCAAACATAGAAAACAAGAAAATGGCAGCATCTTAAGGAGATTAGTAGGAATTGAATATGCCTTTAAAAGGATGATGCGAATAGAAATGATGTGCTCTTTCGGTTAACGTAAAACTGAGAGAATGATGTTAGCATAAATCTTAGCTACTTCTAGTTCTTTGTAATTCGACTTGGAGGGTTGGAAGAAGACTAGTGCATATACTCATTTGATGGAAGTTGAAAATGACCATAGGAGATGATGTTAAGATTTGGGCAAGTAAATAAAAATAGGTAAAACCCTGATATCTTTCTTTTATTAGGGTTTTACCTATTTTAATGATCCAGTAATCACAACTACAAGTGTTAAAGCTATGACCCAAAAAAGCCAACCTTTTAGCTCAGGCTTTTTAATATTGTTACTCAATTTTGTCACCTCATTTGGCAATTCTACCTTGGTTAGTGATTTTTTTTCTTCTATTAAGAGTTAATTGCATTATTGATAAATCTTGTTGGATTCTATTTAAAAGATACTCTGCTTTTCTTATTTCGTCGATTGATTTGTTACCTCTGTTATTTAGAGTTTCATCTACATATCCAAGCGTTTTTAAAAGTTCACCAGAAATTTTATCGTACTGTTTAATATTCTTTATTGTAATTCCTCTCCCTTCTCACACCTCTTCCACTTTAGCCTTAAAATAGTAGTAAAACGCTACCAAAAAGTACCGTTTTACTAGGCAAAACATGCTATATATAAGCGCATAAAGGGGAAATTTGGTTACTATTATCATACCAAAATACTAAAAAGTGTGATTTTGTCTTGAGAGATGATTTAGGAAGATTAGAATGTAGTATTCTTTAAAATGCTATGCTTTTCATATGTTCATATAAATATATTGATAATAAGTGAAGATATCTTTTTATAGTGTTAACTGCGATAAAAGAGTTTTTATTTCGATCTAACTTATAATTTTTTTAAATCCGTACTATATTTTCTTCCAAACATATTAGTTTCCAAGTATCTTCATCAATAGCGATAAGGACTAATTCTATAATATTGATTAGTTCCTTATACAGCAATCTAATTTCCTTATGTATAACAACCTCTTCTAGATTACAAAATGGTCCCTCGATATTTCATTGCGTAAAATAAATACTCACAAAAGCTAATACTGTTGAAAATTTACCTAGTTGTATTATAAAAGATACAAATCATATTATCACTAGTGTTTTTAATTTAAGTAGCTCCATTCAAGACACAATACCAGTAAAACTTATATATACTCACATTAAACATGTATGTACATAAATTTTTTTGATAGAACGCTGACATAATGTTGTCAGTGTTCTTTTTATATAATAAAACTATTAACCTAAGTATCCATTTGGAGGAAATATAATAACTTTTTTGTAAAAATGGTGTTAATTGTTTTATCTAAGTATTAAAATAAAATGAATAGATTTCCAAACTTTATATTTGGAACTTTTATTATTTTAAAAAAGGGGAAAGAATATGCTTAAAAAACTAACAGACAGAATTTATTACATGCCTCATAATAATGACACTGACAGACCTATTATAGGGCTTGTATGCGGTGATAAATACAGTTTAATTGTTGACTCAGGAAATTCTCCACAACATGCTAAAGAGTTTTTAGCAGAAGTGCAATCTATGGATATCCCGCCAGTCAAATATTTAGTAATCACCCACTGGCATTGGGATCATGTATTCGGCATACAGGAGATGAATTTAACAACTATAAGTCATGAAAATACGAAAATAAAACTAGAAGAAATGAAAAATATGAAGTGGGATGATGCTTCTTTAGAAGAATATCTTCAGAATGGTATCTTCAATGAATCTGAGATTAGTTGTATAAAGAAAGAAGTTCCAGAAAGGGATAGTTTTCTTTTAGGAGACGTGGATATAACATACAAAGGAAGCGTGGAAATAGATTTAGGTGGAATTCATTGCATCATAAACGATGTTGGTGGAGATCATACTATGGAATCAACAGTTATTTATATTCCTGAGGAAAAAGTAATTTTCTTAGGGGACTGTGTCTATAATGGTAAGCATAACGGTGATTATGTTTTTACAAAAGACAAACTATTTCCAATGATAGATAAAATTGAGAAAAATGATATCGAATACTATTTTTGTTCGCATGAAAGTATTTGCGATAAAAAAGAGATGGAAGGTTTTTGGCATCAGTTAAAATCCACTGGCAATATAGTAGAAAAGGGTACTTCCATTGAAGAAGCAAAAAGGAAATTTACGGCTACATATAATAGACCACCTTCTGAGGCTGAATCCTTTTTTATAGGCGGTTTTGTAAATGGACTTAAATCAATGAAAGAAAAAGCACATCACTAATTTTGTCTATAGCTGTTAAGGAGCTCCCTTTGCCCCTTAGCAGCTTTCTATTTATATTTAACACACCTTATTCTGTAAGTTTTCTAATTCAAAGTCTGTTACATTTTATTTCTAGCTTTTTCATATAGATTGTAGTTTTTCATACTAAAAAATAAACACGTAGACAACTATATTTCGTAGTACCTAATCATCCCAAAACGAAGCTACTTGGCTAATATCATACAAAGAAAGCAAACTAAATAAATCATACTGGCGATTCCAAATAAAGCAACACCTGGGGTACCAATAATATACAAACTGATTGAAAATGACCACAAAAAAGCGATTAACATTAAATGTCTTTTAAGTTTTATAGAAGCTATAATTGCTAAACTAGCAGGTAAAAAAAACAATATAAATGTCCACATTATCGCTTCAGAAACTTGTAGTTTTATATATGGATAATAATAGATCCATAAAGCTATACTTGAGAAGCCTACTACTACCCCTAAAAATTTTGATGTATTTCTAATTTTAATCACCCTTTGTTTATAAGTGAGTCTGACTTACTTAACCTATTAACAACCATCTCGAAATTCCATAATATAATAACAGGCACTAAAATGAAAAAGACGCTAAAATTTGCGCCATCTTATGTAATAACAATCCGATATATACATTTGGAAATTTTAATTGAAGTTTGTACATTGTTTATAATAACTAAAAAACTTTAAATTCAATTGAAATATCATTAAATATTCCGTTAAGTTAACAATTTTCTATTTCATACCTGTTATTATTCAAAAAGATTATTGTTTCCTTCTCATTACCGTTAACAACTTAGTCAATTACGTCCATCATTCATAAATTCTCTTGAATAGTCTGGGTGCAGTGTTATTCTATCTTCTAGCGTAGTTTTTATTATAATTTTATTTCCTTAACAAAGTCTACTTATATCAGATTTGTTTTCAATTACTTTCAATTAACTTGCCACCCGATGTTATGGATCGGATTACAATATAGTTTTTCAGCACCTGTTAACTTCCCCCCATATAAGGGTTAGTAGTGAACCTCCTAAATTTGCTAATAGTTTGGTAGGGTTTGTTTTGACTGGTATTTTATAAACAGGTGTAAAAGCTTCTACTGAATTAAGGTACGAAATAACACCATTTACTCCGCCTATAGTATAAATATTCCCGTCTGCTGCTACAACTTCAAATGCGTATCTATTTGTTGGCATACTCGTTCTCGTTTCCCACGTATTTGTTTCAGGATCATATTCTTCAAGGGTATCTAAATGTTCACCAGCATTATTAAAGCCTCCAATTGCATATATTTTCCCATTTGTTGTTACAACTTCAAATGCGTATCTATTTGTCGGCATACTCGCTCTCGTTTCCCACGTGTTTGTTTTCGGATCATATTCTTCAACGGTATTTAAATATTCTCCGCTATTATTGTAGCCTCCAATTGCATATATTTTCCCATCTGCTGTTACAACTTCTAATCCATATCTATTTGTTGGCATACTCGTTTTTGTTTCCCACGTGCCTGTTTCCGGATCATATTCTTCAACAGTATCTAATAATTTCGCGATAATATTATTATATCGATAGCCTCCAATTACATATATTTTGCCATTTAATGTTACAACTTCAAATGCGTATCTATTTGTTGGCATACTCGCTCTCGTTTCCCACATGTCTGTTTCAGGATCATATTCTTCAACAGTGTTTTTATATTCAAAGATAGAATTGAAGCCTCCAATTGCATATATTTTCTCATTTACTGTTGCAACCTCAAATGCGTATCTATTTGCTGGCATACTC
The DNA here is from genome assembly GCF_051842895.1 of Cytobacillus sp. Hm23. Taxonomy (NCBI): domain Bacteria; kingdom Bacillati; phylum Bacillota; class Bacilli; order Caryophanales; family Bacillaceae; genus Cytobacillus; species Cytobacillus sp. Hm23. The sequence continues at coordinate 185,526 of NZ_JBPXRQ010000004.1, forward strand.
ACTCTCGTTTCCCACGTGTTTGTTTCAGGATCATATTCTTCAAGGGTATCTAAATGTTCACCAGCATTATTAAAGCCTCCAATTGCATATATTTTCCTATTTACAGTAACAACTTCAAATGCGTATCTATTTGTTGGCATACTCGCTCTCATTTCCCACGTGTTTGTTTCAGGATCATATTCTTCAACAGTATCTAAATCCCCGTTAGAATTCGTACCTCCAATTGCATATATTTTCCCATTTACTATTTCAACCCCTAAATTTACGCGCTCAGTAGGCATTGAAGAAACTGTGTTCCAGCTACCTTCAGCAAAGGTAGGTAACAATGCTACTGATAACATCATTGATATTGCTATGATTAATGAGATAACTAGTTTCTTAGTTAATATCATGTTAATAAATTCCTCTCGAATAATAAATTTTTTTATCAATTGAATTTCTCCAAAGTATGGAATAGGTGTATTATTAAGAGACTTATTTGACAAAATTTCTATTATGTATAATAAACTTGCATTACTATGCAACAAACAATTTATTATCTAAACTACTACAAAGATCATATTTTATTATATGTATTTTGTTTATTCTGGTTGACAACAAAGTTCACCTTTCCCCTTCTCTAATGCAGATTTAAGGCTTCCAAGGACATCTTGCCATGCTTTCTCATGCCATTTATATGCTTCTTCCCAAAATTCTCCGTACCCCCATCCAAAATGTTCAATTATAACGTTAGTTTTCTCTTCTTCTTTTTCAAAAAGAACATTTACAAGCGTGAGATCATCTTGATTGTTCATAATGGAGGCAAATTGTTCAGGACCTTTCCAAGTGAATTCTAATTGTTGTTTAGGAACAAATCTCTTTATTTTACAGCCTTTTGTATTCATACCTTCAATATTCCTATATTCAAAATACAACTCAAATGCTCCACCTTTTTTAAGTTCAATTACAGCTTTTGGTGCAAACCATTTAGACACTCTATCTGAAATCGTCCATGCGTGCCAAACAAGATCTATTGGAGAATTAATAGTAACATTTATAATTAAGGAACTATTTACTGAAGGTGTCAAAAAAACCTCTCCTTCTAATTTATATTTACATTAGTGATATTATTAATTGTGGAAAAGTTATCAATAACCGTGAAATTGTTCAGGTATAGTGTGCTTTACTCTCTTTACCTTAGGGTTTGGTAGAAAAAATATCATGTAAGAATATATATAGATACTGACTAAGCTTATTAAATATTATTTATCTTGAATTCTATATTGTTAATCATAAGGAGGTTTTAACATTTAAACATGTAGCTTAAGTCATTTCTGATGGTGACTTAAGTAATAAATTATCATTTCAAAGGGGTTGATCAGAAAAGTTTCAGCCTTGAAGCTAACTTGACATCATTAAAAATCATACATATAATAAATAGGTGAATAATTAACCGATTAACTATATGACTATGAGGTGATGTCTTATTTCCATGTATGATCCATTTCAACAACCCCAAGTATCTGTTGAATTGTTTTTAACACTATATAAATCAAGTGTAACATCCGTTCGTAAACTTGAAGAAAAGCTGGAACCGTTAGGGCTGACCTTAGGTCGTTTATGCCTTTTATATGCCTTACAGCGTATAGGTAAACCAGCGCTACCTTCTGAACTTGGCGATGATTTAGCAGTTACTAGAGCCAATATTAGTGGCCTGTTAAGAGGATTGGAAAAATCGGAACTGATTCGTCGTGAACTTGATACATCAGATCGACGACGTATTCTCGTTCATCTTACTTTAAAAGGAAAAGAAACGCTTGAAAAAGCCTGGCCCATTTATGAAGAAACAGTTGCTAACCTTCTCCACCCCCTAGGCCTTGAAGAACAAACGATGTTACTTACCATGTTACAAAAGCTAGAGACAAACTCAAGTGATTGATGAGTTGAGTTCTTTAGAAATCATAATTTACTTTTACCTTCACGCCATATAGTTAAGTAGTTAATTATTAATCCGTTATTTAATATTGGAGGCATGTTCACATGACTTCTACTTTATACCCTATCAATTGATGACTTGAGTTCTTTAAAAGTTTGCTCTTTCCTTTACGCTAAATAGTTAAGTGATTAATAATTATCTCATTATTTAATATTGGAGTTCATGACTTCTACTATGAAACCTATCAATTGATAAATGACTTAAGATCTTTACAAATCAAATATGCTTATACCTTCACGCCATATAGTTAAGCAGTTAATTATTAATCCATTATTTAATATTGGAGGCATGTTCACATGACTTCTACTTTATACCCTATCAATTGATGACTTGAGTTCTTTAAAAGTTTGCTCTTTCCTTTACGCTAAATAGTTAAGTGATTAATTATTATCTCATTATTTAATATTGGAGTTCATGACTTCTACTATGAAACCTATCAATTGATAAATGACTTAAGACCTTTACAAATCAAATATGCTTATACCTTCATGTCATATAGTGAAGTTATTAATAATAATTCAATTAATTAACATTGGAGGCATGTTCTATGACTACTACTATGAAATCGAATTTGTGGCAGTTGCCTATATTAGCTTTTTGCTCTTTTCTTGTTGGGTATGATTCCATCGCCACCGTACCTCTTTTACCCGAAATTGCTAAAACAACAGACATGCCACTTCAAGCAGGAGGATTATTATATGTTAGCTATGCGGTCGCTTATGCAATCACTGCACCTATTATGGGCAGCATATCAGATCGCTGGAATAGAAAGGGAATTTTGATGATCGGGATGGTACTATTTGGTGTTTCTACTGCTCTAGTAGGGATGGGTGAAACTTTTACAACGCTTGTTTTGTTTCGTATCCTTTCTGGCATTGGTGCTGGCATGATTGAACCTATCGTTTATGCAATTGTTGGTGACTCATATCCCTATGAAGAACGGGGACGTGCGATGGGGATCGTCACAGCAGCATTAATTTCTTCTGCTGTAGTAGGTGTACCAGTTGCTGGATACATCACAGAACTTACGACATGGAATTGGACATTTTGGAGCATTGCTATCCTTTCAGGAATTGCTTTTATTGCGGTCTCTATTACGATTCCAAATCAAGAAAGGAAAAACGAAAAAGCTCCCTCTTTACACAAACAGTTTACATCTGTATTTCACGATTCTTCCGTACTCTTTTCCTTGTTCGGTTCATTTCTTTATTTTGGCGCGTTACAAGGCATGTTTGTTCTTACTGGGGTATATTACTACACTTTTTATGCTCAAAACGCTAGAGACACAGGCCTCATTCTAATGATAGCAGGATTGAGTAGTGTACTTGGGAGTTTAATCGGCGGGAAATTAGCAGACAAATTGAACAAAAAATGGGTTGTCTCAGTCGCTTGCTTACTCTCCGCGTTTTTTGTCTTTTTCTTAAGTTTATTAACTACAAATTTTTGGGTTTCTGTTACTTTGCATGTTATCTGGGCCGCCTTGTTCGCAATCGGTCAATCAGCTTATACAGCTTTAATTTCTGAGCTTAATCCACAAGCAAGAGGCACAGTGATGTCTTTAAATAGTTCTGCCATGTATATCGGCGCAGGCATACTCACAGCTATTGCAGCGGGATTATTGAAAACAGGATCGTTCTGGCAAATTGGTTTGATGTGTGGAATTGCCAATATTCTTGTGATGTTAATTACAGTATTTGTGATTCATGAAAACAAACCGGTATCAAAAGGTACAAATCCTTGAAAGGGAACCGAACCACAGTATAGAAACTTAATGAAATTTCCTGTTGTTTTTCCCGTAGAAGGAACGGTGACTGAAAATAATCGAGGAAAACAAAGATAAATTATTAATTGAATAACATGCGGTTACTTTCAGGAGTATACGAAATACAACGTTAAGAAAAATACATATTAAAAAGCCTGATCTCTCAGTATTGTAATTGAGAAATTAGGCTTTTATCATTCCTTCAAAAAAATTCCGACACTTGAAAATTGTAAATACTAAACATGATAATATAAATCTTATTCCTGAATAAATTATTTCAATTTTCTAAACACTTTTATGCGAATTTTTAAAAATGTCAACAGGCAACTTACATTTCATTCATATTATAACGTTTCATATAAAATGCTCAGAAGCCGGTGATATTCTGAAGACGACCTTTGAAACTTTAGTATGAATAGTAGTCACATCTCTATATTAGTTTTGTTTTTCAAACCTCTCTAGATCCCCCATTTAAAATACAAATATATGCCTCAGTCGCAGCTAATAAAGTTTCTTCCTGAAAATCAAATCGAGGGTGATGATGAGGATAATCAAGTTCAGAGCCAAAGAGCATATATGTCGCTTTGCCGCCATGCGCTTGTACTCGATTCATCATGAAGCTGACATCTTCTGAGCCAGACACTGACACTACTGGCAATACTTCTTTAATAAACTCACATGATGAACACCAATTAGTAATTTTCGGTATGAGTGCTTCATCACAGACAACTACTTCTGTAACGCCTACTTCCTCAATCGTGCAGGAAACATCATGCATATGTGCTGCGGCTTGAATAATCTGAGTAGCTTTCTCAGCCATATATTGAGCAATCTGAGCTGTTTCTCCCCGCACTTCTATTTCCATATAACTATCCTCTGGAATTATGTTCCGTCCGCTTCCTGCAATCATTCTCCCTACATTCACACGGGTTATACCATCATGGTGACGCGGGATTCCATACAGATGATTAGCAGCAGTTGTTGCAGCCAATAACGCATTTTTTCCAAGCTCTGGATTCATACCTGCATGAGAGGAAACTCCCTTAAAATAGACATTGAATTTGGTTGAAGCAAGAAAACCTTGTGTTGTTGCTGCAATCGTTCCAACGGGTAATGATTGAATCCCTATGTGTCCAGAATAAAAACAATCGACATCATCGAGCCACCCTTTAGCAGTCATTGCTCTAGCCCCTCTCCCTCCTTCTTCCGCTGGCTGGAATATCAGAGTAAATCTACCTTTCAGCTGATCATTATGAGATGAAATATACTTTGCCACTCCTAGACCAATAGCTGCATGCCCATCATGACCACAAGCGTGCATAACGTTTTCTTCATTAGAAGCAAATTTATTCTTTGAAGGCAGATGCGTTAAATCGGTGGATTCGTTTATCGGTAATGCGTCGATATCAAATCGAAATCCAACATGTTCACCCTGTTCACCTGTGTCCCATGTCGCAACAAGTCCTGTATTGCCTCCCCGCATTTTATCTAACCACGACTCTTCTACACCCCAGTCTAAAGCCTTTTTCTCATGTGACTCTAGATCAGCGATGGAAGGCACCCCCATACGGGAGCCTTCTAGAAGTGCTTCTTTGCCAATATAAAGGTTAAATCCCATCTTTTCTAGCTCTTTTCCTAGTCTGTATGTAGTAATGTACTCCATAAACCCCAATTCAGGTAAAGCGTGCAAACTCCGCCGCCATTCGACTAATGTCGGGGTAATGTTCTTTAGAAATGTACTGGACATAAAATCACTCCTCAGTTATTTTTCTTTCTAAATACTAACTCTTTTCTATTCATTGGTATTCTTCATTTAGAATACTATTGATTAAATATTACCTTTTATTCTCATAATCTCCTGAATATATATGCTAAATCTTATCTTACCATAGAGGATAATTAGTCTAACATAGTTACCCTAATTACAAAATTCATTTCTAATATTTTTTTCGACCTTCAGCAATCTCAATAAAGAAAGACACCCTTCTTCGAGAAAGGTGTCATTTTTGCGGAATAAAATGTTATAAAAACACTGAAGCTAGACAGGTACAACATCACATTGTAAGATGAGTACATACTAAAAATTGGAGGTTTTTTGTTTGTTAAACTTATGTTTGAGCAGGGTATGTAAACTTTCTTAGTGACTTCGTTTTCATTGAGAAAGTGCCATTTATAGAATAATAGAGAAGATATAATTCACTAAAAAAGAGGAGACTATAAATGGATATCATTATTAAAGAAGAAATTTCAAAAGAATATAATTTGACAGAAGAAATTGTTAAAAGAGCATTTTTACATGTAGGTGATAAGAAAGAACACATTCTTGTAAATCGCATAAGAAAATCAAATGCATTTATTCCTGAACTTTCATTAGTTGCAAAAGATCAAAATAATGACATTGTAGGTCATATTCTGTTATCTAAAATAACAATCGGAGCTGGTGATAAATCTGTCGATTCTTTGGCGCTAGCTCCACTTTGTGTTGTACCTGAGTATCAGAAAAAAGGTATTGGGAGCCGATTAATTCATGCTGCACTAAAAAACGCAAAAGAGCTTGGCTACGGTTCAGTAATTGTTTTAGGACATAAAGACTATTATCCAAAGTTTGGATTTAAACCAGCTAGTTTATGGAATATCAAAGCTCCATTTGAAGTACCTGATGAAGTGTATATGGCTCTGGAAATAACAGAGAACTCTCTTGAAAATGTACAAGGGATCGTTTATTATTCAAGTGCGTTTTCGGATTAATATCTAGGTGTTATTGCATAAAGGTTGTCTTGAAAATGTTTTAGAACATTTTCTAAGACAGCCTATTTTTAAGCCATATATCTCTACTTATATAGGTTCACACTTTTATAATTTGAGATCAATCATTCATTTTTTTTCGTTGATCTACTTTAGGGAGCTAGAAAGGTAATTCTCAATACCCAGGTATTAATGTTTAGAGAGATTAAATTTTCACTCCCTTCAAGCACCATATTGCTGAATAACATTTTCAGCTTGACTCTTAGTAAGGTGAACTTATGGTGAGCATCTAATTCTACTGAGTAAATATATTGCTATCTAATAACTGTTTTGTCAAAAATAAAATAATAAAAATTTAAAATTTTCACAATATCATTGGAGGATTTACAATATATACAAAGAATAACTGTAATATGACAATTACAGGAGGTGTAACTTTTTTGAAACTCAAGAAACTATTATTCAGTACAGCGTTAACTTTAACTATAGTAGGTTCAGGTGTTTCTGGTGCAAGTGCTGATCCGATAACTATTGATCCTGGGCCTGGTGGTGGTGGCGGTACTAGTGATCCACCACCAATTTGCACAAGTAATGGCACATGTATCCAACCGTAAAATTACCTAAGTTTAAAAGCATGTCATCTAATATGATGACATGCTTTTATTCATCTTTTTTCTATTATATACCACAATGTTTGTATCTTCTCGCTGATATTGCCCATATTTTTTGGTGAATAACAATCCATGTTGGCCATTCGTCACTATTACAAGTAAACCCATGCGCTGCATAAGCAGCTCGCTTGGATTTTGCTTTTTTTATAGAATGGTTGCATGTTGATGGGCATGGAGCCTTGTGAAGATTCCATTCTCCCTAGATAAAAGTTCTTCGTGAGTACCATCCTCAGCTATTCCGTTTTCAGTGACGACTAAAATTCGGTCTGCTTTACGAATAGTAGCTAAACGGTGAGCAATGACTAAAGTAGTACGGTCTTTGGTCAATTCATTTAAGGCTTCTTGAATGATGGCTTCTGTTTCTGTGTCTAGAGCAGAAGTAGCTTCATCAAGAATTAGTATTCTTGGATTCTTAAGGAACATACGGGCGATGGACAAGCGCTGCTTTTGACCTCCAGATAGCTTTAAACCTCTCTCTCCGATTTGGGTATCATAGCCATTCGGAAGTGAGGCGATAAGATCTGTCAAATGAGCACGTCTTGATGCCTCTTCGATCTCCTCTTGGGTAGCTGATAGCTTTCCGTAAGCAATATTTTCACGTAGTGTACCTGTAAATAAGAACACATCTTGTTGTACTATTCCAATTTGTGAACGAAGAGATTCCTTTGTCATATCTCTTATATCAATGCCGTCAATAGTAATGGCTCCTTTTTCAATATCATAGAAACGTGGAATTAAGGAGCATATCGTTGTTTTTCCTGCCCCAGAAGGACCTACAAACGCTACGGTCTGTCCTGCTTGAATGGTAAATGATAAGTTTATCAGAATTGGGCGATTCGTCTCATATCCAAACGTCACCTCGTCAAAAGTGATATCCCCTTGTAATGTTGAAACATCTATTGCATTAGGACGATCTTCAATATCCGGTTCCCTATCCATAAGCTCTGTAAATCGTTTGAAGCCCGCCATTCCTTTTGGATATAGTTCAAGGAGAGCAGAGATTTTATCAATTGGTTTGAATAATATATTAATATAAAGAATAAAAGCAACGAGTTCTCCATAAGATAGGGAGCCTGAAAAACTTAACCATGCACCATAAACTAATACGATAAGCGTCATTAACCGGGTGGAAATGTAGATTCCTGAAAGGTTCACACTCATGGTGTTGTATGCTTTTAACTTAGATTTACGAAAGAATTGATTGTCTTTATTGAATCGTTCAAATTCGTAGTACTCATTCGTAAATGATTGAACAACTCTTGCTCCAGAAACACTGTCCTCTACTCTGCTGTTCACCTCTGCAATATTTCCATACATTTTTGTCCAGGCAGCATTCATTTTAATATTCGAATAGGAAATGAGCCAAACTAAAAATGGCACAATCAAAATTGCCACTAACGCAAGCTTCACATTAATAGTAAGCATAATCCAAAATGCTCCTATAAATGTCATAATAGCGATAAATAAGTCTTCAGGCCCATGGTGAGCAAGCTCTCCAATGTCCATTAAATCATTTGTAACTCTACTCATAATATGTCCAGTTTTCGTATTATCGAAAAAACGGAAGGATTGTTTTTGAACATGGTTAAACAATTCTCGCCTCATGTCGGTTTCGATATTAATACCAAGCTTATGCCCCCAATAGTTCACTACAAATTGCATGCCCGAACTAAGTAAATAGAGGACAAGTAGACCTATGGAGACAGCTATAATGGTACTCCAATTTCCTTCAGGTAATAGGGAATCAATAAACCATGATACCGCGAGAGGAAAGCCGAGTTCCAAAAGTCCAACCAACACAGCACAAACGAAGTCAAGATAGAACAGCTTCCGGTGTGGTCGGTAATAGCTGAAAAATCGTTTAATCATATAATAGTCACCTCAGCATTCTAGTATTCATTTTCAATCTTTCATTGTATCTATAAAAAAAGTTTGATAAAACGATTTAATAGATTGTTGTTTTATCTAAACTCAAATTAATAAATAGCGGATGAATTGCCTTTCCACCTTATGTAAAAGACGATTGTCATTTACAAATCCTATATATTAAAACTTCAGAAAGGATGCAAAGTATCTTTTAATTAATATTGTTCAAAACATAAAGAAAGACGCTTTCAGTATTATAACTTAACAGCGCCATTTTGTGGAATACTTCTTTTCTTATTTCATCAATGGATATACTCTTCAGGTTATTAAGGACTTCACCTACAGAACTAAAACGTTTTTATTAGTTTATCAGAAAGTTTTTCTTGACTTTTAATATGCTTTATTTTTATTCCTTTCGCTCCTCACACTATGTCCATAGTCTAAAAAAAGTAAAACGCTACAATAAAGTAGCGTTTTACTTGGGAAAGCATGATATATAAAAGTGCATAAAGGGGAAATTTGGTTATTATTATAATACCAAATAACTAAACATTGTGATTTTGGCATAAAAGGCGATTTAGGACGATTGGCTATTGGTTTTGTTTAAGTTCCTTTAAACTTCTTTCATTTATATAAACATATTGATATTTGTAATATTAAAGTTTCACGTACATTATTTACATGCGAAAATGGATTTACAAAACGCTGGTCGTACTTTATTTGATTTTCTAACTTCAAAACCTTCAGTTGAAATACAATAAGTACTTACTTTTCAGGGAAGCTCGATACAGAATTCCAATTTTCGCAATGCATTTCATCTAAATCACAACAGATATACTACATGATATCTGTTGTGATTTCCTTTAAAACTAAATGTTTTCAATATTGTTTATTTCAATGCCCCAGTAGTGATTGCTTCTATATTACACAGTGTGATAGAAAGTGGTGCATTTACAGTTATCTCAGTCCCTTGCAATACAAAGTTTGAAATCGTCCAATCATTATCAAATTCATATATACTCCCACTAATTCCTCTTACGCAAACAGCTTGCCCTAGATATTGAGTATAGTTAGAATTTGCTCCGATAGTACAACAATCACAAGTGGTAATTTGCTTTACTTCTTCTTTGACTATAGACTTACAACCACAAGGTGATGTTGATACCTTATAATTTGCCATTAGATCACCACCCCCCTAATAATTATTACTCCATGTTATGCTTCACTGCAATTTGATGCATGGGGTACCGCGTATATATCCCAATAGGTTTATACACATTTTCCATTTTCTAGTCAACAGTACAAAAAATCAAAAATATATTGCATACTCTATTCCTATAAGTTGATACCTTATATCTTGCCGTTGGGCACCTCTCGAGAACTTCGGGAGGGTACATAATTATTAAATCTAAACTTGTATGTATTACCTAGTACATACAGAGATAATTTGCATAACATAATGTACGGCCAACTACACTCATATAAACCTCCCTAAGCATGCCTCCTTTACTGATCGACGCAGGGAGGTTACATATTTTAAGGAGATGTGACATATATAAATTAGATTGTTTGGGGGCATAGTTTCATACAGTGGAGTAGGTCAATCTGCAGATACTTATCCTCTCCTTTCGTGTCCAACGACCTACGGTAGAGAGGATCTTTTAGTTAACCACCATACAGCTTATAAGTTATCTAAGATTTTCTGATTTATAGAGTTTTTTTTGAGTTTATTATAAGATAATGAATACTTAATCTTTCAGCCAGTAGCATATGTAATTTGATTCTCTTCGTGTAAAGGTCTTATGTTTTAACCCCTCAATTTCCTAGTTTTATTAACTAATTACCCATTTTGATTACTATTGTTTCATGTTTTAAACATTATTGTTCAAAACATAATGAAAGACACTTTTCATTATGATATCTGAAATGGTGCACCCATATAAAAGTTCCTACAGGTTTTAACATATTCTCTCCTTTCCCGGTTAGCTAGTTTATGGATCGGCTACACTTAGTTAGACAGAAATTTTAAGGTCAAGTAGAATGAACTTACTATATGAATAATGAGGAGAATCTACATGACAAAAAGAGCGCGCCGTACATTTACCCAAGAATTCAAACAACAAATTGTACAACTTTATGAAAATGGAAAGCCACGGAAAGAAATTATTCGAGAATACGACTTAACGCCGTCTTCTCTTGATAAATGGATTAATCAATTTAAAAATTCAGGCTCATTCAAAGAAAAGGACAACCTAACTCCTGAACAAAAGGAACTGCAAGAATTACGTAAGCGAAACAAGCAATTAGAAATGGAAAATGATATTTTAAAGCAAGCCGCGCTGATACTAAGACAAAAGTAAATGTGATTAAGCAAAACAAACACAAATACTCGATATCAGCAATGTGCCAAGTCCTACAACTCCCAAGAAGTACGTTTTATTATGAAGCAAAACACCGAATTCATGAGGATGATGTCACGTCACATATTGTTCGAATCTTCCATGAGAGTCGACAGAATTACGGGACACGCAAAATTAAACATGAACTTATAAAGCTTGGGAAAACTGTTTCTAGAAGACGTATTGGTAGAGTCATGAAAGAACAAGGACTAGTTTCTAATTATACTGTCGCACAGTTTAAACCCCATTCAGAAAAGCCAAATGAGGACCACTATTCCAATGAACTAAACCGTGAATTCACGAGGAACGAAGCATTATCCGTTGTCGTAAGTGATTTAACATATGTAAAGGTTGATAAAAAATGGCATTACATATGTGTCTTTGTTGATCTCTTTAATCGAGAAATTATTGGACATAGTACTGGGTCGAATAAGGATGCGTTGCTTGTTTATCGTGCTCTCGCTTCAATAAAGGAAGACCTTCATCATATCCAATTGTTTCATACAGATAGAGGAAACGAGTTCAAAAATAAGTTAATTGATGATGCTTTAAAAACATTCTCTATTAAACGCTCTTTAAGTATGAAGGGATGCCCCTATGATAATGCAGTTGCAGAAGCAACATTTAAGATTATTAAGACAGAGTTTGTCAAAGGTAGGCAGTATGAAAGTTTAGAAGAATTAACACGAGAACTCCATGACTACGTGCATTGGTTTAATCATATTCGTATTCACAGCACACTGGGATATGCAAGTCCTGTTGAGTACAAAAATAGCCACCTTAAAAATGTTGTCTAGTTAGATGTTGACAGTCCCTTATCCTATTTCTTTTTAGACCCCACCTTTTCACCTCACTATCACATATGTTTTCTAGTAAATAGTATCAAAAATAATGTTGATAATAACCTCACACAATATCACATAGAAAATACACGAGAACTACATGCTAAAGTTGTATAAATAACTATGTAAGAAAAACTATTTTAAAGGAGTGTTTCAAATGAGGAACTTATTATCTTTAACATTAGCAGGTGGAGTATTGGTGAGTGGATTAATTGGAGTCTCAGCGACTGGTGCACAGACAACACAAGATTTAGACGAAAGACTAGAGCCATATGCCACTGAATATGACAATGGTACTATTGGCTTTGATTTATCAGAAATTCCCCAAGATTTACTTGATGAATTAAATGACAGTAACCTTTCAAGTGGTAATTACGAACTTATTTCGATTGAGACTATTGACGAAGAAACAGGTTCTAGCTTGTCTGTTGACGAATTTTCTCAAGAATTCTTTACTATTGAGATAGATGAAGAAACAGGTGAAGTAATCGGTTCAAGTTTATCTGATGAAGAACTAGCTAAATTCTTAGAGGAACGAGAAAATGCTGGACCAGTTGAAGTTGAAGAGATTAACTTAGACTCTGAATAAACAACATTACTGAAAACACCGATTTCCAAAGTGAGGTCGGTGTTCTTAATATTAGCTGTCTTGATGGACGTGGTAATTAAGCAACACAATTACCTTCATGTTCTCCTCCTTCCAAAACCTTTTAACATACTCAGTAAAGGGTGTATTTAAAATATTTAAAGCGACTCGTATCATATCTTATTTAAGTACATACTCTAATAATTATGTTTTTCATCTATTACAATCCAAAAGTCAATGTAAACTATCCCAAAAGAGACCCGCATCAATGAATCAAAATTTAATAAATAGAATACATGAATTATTTTTTACAAATTCAAATTTTTTGGCGGTATTTTAGATAGATAGATTTAGTAACCATAGCCTTACTTTCTCTAACAACTCTTGGCAACTTCTTATTCTAAAAACCGTAAAGTTACATATATATATTTCTGACTTTAGATTCGAAGGGAGTATACAATTATGTCATTTGCGTATGTAGCAAATTTTGCATCTTCCACAATCTCTGTCTCCAGCTTTCATAAACTTTTCACCAGACAGCAAACTAGCATATGTTTTAAGTACTCCACTCTCATTGACTAATAAAACTGTTTCAGTTATAGATGTGAAAACTCACACCTTACTCTCTACTGTACCTGTTGGTTTAAGCTTTAATTTGTTATTATTCAACTCTAGCGTAGTTGCTATTTCACCAGACGGGAAATATGCGTATATTACAAATCTTATTGAAGGAACCGTTTCTGTTATTGATGTGAAAACCCATTCTACTATCTCCACAATTCAAGTTGGCATTGCTCCAAACTCATTAGCAATATCTCCTGATGGAAAGTCTGTCTATGTACGAATGTAGGAGAAGATAAGGTTTCTGTTATTGACACAAAAACTCAAGTTGTAATTACTACTATAACAGTTGGTAATAATCCAGTATTTGTGGCTTTCTCTCCAACATAAAAATGAATATCCATAATTTGTATTTTGAGTGTGTTAACATAAATTTCTGTATTTATTCTATTAGTAGCTTTAATTGATGAAATACATAGAAAGGATGAAAACATTGAATAAATTAAAACAGTCTTATAAACAAAGACCTATTCGTTTTATAGAAATACTCAACCACTATGATTGGAAATTAAAAGTTTATGGTATATCTTATGAAAACGAACTGCCTAATCCTGATTTAATTAACCATGCTAAATCAGTTACTCTCTCAAAGCTACCTGCAATTTCCGATACTGTATATGGCGTAGGATATATTGGAATTCATGATGGACATGATTCGAATTTCGTATTTTTAGATTGGTGGCAAGATGAAAATGAGCTTCATCACCATGTGTTCATATCCCCTAAAGACAATCTTTCTGCATTGGTTGAAATGACTCATACAGGAATTTCAGCATGCGTTTGGGATTTAAAGATAATTTGTTTTGAGAGACAAGCTTGGTTAGATTCAGTATTAAATAATCCTAAAGGACTTCCTGATTTAGATTCCTATTTGAAATCTTATCTGAATGGTGATTTTTGATTGATACTGAAGTTAATCATCAATATTATTATTAGTAAAAAATTAATTCTGGAGTTTCCTTAAATTTAAGTTTTGAACTTGGACATTTATCAGTTACATTATTATGACGGACTTTATGTAAAAAAACTTCCTTTAAAGAACAACACAGCATTACAATTACATTAAAAATCAAACTTATCATTTTAATAACTAAAAGGAATTCAACAATAAAAACATAAGGTCATATATACAAAAACAAGCAGAGTTAAGTTGTTTATCTGTGGCTGAAGTTGCATGTTTAATTTGCTTATGTATGGTCAATAATTAATGTGATGTTTATTCATTTGTTAATTCCCTTCTTTTTTGCCCTAGGTTGAAATAGCCTAGGGCATTTTTTTCCTTCTTACCTATTCTGGAAGATGAGTGATTAGGGTTTACTTCTCCTTTATGCAACTCAATAGCATATATCCTGCTACAAAACTTATTATTGTAATTGGGGTATCTGCTAAAAATAACCTTGGATTAATAATGATGTACCCAAGCGGAATATAATGACCAAGTGGAGAAAAATAAATAATATGAAATGAAGCTATTATAGATGCAGGTAACACAATGACTAAAAACTTTACTACATCGAATGTCAAAGCTTTTTTACTCCTCACTACATTCAAAAGTGATGGTAATCGAAAAAACATCCCCATTAAGTAAGGAAAAATTGTTGAATATATTAATATTGGATAAAAAATATACATTCCTTCATATTTAACCTCAATATAAATTTGAAACCTGGTTCCGACCCATAGTAACAAGGTAAATAAAAGTGGCCATAATAAAAAACTTCCAAGTCTCTTCATCTCACTCCCCCTTCGATGACTTGTTGTATTTATATGTTACTCATTCTTTCCTAGCCCACAAAATTAACCCTAATTGCTAATTGGACAAATAACTGCCTAGTTCCCGAGACTTGGAATTCTATATCAAATAGATAGGACAGGTGAAATACACACAGTCAGTCAGAGGTAGGTAGTTTTTCTTATTTCGTGAAAAACATATTTACATTAATTAAAAGTAGTCGATATTTAATATAATGATTTATTAAAAGTTTTTCCCCTTTTGCTTACCCTAGACTAAAAATCTAGGGCTTTTCTTTTTAAATAGAACTTTCATTTTATCGTAACATTCAGCTACCATATTATTCATCTTCCAATTGCTTTGTTACACCTACGAATTCCCATTCCTTTGTTTTAACAAATCAATAAAACTCTGTGAATGTGTGACAATCAACATCCGCTTTTATTGATCCTTCAATCTCTATCCACCATTTTGCTTTTTTCACTTTACGCCTCTTCTTAATTGCAAGATTAACTATGATCTACTATTTAATTCACACCATATGAATTATCTAATACCATAGAGGCTAAGTTTTTAAAGCTACAAGATTTGAAATAAGAATATTCTCCAATAGAGCATCCAAAGACAAAGAGCTAAAAAAGTAGATTCCACAACGAATTAATTACCACAGAACTCCTTATGAATATTTTTTTATAAGTGTTTTAATTATTCATAGATTTTTATAGATTATAATAAACAAGGGAGTATTGTTTTATAGGTATACTTTAAGTTATGGGGGATGATACAGATGATCAAACAAGCTATCAATGTTTCTCTTATGGTAATTATATTATTTGTGACTGGTTGCAATAATGAAATAAACTCATTAATTGAAACACAAGAACAATTAAATGAAAAAGTAGTTGAGGCTAATAAAATAATCAAGGAACAACAAAGGGTAATAAATGAACTTAATAAAGAATTTTCTTATTTAAAAGACTTGTCAGAGACAGAATTAGACGCATACGAATTATTTGCACAGGACAAAAATGTGAGGCACCTTCTAGGTTTTTCACCAGAGAATATAGTTTTGATTTACTTTCACTCAGTAGTAATTGATGATATTGAGGCAATTTATTCACTGACTTTTGACAATGATGCATTACCAGATTTTTCAACTTTTAAACAAAAATATAAGGAAGGTCTGCATAAAAAAGATGTGGATACCGCTTTTGATTATAGGTATTACAATTCAATTGAAGTTAATGAGGAAAATAAAACTGATAATGATGTAGCAGTCGAACTGAGTGTTGAGTTTGGTCTTTACCACACTACAGTCATATTAATATTAAAAAAAGAAAATGGAATATGGAAGATGGATATTTTGCACTTGATGGAGGAGATAAAAAAGGCTCAGAATTAGATTACATACAATGGACATTAGGTAAGCACCTCGGCGTTATTTTCTTATACAAAAACTCATTGATATTGCTTAAATAAGTTAATTTAAGGCAACAGAGTTTGTGCCATTACTTCCCTTACAATAAAAATCAGATTTTATCACGAACCTCAATGACTGTGTTTCTCCATAGCTTTAAATACCAATTCTATGTATCTTTCATTCATATTTACAAAAATACACATACCTGGCTTCCCACCCCCATTTTAATTTAAATCTATTTAATTATTTGTTAACATTTAGTTATGAATGAATATTATACACTTTAATTTTATGCTTCATTATGTAACCTAGACATACTCTAATTTGTCTAGGTTTTCCTCTACATATCTACTTCTTTTATGCGTGTAACACAGCACGTTGAAATAGCAACGAAAAGTGTTATACCATCTCTGACATCTTCTACTATTACAATTCCTTCACCTGCTACTTTAACAGTTACTGGCGCATCTTCGAATAAAAATGTTGGTACTAGCGCACTAATAATGACTTTCTTATCTATTAAACATTTAAAACGATCTGTCGCTGGATCTTCAATACATTTACAAACACCACCACTCCTTTCTGATGGAATTAATTCTATGTCAGGATAAATAGCATTTACAGTAACAGCTTTTACCTGACTGATCGGAAAGAAACCTTCTGAGGTATCTACTCCAAATTTATTAACCTTTTCTATCAGAATTGGTTGGAAACCTGAAATGGGATCAAAATTAAACACTTCATTTTGTGTTGCTAGTATTGCTAAATTCCCTTCAAGTTGCTCTAGAACTCTTTTCATTGGAGTGACACAACAATCACAAAAATTCTCATTTGTTTTTCTGCAAACTAAAGTTCCTATTTAATCTCACCTCCTCCCTTGATATATATAATATGAATATAAGGGTTGAAAGGTGTGGACAATCATTCTAGCTAAAGTCTGCAGCCATAATGTCCGAAAAGAATTGTCTATTCTCAAGCGTACCAACCTTTTGTTTATGTCTACAAATCAGTTTCAAAATATTCCTTTTTTCACTATTTTTCTCCTTCAAGTAGTAAAAATTTTTTTGTATTTATTAATTTATCCAAAAAAAAAATGGTAGTTTTATCGACTTATACCCTAACTCCTTTTTAATATGGTTACACACCTAAGGATAATCGTCCAAGCACAACAGATAGATGTACATATGTTATGTAATGATTAATAAAAAAGGAGTGATTATTGATGGAAAGTTATAATATTAATCTTACAAATTTTAATGAACAAGATGCTGAATTACCAAAAGAGGATCAAAAGTATTCATTTGCTATCGATAAGAATGGAGAAGCTATAAATCCCATGGTTGTTGAACAGCAAGATGAATGTAATAATGTAATTTCATTTTGTTGTACGAGTGTAGTCCCAGATGGATTCATTTTACCAATAATAGATCCACTGTGTATCTCTTTCGACTTTAGTGAATTGGATTGTTGTTTAGAAACATTCCAGTCAACAGGGGTTGTAAACAACCCGTGCAATGGTACTTTAGAATGTCCTGTTGACATAGAAGCAGTTCGTCTGGTTGGCTGTGCTAGAATGCATGCAAACTTTGGTGAATTAAAACCCAAAAGGGGCATCACACTGAATATTTCAAATACACCATGTACAATTTGTTGTGATACTACAACATGTGTTGACCAAATCATTGATTTTACATGTGGTCAAAAGCCTCCTTGTCGTGATTGTTTTGATATCACTGGATATATCCCAAGTATTGATCTTACAACTGATCCATGTGGTCGACAAATTGTTATATTGAAAGTTGATTTAGTTGTAGAATTTACGGGTTGCTCATCTGGAGAATGATTTTTCATCCTTAATTCACTTTGCTTTATATATGTGTTTTTTAATCAAACCTCAGTTGTTAATAACACACTATCAACTGAGGTTTCTACTTAACTTTAAATTCCAAAAAAATATTCGTTTTTTATTTATTGTAGTGTTCAACAAAATTATCCAACATTCCAAAGTCAATTGAACAAATAGTTTTAGAAGTATCCAGCACCGAAGGAGTAAGAAGATTGTCAGAAGAAAGAAATCTAAACAAATAATACCTTGAAGTGACTAAAGTTATTTCCTTTTTTCGTAATGTCACTATTAACCCGTTCAAAGTATTCGAGGTAGCACCCTCACATATCACTTCTATTGCGTTACATTTTTTGTTTACTTGCATAGGGGAGAAACATTTTACACTACTTCCTTATCATTAAATACAGATTTAACTTGATTAAGAAACTCCATAGCTCTATCAAATCTAAAATATCTCATGCTGTTCTCTTTGACCGATACATTTATTTCATTCCAAGTTTTTTTGTCATTATTATCATATATTTGTTTTAACTTTTGAATCTCTTCCAAAAATAATGAGATAAGTTGCTCCCTTTCTGACTCTCTAAAATCCATCAACAACTCATCCAGATCATTCCAACTTACACTTTGATTAAAATAACCTTCGAAGAAATAAATTAATGTACTAAATTCCTCTTTGATATTCATAATAAAACAACCTTCTTTGTTATTTGGAGAACTAGTTAACACTATAAACCCATAATCAAAGTCAGGATCTTTGTTTAATACTGTGATTGCATTAATAATATCCTCATTGAAGGAGTAGCTATTTTCATTAAAATCTCTTCCAATAACTTTGTCACCAGCTGTTTTCTATAGAATTTTGTTGTTTAATTAAAAGTCCTGATTTCTATCATTCCCTGTTAAAATAAGGGTATGCCAAGAACTAACTTGAGAAGAGAACGGGGCTGAAAATGTTGAAATTATTACTAACTTCTAATGGTTTTTACAATGACTCTATTAAAAACCAATTATTAAAACTTGTAAATAGGGAAGTTAACGAAAAGAAGGTTGCTATTATTACTACTGCTTCACCATATAAAGAGAATAATAAGTACGCACAAAAGGCAAAAGAAGATTTTAAGAAAATGGGGTTCCAAAACATCCATTTCATTGACTTAGAATTTGAGAGTCCAGAAAGTCTTACACAGCAAGATGTCATATATATCAACGGTGGGAATCCATTTAACTTGTTATTTCATACTAAAAAGAGTGGAGCAGATAATATCCTTAGGCAGTTAGTTTCAAAAAATGTAGTTATTATAGGTGTTAGTGCTGGTGCTGTTCTCCTTGGTCCTAACATTAAGGTAGTCCATTTCTTTACTCCGCAGATTGATAAACTAAACACTAAGGATTATTCAGCATTAGGATTAACTGATAAACTTGTCTTCCCTCACTACGACAGAGAAGATTTATTCAAGGATAGTACAAAGAAGACAATTGAAGATAGACTGAAAGAATTTGAAATCCTCGAAAATTGTGAAATTACAAGGCTTAAAGAAAATGGATATATTACAGTAGAGAAGTAATTTACTGACCTCTTTTATGAGGTCTCTTTTTATGCACTTCCGCAACATCTAACCGTTATGTAGTCAGGTTTTCGACACGCTGAAATACCCATTTGCTCTCCTCATTATCAAATACTATATCCTTTCCTATTTCAAGCCAACGGAACCAATTGAGGAAGTTATTAAAGTATTGAGTATCCTCTTCAATTTCTCCTTCTAAAATGATTAAGCTAAAACATCGTTACATGTGAACCTCTCCAACTAATTGTTACACAATTTGATGGAGCATCCCTTGTCATAAATAGAGTACAAAACAAGCTATTAAGCCACCTTCGGTGACTCTAATGCCAAGTTAAGACTAATTAATGAAGACAAGTTTTGTTCTGTTCTTTTTGCCAATTCAGGAACTTTTGCCTG